>JAURXV010000142.1 GCA_030654195.1 Syntrophales bacterium | reverse complement strand
CATTCCTCACTAATCTCCTTCGTGCTGTTTTGAGTCGAATAAATCGGTTTGTTCCGATATACAGGTTAATGTTTGTTTTCTCCGTTTACCGCCTGATTTCCCGGCGGTGCCACAATATCTCAACCGTGAATCCGTTGGCCCCAGCCCATCACAGCACAGTTATTCCCTATCATAATTAACGCGAAAATAACATCGTTGATTCCTATTTGAAATCAAGCATTTTCGTCAAGGCCAAAGTTTTACTGACTTCAGGAAGTTGTCCTCACCCACTGTCATCCGAAAATTTACCCTCCGAAATATGCACCTTTCAACCCGTTATCATTAAAAATTCTGAGAAGTCCAATGGATTGTTTTTACCAGCGGTTTGTAAACGAACAACGTAATTCTCTCACTGGTATCGGCCGACCTCAAAGGGCTTTTTGTTTAGCGCTGGTCTACATATCCTTGATCTTGGAATTCCAATACTCGATATAGGTATGGTATGCCTTCAAAGACGTCAAAAACGGCATATGGTGCTCCGGGGTAAGCTTGTAGGCAGTAATATGATCAACCCCCACTCGATACGCCTTTTCGAGTCGGTGGTTACCATCGATCACGTTGTATCTTCCCGGGCTTATTTCAGCCAAAATAAGGGGGACCGTAATATCTGCCTTGTCAATAGTGACTTCGGCCAGCTTTGACCAGCCTCTTGTATATGCTTTTACTTCAATACTTTCCAGTGGTATTTCATCTTGGTGTGCGCGGATATACTCAATCATTTTGGTGATATTGAATACAAATATCCCATTCGGGTAAAGCTCATCGCCGTCATCCTCCGAAGCAGGCACGTAATTCTTATCTGCTGAAAGCAGGTCTGATTTCTTCTTTCGCATGTTTAGAAATTACCGGTTTGCCTTCGTCGGATTCTATCAGGTCCCATGAGGTGTCGTAATTTTCTGTCATGATATTTCTCGATGATGTTCCATTTTTCCAGATCGTTCGGCGTATCTTATTCTTTGTGATTTCTGGCGCCGATATGCCTCATGTAGTCTGAAAATAGCGGTTCATTGATTTCTCTCATTTGCCGCCGAATGTCCGCGTAATCAATCCCCTTAACCATCCTCAGGAACGTCTCATTGTCGCACAGAATGATGGCTTTTAAAAAAAGCCGGGCGTTCAGCTCTCGTGATGAATCGTTGAGTATCGTTTTGTTTATATGGAGAAAATCATCGACAAGCGCTGTCAATATCTCTAATTGTCTGATGGCCTTCGGCTTGAACATCCCCCGGACATAGGCGTAACTCGGAAGCCAGTGCGCTGCAATAGCGTGATCTGCCTCTTGATCCTCCTGGATCTGCTCTTTCAAGGCTATAAGCTCTCTATCTTTGAAGTGACGCCAATCGATCGCTATGGGATCAATCAGAAATGCCTCCAGATAAAACTTCCTGGCATAAAGAGGATCGCCGCTCAGCATATAGGCATCTCCAAGATAGCCGTATATATGTGCATTGGCCGATGAGAGAGGAAGACAGGCTTGAAGGGATGTGATGGCCCGTTCATAATTACCCGCCTGGATATAAACATATCCGGTCGGCGTCTGATCGGCAAGAAAAGGGATGTTGGCCAGTTCATAACGATTAATGGTGTCAACGACATGCTTAAAAAAAGACTTTTTGATCCCGGTAATCAGGTGGCCGTCATCGACGCCAATCGATTTGGCATAATTTTCAAAGTCCTCCCACAGATGGCACAAGCCGTCGGGTTTCCCGAAAGCGGCGCTGGACGCCTTTGCCAATCCGTCTGATAAAAAGACGGACAACTTTAACTTGTCATCGACAGATTCCCCGTTCGGATAGATGTTCTGGTATTCGCGAAAGGCCTTCTTCGCTTCTTCCAGTTTGAGGACAAGCAAATCCTGAATGGCGCTGTTCAGAAGGATGTTCTCCTCCTGGAAGAGAGATAGTTGTTGAATGGTATCTGAATGATCTTCCGCTTCAACCATTTTGGGGCTCTTGTTCCATCCCGGCCTTCCCGGAGTGGAAGGGATGATGATTCTCCGCAAAGGCGCTCTCCGGTTTGCTCCGGGTCGCGGGGGGCGCAGGCCGGGACAGGCGTCCGGGGCCGGACCGGTTGCGGCGGAAGTACAGCCTAGCGGCCGAGCTTGGCCAGGATTTCCAGGGCGAATGTCTTCCCGTCGGCGAGATCCGATTCAGTGGGATGTCCGGACGCCCCCTGCGCCTCTTCCGCCCAGGCTCGGTGTTCCGCTTGTTTGATCAGCGCCTCGATGATCTTCACATCCACTTTACCCCGGACCCCGAACGTGCCGAGGATCTTTGCCCGGGCGGCAATGCCGATCGCGTGTTCCAGCGCCTGCTTGGGAAGTCGGCCGCCCCGGAGCGAACCATGGGTGCAGAAGAGGGCGATCTTCTGTCCCTCGGGCAGGTTCTTGAAAAAGGGAAGGGCCTTGGCGGGCACGCTGTGGGCGTGGACGGGGAATCCCACAAAGATGACGTCGAAGCCCTCGACGCTATTGACCTCCTGGATGGGGTGGAGCTCTTTTTCCAGATGAATCGCTTCGTAGATGGAGCGCGCGAGCTTCTCGGTGTTGCCGGTCTGGGAGTAGTAGGTAACCAGAACCTTCATAGCGTTCCTGCCTCCTCTAAGAGATTTACACGACCCTTAACGGAATTTTCGGCGAAATGCAAGCGGCAACGCCCCGAGGATCTTCCCGTCAATTATTATTTGTTATCGTTTTCACGCCTGGATTCCAGCTTTTCGTAGGTATCGAGCTCGGGCGTCTGGATCATTACGGTCCCATCCTCCTCGAAGCGGAGGTAGGTCCTGGCGGTCAGGATCGAATACCAGAAACCGATCTTTTTGCCCCCCGTATCGAAAAGTTCGAATTCATGAGGAAACTGACTAAACTCGGATGCCTTTGTCATCATAAAACCGACGATCCCCCGGAGCTTCTCCGGGGTCATGGCGACCTCTTTCCAGAGGGTTTCCGGGTCGAGACGGTAGTCCCGGTGCAGTCCGATGAGGGCGTTGGGATAGAGGTCCGACCCGCTGGTGTAGTAGCGAAGTTCGGGGTGAAACACGCCGCGTTCCAGATCCCGGGTCACCTCCCCGCCGGGGAGGATCTGGCCGTAGTTCCGGAAGAGGGAACCGGAACAGGACAGAACGCCCAGGCACAGGAGCAGCAGCACACACAAGCGAACATTTTTTAAGAATCTCATCTTTCGTTCCTCCCTGACCGTTCGGAGGTCGGCTGAAATTCAGTGGGCCTCTCTTTTTTTACTGAAATCAGCTATTTCGGCAGCGGGCTGGTTATCGTTCGGCCGGCGATGATCGGCCTCATCTCGCACCCGGAGTGATCTGTTCCGGGGACACGTTCCGATCCCTCCGGGCTGGGGACACCTTGCGGCAAGGTGTCCCCACATGTCCCCGATTCCTCCCGGCGATGATCGGCCTCGTCACGCACCGCGAGTGAGCGGAATCAGCTCAGTTTCTCAATCTCCAGTTTCTCCTCAAGGATCTTGTTGGCTGCATGGAGCCGCTCCTCCGGCGCGCAGACGGCTACAACCGCCGCCTCTGCCGCCGCCGGGAAGTAGAGTCGGGCGGTACCCTGAAGCCGTTCCGAAGTGATGGTGAGCACCTCTTCCCTGAAACGACGACGCATCGGATCCGTCATCCCGGAAAACTCCCGGATCAGGGCGGTGTAACCCCTTCCGGCCGGGTCCAATGGTTTGTCAAGCGCGCCGATCGTGCCGATTACGGCCTTCTCCAATTCTTCCTGAAGGACCGGGTTGTTACAGATAAAATCAACCGCATGCCGATAGATGTCCAGTGTTTCAATCAGATGCGGATCCCGATAGGAGAGGAAGGCAAAGATACCGCTGACCGGTTCGTAGCGGCAGGAACCCCCGTAGGCTCCCCCTTGAACCCGGATATGGCGGTAGAGATAGCCGTTGGAGAGCTGTCTCGCCAAAACGAAAAGAGGCGCCGAAAGCGGGTCGGCATAGGGCGGCGCCGCAAGGACTTTGGCGACATAACAGACCTCGGCGGGGATCGCGATCCCGATGTGGACGGGCTGGCGGTTCCGCATCTCCGGTTTTGCAGGCGGATTTCCGGTCGGCAGGGCCGTGACCAGGGCATCGGTCGCTCTGGTCAGCCCTTGCAGTCCGGCCGAGTCGGCCGTCATGTTCATGAGCAGGCGGTTCCGGACAAAGACGATCTTGCGGAGGCGCGCCAGCTTTTCCCGGACCTCCTCCCGAATATCGTTCAGATGGTCGGCCGTGCCGGCGATGAGGCGAAGCTGGGTTCTCCCATGCCACTGTTCGGTCCGCCAGGCCGGGAGGGAAAGGGTCGCCGCCGCGGCCATCTGGGCGAAGATATGACCCGACGGGATCACCGAGGCGTGGAGCCCGTTCTTTTTTTCGAGGATCAGCTCCCGCGTCCGGGCGTCATCGTTCAGATCCCCCTCCGTCAGGATGTCCCGGATGATTCCGACCGCCTCATCGGTGTTCCGATGGAGGGCCTTGACGGAAAAAACCATCTTCTGCCAGTTTCCGCTGCCGTCGGCGGTTGCACCGGCGGCGAGATTGACGCCGAGGCCGCCGGTCCGCAGGGAAATCCGCTTTGCCATTGCCTCGTAGGAGAGCCCCGCCGCCCCCATCTGAGTTGTGAGTTTTCCCAGAAGCGGCAGATACGGCTGCAGCTCTTCGGGGATGTCGGAGACGTCGAAGGCCAGATCGAGATAG
This sequence comes from Syntrophales bacterium, assembly GCA_030654195.1. Classification (GTDB taxonomy): domain Bacteria; phylum Desulfobacterota; class Syntrophia; order Syntrophales; family UBA5619; genus UBA5619. The sequence goes on along the minus strand of JAURXV010000142.1, from coordinate 5,906 downwards.
GCGATGCCGTTCGTGAAAAGGTCATGGCGAAGGAGCGGGACGCCGCCCGCAGCCGTCCTCTCCGTAGGAATCGTTTCGATCTCGCGGGAGATATCGTCGATCTTCAGCTTCGGCAGGGTCGCAGCCGCCTCCGGCGGGTCCGGTTCCGTCTGAAACCGTTTCAACAGCAGGGTTTCCTGACGGATCTGCTCCTTTTCTTCCTCACCGAGGGAGGCCGCGACACGGGCCATCCGCTCCCGGGCCTTCTGCTCCCGCTCTTCCAGGAAGGTCCGGCTTGGTTCCATGACGGAGAGGAGACGGTGGGGATTGTCGAGGAACCACTGCCGAACAACCTCTTGGAAGAGGCCGGGTTTCTTCTCCCACTCTTGGCGGATGTCGCGGATGATTTGCGGGAAATTCATGTCAGTCAGCGGGTCCCCGTCGTAGAGCCAGGTGTGATAGGCCCGTCCCATCAGGACGATCCCGTAGGGATAGCTGCCGCGGACCATCTCCCGTCCGTGGAATTCCACCTGGTGGAGGGTGCCCTCGATCAGCTCCCGGTCGAAACCGTTTTCCGCCACATCCCGCAGCGAATCCAGAATCAGCGCCTCGATCCGCGGGGCCTTGTCCGGATCGGTCCCGCGCAGGCCGACGGCAAAGGCGATCTGTCTGAGGTCCCGCTCAAGGCCGGTGACCGGCGAGAGGTCCTCCCCGAGACCCGAATCGATCAGGGCCTTCCGGAGGGGGGACGCGGCGCTGCCGACGAGCAGATCGGCGACGATGGCAAGCATCATCGCCGTCCCGCCGGCGGTGTTTTCCGCCGTCATCCAGGCCAGGTTTACCGTCGTTTTTCCCTCTGATTTTTCCTCCCGGTCGATCGGGAAGAAGCCGTGGATGGTCCGGGGATCTTTCCAGCGGGGCAGGATGGGAATGGAGGAGTCCAGTGCGACGCGGTCGAAACCGGCGAGGATCTCCGCGAGAAAGACCAGGTGCTCCTCCGTCGGGATGTTCCCGGAGAGGAAAAAACGGGCGTTTGTCGGCGAGTAGAAGGTTCGGTGGAATTTCCGGAACGCTTCGTAAGTCAGTTCGGGAATCCTCTCGGGATCGCCCCCCGAGTCGCAGGCGTAAGGGGTTCCCGGATAGAGGTTTTCCTGGATGGCCTTGTACATCAGCGTCTCCGGGGAGGAGTAGGCTCCCTTCATCTCGTTGTAGACGATCCCGGAGATGGTCAGATCGCCGTTTTCGGCGAACTCCAGATGGTGGCCCTCCTGGAGAAAGGTCTCCTTGAGCAGGCGCGGCCGGAGGACAAGATCGGCATAGACCCGGGCGAGGTTGAAGAAATCGCGTTTCTCCTGGCTGGCGACGGGGTAGATCGTCTTGTCGGGGTAGGTGAATGCGTTGATGAAGGTCTGGAGTGTTCCCCGGAGGAGCTCGTTGAAGACGTCCTTGAGCGGGTAGCGCTCGGAGCCGGCGAGGACGGAATGTTCGAGAATATGGGGGACGCCGGTCGAATCCCTGGGCGGCGTCCGGAAGCCGATGGAGAAGAGGTTTTCCCGGTCGTCGCAGTGAAGGTGAAGAATCTTCGCCCCCGTCCTTTCATGTTCGATCTCATAGGCGGTGACGCGGATCTCCGGGATCTGTTCCACCCGGAGGATATGGAAGCCATCTCTCTTGTCCCCGGCTGCAAACGTCGGGGGCGGACAGACATTTTTTTCAGACATGATCTTTCCTTTCCGGTGTCGTCTCTTGGATGACGGACAGGTGATTCATACCGGGATTGCGCGTAAAAGTCAAATGGCGCCGGGACCCCGATGGGGTGTGAAAGGACACATGCAGAGATGTGACGGATATCGCCTCGATTTATTTCTTGATTTCAAAGAAAAATTCCCCCATAGTAGCTCGCAAGTCACCACATATGCCGATTAAAATTCCATAGAAACACAAGCCCCCCGCGAGAGGGTTTGTTCAACTAAGTTTTTACGTCGGCTCCGCGCCGTAAAAACTCTTAAAACGTTAGGCCAATAAATATGAAAGATAAGTGATGACGATGCCTTCTATAGAGAAACTCAACCTTCTTGCTGCCAACGTGCTTATTCTAATAGACCGGTTGCTGCTTGATCAAAGCATCGTCGAATCTATCTTGGAAATATACACCGGGTTTTGTTCCAGTGATGAAGCACGAAGACTAAATATACCTCAGGTACACGTCTCTGATGAAATGCGCGTGAGGTTGCGTTTCGAGTGCACAGGCTTTTGCACGTTCCTCGTAACACTTCGGTCATCAAAATATTTCACAGAGAAAGGGTGGCTTCTTAGACACCAAAATCAGAAACTGAACCAGATGTTTCACGGGGCATTGGCAACGGCATTCATCGAGCACTGCAATAATTCAGGAATGAATGCACTACGTGAAATACAGCTCGTCGCAGTCCATCCAAAACCGGAATTCGGGTTTGGAGACTGCCTTGATCCACTGGATTGCTTGGAGGAGTATAGGTCGGCATTCATGAAGGAAAATGGGGGAGACCTTGTGAGATTCGGAAAACGGATAGGCATGGCACTTGATGCAGCACATTATCCTTTACTGGAAATCATCGGCGGCAATTTGGGAAAGCAAATGCTTTTGGTGTCGGATTATGCGCTGGCCAAGGCTTTTAGTCCCTCAGAAGGCCAAAGTTGAACAGAAGCTTTGCCCAACGCAAAAACCAGCTGATCGCTTGCAGCTCCGGCTGATTTTCGCGTTGGGCAGAATAGACCTGTAAACAACAGGAATCAGAACTGGTCAAACGAGAACTGAGTATGGTAAACAGCCAAGAAGCATCGAAAGATAGCCGTGAGAGATTTCACCTGTGGGTCTTCTCAACTCTCCAACAACTTCCTGGGAATGAACTGCCTCGACAGGACCGTGTTCAAAAGCCTGACTTTCGTTATCAGTGCGGCCAACTGATTATTGGGATAGAGCACACCGAAATCAAAAGGGCAAAATCTGTGCAAAGAATACCATCGCTTGCGCAACTGAAGGGCATGCACAGGGAAATTGTCAAGAAGGCCGAACGGCTCGCGATGAAGCAAAGACTACCGCCCCTTCACGTTCAGGTATTATTCCATGACCGCTTTTATCGCTACCCAAACAAGGGGGAAAAGGCCGTCCAGGGTCTTTTGGACACCGTTCTAAGGAACCTGGATAAAGTATTAAAAACGGAAACAGGTAACTCCATTAGGATTGACGCTCCCTCTCCCTTTATTGGTATTTCGACGGTCTATGCGACATCGGGCAAGGCTTACGGCAAAGTTTGGCTTGCTGATCACCGCTGGGAAGTTATGGAACCTGGCACTGTCAGCACGGCTTTTGTGCCTGAACTCCAAGACGCAATAACCAAGAAGAACCAAAAGATAGATGACTATCTCAAGGCTTGTGACCAGTGTTGGCTATTAATAGTAGCGGACCGGACAAGGGCGGATCAGAAATTCGCTTTCACTCCCGAAATGCAAGCGCACATCTACGAATCCAAGTTCGAAAGGACGTTCTTTTTGGAAATAGCTGAGCGGTTCTTCACAGAGTTAACAACGACAGAACTTACTTTCACCGTCAGGCCTGACCGACAGGAGCGTTTGGACCATAAACAGTAAAGTAACTCAGCGCAGGCGATGGAAGCAGCCGATGACAACTCGTTATGACCAGCATAAGACATTGCCCAATGAGGCGTTCCACCGGATCGCTAACGCTCCCGGTGAACTTGGCGTTATGTGAACGAGGAAGGGAGTGAAGGGTTGAACCGAATACAGAGAATAGTAATTTCCTTGGCCGTTCCGATGATAATCATCCTTATCGGTTTTACCTTAATTGGCTCCTCATACTCTTCCTTCGGAGACGATTCCGGAATTATCTTTAATCCTATCCAATACTTGTCAAGTCATGGAATAGAATGGTGCATAGTGGTTGTGTTGATTAGTCTGTTCGAGATTTTCTGGTGGAAAGACCCGAAGAACAAAGATAAGTAGTACAATGAGTGGAGGCATAAGATACGAATGCAGATTGATACCCTCGTCACCTTCTCTCTTGGCGGGATTGTCGGGTATCTCATCCGAACGCTAATTGACCATTTTCTTGCTAAAAGCAGAACCGCCGAAGACCGAGAAGCCAAACGACACGACGAAGCTGTTGCCACATTTAGACGAACTATTCTCACCGAGCTTGAGGGCATATATCCCGTTACTCATGTTTGGGAAGAGCAGAGCTACCCCCGCTTTCGTCAGTCCATCCCCAAGATTGAAAGAGCGGCAATGGAATTCAGCCATTTCACCAAACGTAAAACTGAACTTGATATGGCTATAAAGGAATATCGGGATTATTGCTGGAAGGTAAATTACGAAAGTGTTACTGCTTGGCATATGTATCCCTCCATGAGAAGGCCTGACGATGTGGGGCCTGTCGAAGCCTTCAAGCATTTGGTTGAGCATTTATTTTCCATCGCGGAGACAAAATGAAAACATTACATAACCCATCATTTCACCGGAGCGCTACCACGCCCGGTGAATTTTTCGTTGTGCATGAAGACAAACATTTAGACTTTATGTCACGTCTGATGATGTCGTATTATAGGGAGGGTGGAGATGTTCTGCTTTAAATGTGGGGAAAAGATTAGTGATGATTCTAATTTCTGTTTCTCTTGTGGGTTAAAAATAGAGAACTCTCAAAATAGCATAGAACCAAAAACGAGGGGAATATCTAATATAGAAAGTAGTGAATTGGATATTCCCGACTCTATACCAGCACTGTCTCCACATGATTTAATCAATCTAAAACAGAGGCGAAAATGGGGATGGGGATGGATAGTTATGTTAGCTTCCTATACAAGTTATTATTCAAGAAATGCTGTTAAAATTGATAATTATTTAATCAAAACTTTCATTGAACTGGGGGGATTTGTTTTGTTGTTGCCATGCTACTTTTGGATAAGAAGTTATATCGCTCGCTATACAGATGATTTATACAAACCGTCTATAATAGCGGGTATAGCTTCTCTATTCATAGTAGGTTCTTTGCATGTGATTGCAGAAGTATTTTTCCGTGGTTAAAAAATTTATTAGTACAACGAATCGCTCCAGCAGATGGCTTACAGCCACCGCTGATTTCGGGCGTTATGCCCCGCCCGTTCTGAAGGCGGTGCGGGGAGTCAAATCGCGGTGAATCCTGCTTGACAATATGTAATCGAACGATTACACTTCTGCAATGTTCTCGATTAAGCCTTTGCCCGAATTCACCGAATGGCTGGACGGCATGTCCGATGTGGCGGTGCGTGGGGTGGTGGTGGCGCGCCGAAGCACTGGCTGCGCGGCTGGATTGACTGAAGGAGATGACCATGACCCAACGCATCAAGGTGGCAGACCTGCCCGAGTTCGACGCAGCGCCGTATCTCGACAACAAGGCGGCTATTGCGGCCTATCTGACGGACATTCTGGAGGCGAATGATCCGGCCTTGCTGGCGGCCGCATTGGGCGACATCGCCCGGGCGCGCGGCATGAACGAGATCGCCAAGGCATCTGGTCTCACCCGCGAAGCCCTGTACAAGGCGCTCAGGCCCAATGCGAAACCGCGCTACGACACCATCGCAAAGGTTTGCGGGGCGCTGGGGGTGCGGTTGGTGGCACAGGCGATTCATGTTTGAGCCTTCGCTATCAAAGGCATAACACGGCGGTCAAGCGGACGGCGGAAAAGCACCGCCGCAGCTTACCAGCCCGTTGGGCTTTCAGGTTGCGTCGTCACTCTCTTTCATTATATTCCATTACATGCTATAAAAGGCAAAAAGGAGGTGCGAAACAATGGTTAAAATCACCAAGGTGTCCGTAATAAAAAATTATCGCCTTGAAGTGGCTTTTGATGACGGTGTGTATGGGGTGGTTGACCTCTCTGATTTGGTCGGCAA
>JAURXV010000128.1 GCA_030654195.1 Syntrophales bacterium | reverse complement strand
CTTGACCGACGGGATGCATTTCGCGTGGTCGATTACCGGGGTGGCGTCCCGCCAGTCCCCGGTCTTCCCCGCCTCGCCGACGGCCGGCTTACACATGGCGGAGATATTGTCGTCTTTTGGTTCCATAAATCACCTTCAGGTAAATAGGGACAGCGCCCTATTTATTTTTTCCGGAAAATAAATAGGGCGCTGTCCCTATTTACGGATGTTTGCCTCTTCGTAGGCTGCCCTGAGCGCCGCGATATTCGTCGCCGCCGCCCCGCCGGAGAGTTTCCACTTCAACCCCTTCTCCAGGTGTTCGAGGGAGACGAGACCCGATGCCTTTGAGAAGACCCCAAGCATCGGCGTGTTGACCATCGGCGCCCCTTCCTTGATGAGATGGAAACGGATGGCGACCGCGGCCGCGTCGAGCGTGGCGATATTCCAAGAACCCTCGATCTCAAATTCTTCCGCCTTCTGCGGGGAGTTGATCAACAGCAGCCCCTGCGGTTTCAGAGAACCGAGAATATCGACGATGCCGAACAGCGACGGATCGAGGACGACGGCGATATCGGCCTTCTCGATCTGGGCGAAGGTCCGGATCGGGTGGTCGGAAATCCGGGTCGACGCCGTGAGCGGCGCCCCGCGCCGTTCCGGGCCGAAGGTCGGGGCCGACGTGACCCCCTTGAATCCCTGGAGATAGGCCGATTCGGCGAGGATTTGCGCGGCGATGACGACGCCCTGTCCGCCGCGGCCGTGCCATATCACTTCGTACATATCGTTTTCCTCAAGTAAATACGCCAAAAAAAAGGCCAGGGATCTTTAACCCATGGCCTTTGGGATGCGCTGATTTTCCGGAACGATCATCTCCTGAAAGCGATGGGCGATGGGCTTGGACCCATCCCGAGAAGAGCGAGGCGCAACAGGAGGCCCCGGCGAAGCAGGTTCCGACGAAGAGGAAACGCCCTATCTAACGTACCGTCCATTTTCAGGAAACCCCACTTGAAAAATCGTAGGAACCTTAGAACAAAATACCGGTGATGTCAACAGGGAATTTACGCCGCGGGGTTTGGTGGGAAGGGTCAGTCTCTGCCCTTGATGCCCTGCATGATCTCCAGGTTCTTTTTGGCCTCCGGATAATCCGGCTGAAGTCTCACCGCTTCCTGCAGGTGCGACAACCCCTCCTCGATCTTTCCGCTTTTGGCCAGAATGACCCCGAGGCTGTTGTGCGCCTTGGCAAAATGGGGGTCAAGCTGGATCGCCTTTTTCAACTGGGAGATCGCCTCGTCGATCTTTCCCGTGTTGGCCAAGGCCACGCCGAGGCTGTTGTAAATCTCGACACGCTTGGGACTGATCTGAATCGCCTTTCTGAAGAGAGGAATCGCTTCGTCGAAGTTCCGCTGGTGGGCGAGGGAAAGCCCCAGGTGGACGTTGGCGTCGTAATGATTCGGGTCGCGCTTCAACGCCGCCTTGAAACGGTCGATCGCGCTGGCGAGGTCGCCCTTTTCCACAAGGGCTATCCCGGCCTTAAGATGGGCATCGGCTGTCACGGGGACACCTTGCCGCAAGGTGTCCCCGGTTTTGGCCGCCTCGGCGGGAGGCTTCGGAAGGATCGGTTCTTTGGTCTTTTCCAGCCTCGCCAAGGCAATTTTCAGGTTGTTCCGGGCCTCCTGATAGCCGGGGTCCAGCCGGACGGCCTCGCGGAACTGATCCAGCGCCCTCTCCTGTTCCCCGTTCTGCCCCAGCGCGATCCCCAGATTGTTGCGGGCGGGGGCGAAATCCGGTTTGCTGCGGATCGCCGCTCCATAAAAGGGGATGGCCTCCCCGAACTTGCCCTGCCTCAGCAGGAGGTTGCCCAGGTTGTAGTTCGCCTCGAGGTCGTCCGGACGGATCTTAAGGGCCTCCCCGTACTGGGATATCGCACCCGGGAGATTCCCCCGGATGGCCAGGAGCGCGCCCATGTTGGTGTGCATGACGTAGTTGTTCTTCGTGACGGCCAAGGCATGGCTGAAGAGGGCCTCGCTGTTCCGCCAATGTTCGAGCTGGGCCTGCGTAACCGTAAAGAGAAAGGCCGCCGTTGCGAGCCATAGGGTCGGAAGGGCGTATTTTTGATATCCCGGCCGGCTGGTCCATTCGGACAGGAGCCAGACGGCCGCGATGAATATGCCGATCAGCGGGATATAGGTATAGCGGTCCGCCATCGACTGCACGCCGACCTGGATGATCCCGATGACGGGAACAAGCGTTCCAAGATACCAGAGCCACCCCACCAGAAGATAGGGACGACTCCGGGCGGTCCGGGCCGCCAGCGCCGTAATGGTCAGGAGGATGACCGCCGCCGCGATCGCCTGCCAGGGCGGGATTCCTTCCGGATGGGGATAAAGAATGGCCAGCGGGATCGGCCAGGGGGTCTTGAGGAGATAATCGCAGTAGGAAACAAGGGCATTTGAGATCCGAAGCGGTATCGGGAGGCGCTGCATCGCGACAATTTCGGCCCGTTGTGCCAGCAGGGTCACGAGGATCGAGCCGGCCGTCAGGGCGAAAAGGGGCAGTTTTTCATAGAGGAGACCGCCGATACTTTTTGCTGCGGGATTCCCCTCGCTTTTTGCCGGTTTTGCCCCGACACCGATGGCCAACCTTTTCAGCGGCCAGTAGTCCATCAGGAGCAGGACGAACGGAAGCGTCACGACCATGGGTTTGGCCAGAAGCCCCAGGGCAAAGCACAGGACGACGGGCAGGTATGTCTTGTATCCCGGCGTCTTTGCATACCGCATATAAGCCAAAAGCGTCAGCAGCAGGAAAAATGTGCTCAGGACGTCTTTTCTTTCGGCCACCCAGGCCACGGACTCCACGTGCAGGGGATGGAGCGCGAACAGGGAAGCGACGGCGGCGCTGCGCCAGGCTGACCCGGTCGTCATCCGGAGCACGCTGTAAAGCAGCAGGATGTTCAGCAGATGGAACAGCAGGTTGACGAGATGATACCCGCCGGCGTTGAGCCCGAAGAGCTGGGCATCGGCCATCAGGGAAAGCCACGTCAGGGGATGCCAGTTTCCGGTGTGCAGCGTCTGGAAGGCCCAGACGATGTTTTCCGGTTTCAGGCCCGTAAGGACGCGGGGGTTCTGAAACACGTACCGGTCATCGTCGTAGTGGACGAAATCAAACTGTCCGACCTGCCAGTACGCCGCCAGGGTAATCAGTACCAGGGCAAGACTAATGAGGGCTCCGCGGGATGCCGCGAAACGGGAATCTTGAAGCAGGGTTTTCTTCATGGAAAGATCCTATGTCCGTAATGATGCCGACTGATCGCCGAACCGGCAGGGAGCGGAGGCCGGCCGGATCAGCTTTTAAACCGGTACTTGATGAGCGTCCAGAGGGCGGAGACCCCATGGACCCAGGTGATTTTTTTCCCTTCCGAGTAGCTTCTGCCATAGTAGGAGATGGGGAGTTCATAAATGCGCCACCGTTTGTTCCTGCAGATCTTCGCCGTCAGTTCCGGTTCGACGGAGAAGCCGTCGGATTGAATCCGGATGGTTTCAATCACCTCTTTCCGGAACATCTTGTAGCAGGTTTCCATGTCGGTCAGCGTCGTGTTGTAGAGCAGATCCGTCATGAAGGTCAGAAATCCGTTTCCCATCCGATGCCAGAAGAGGTGGACCCGCTGCGGTTTTCCCCCGGAGAGCCGTGAGCCGTAGACGACGTCGGCCACGCCGTCGAGGATGGGCCGGATCATTTCGATAAACTCGTTCGGATCGTACTCCAGGTCCGCATCCTGAATCGCGACAAGTTCTCCCGTGATGTGGCCGAACCCCGTCCGCAACGCCGCCCCCTTGCCAAGGTTCCGGTCGTGAAAAAAAAGCTTTACACGTTCGTCGAAATTAGTCTGTTCCAGGAGTTCCTTCGTGCCGTCCGTGGAGCCGTCATCGACGACGATGATCTCCACAACAAAATCGAGATTCAGGACCTTCCCGACGATCTCCCGAACCGTTTCTCTTTCATTGTAAACGGGGATGACGACGGATAAAATTTTTGCTGTATTCATTTCGGCTCCCTTGCTTTCCTTTACGATCGCTTAAAAATTTAAATGACCCCTCCCCGGGCGGGTGGGGATTATGGGGTGGGGGAAATAACTGACAGCAATGCAACCCTTTTTCACCCCCACCCTAACCATCCCCCTTCAAGGGGGAGGGA
>JAURXV010000114.1 GCA_030654195.1 Syntrophales bacterium | reverse complement strand
CGATATCGATATCGTCGCTGCTTAGTAAACGCCCCTGGATGACCATGCCATTGCTCATGGCCTTCCGTATATCTCAAATCTTTCGCCGAGTCCAGTGAAATATTACATACCCCCCCACTCGAGACTGAATCGTTACCTTTTCGTGAGTGACCCCTTGAGGCGGCTCTACGAGATTTCGCAAACAGGCGCCTGGACACAAGCCCAAAGGCAGAGCCACACCGGCATGATTAACAGCAGTTTAAAACGGCGACGCATGATGGTATTCAGGGTCATGGCATTCCTGATGTTCCCGGGACGCGTCAGGGTGCATCTTGTCCTTGACACATCTTCTGTCTTTTTGTGGCGACAGCATTTCGGATCACCGGCTTTCAATCCGGTCGGCAAAATGTTCGCTTCTGCACCACTGCCCGGTGCGTTCAGGCCGCGACCCAGCCCCATTTTAATGGATGATGGATTTCTGAATAAAACATCCGGGATAAGTTTCTCCAATCTGATGATCCTTGAGATACTGGAGAGCGGCGGCACGGTTTTCAAATTGACCAAGCAGAACCCGATACCATTGGCCCTTGCCTCGGATAGAAACCTCTTCCACCCGAACCGCAAACTTCTTAACCCGTATTTCTTTTGCCAAGGCCTCTGCCTTGTTTCTTTCCTGATAGGCGCTGACTTGGATGCTGTACGGTCCTCTGGTCTTTGTTTTAACGCTGATTCGATCCGGGGGCGTGATCTCCTGCTTTGTTAGGGGAGGTGAGGATGGCTTTGGTTCGTTCCGGATCCCAGCCCCGGTTGTTTGAGCAGGCAAAGGGGGCAACGCTATCCCGGGGGGGACATTGTGCGGCGTCTCAACGCGAAGGGGTGGTTCAAGCCACTGCCGACCATCAAAATATTGAGTATGGGTCGTCAGTCTGTTGATGCGGAGCCGATAATCCTTGCCTCCCAGCTGGATGGCCTCGTAGTGATAAAGGGTTGGCCACAAGAAAACCAGGAACAAAATGATCGCGATGAGGGCACCTGGGGCGAGCAGCCACGGGCGATGTTTAAATGGCGATCCGGGAAGCACGTTGACGTTCGCTTGGACAGACGGCGTTTCTTCCTGATCGGGGTTTACGGGGACAGATAGGAGCGCCGTTGATAGGGACGGATGGGTTAAATCTTCCGGATCGGCTGTCTCACGGGCCGCGTGCAGAAGCAAAAGCTTCTCATAGGCATTCTTGATTTCCTTCAGCTTTTCGGTTGAAGTTTTTTCCCAGGATGGAACATGAGGGTAACGTTCAGGATCCCAAGCGCTGGTCATTTTCCCAAAGGCGAGATGGATGTCCGATAAAGAAACGTTGGGATTGATCTGAAGAATTTTGTAATAGAGAGCCGGATCTTCCGCAATATCGGGTGCAACCTCCGCCTGCTTGTGCTCTGAATCCGAGTGTTTCAGTTCCTGGATTTTCTGCTTTAAGGCAGATATCTCTTCGATCAGTTCTGGATTTGTCTTGGATAGATCTTTCATCTGAAGCCCCTTATGATGACAAATGGCGCCGACTGAAAAGAAAAGCGGGTAGTATATGAGGAGTATCTGGCGCTCAAACGCTACAGGATACCCATTGAGATGTCAAATATGATATCACCTAATACACAGACACAGCCGATCTGTTTTCATGCCATATTTTGAAATGGAAAAGATGAATTATCTATTATGGAAGTCCTCCTGCCGCGGTTGAAGGAGGCGCGGCGGGGCATGTCGGGCGCACACGGGATAAAGTTCCGGTGTTGAGGCAAGGATCAGGCTTTCGGCTTTCCGGCGGGCTGGGCCGTGACGGCCAGGTTGTCGCGGTGGATCACCTCGTCGTAGTCCTTGTAGCCCAGGACCTGTTCGATCTTCGCGGTCTTCAGCCCCATGATCTTCCGGATCTCGTCGGCGCCGTAGTTGACCAGCCCCTTGGCGATCGCGTTTCCCGCTGCGTCCACGCAGGTGACCGGGTCTCCGAGAACGAAATCCCCTTCGACCTGCGTTACACCGGAGGGAAGAAGGCTCTTGCCGTCCCGGATGAGGGCCTCTTTTGCCCCGTCGTCGATCATGAGGCGGCCCCGGGAGCGCAGCGTGAAGGCGATCCAATATTTCCGACTACTCAGGTGCTCCACCGGCGGCAGGAAGAGGGTGCCCGTCTCCTTTCCGTCCAGGATCTCCTGGAGGACGCCGGCGCGCCGGCCGGGGGCGATGATGTAGGGGATGCCCGAGGCGGTTACCTTTTTCGCGGCCAGGACCTTGCTCTTCATGCCGCCCATCCCGACGGGGGTGGCCTCTTCGGTCGCGGCGGCCTCGATCTCGGGGGTAATTTCCGCGACAAGGGGAATGAGTTTCGCCTTCTTGGAGTCGGCCGGGTTCCGGTCGTAGAGACCTTCCGTGCTCGTCAGATTGATCACCAGGTGCGCCTCGACGATGTTGGCCACCATCGCGGCCAGGTGGTCGTTGTCGCCGAATTTGATCTCATCGACGGCCACCGTGTCGTTTTCGTTGATGATCGTGATGACGCCCCATTCCAGCAGGGTGAAGAGGGTGTTGCGGATGTTCAGGAAACGCTTGCGGTCGGTGATGTCGCTCATTGTGAGCAGGACCTGGCCGACGAAGAGGCCGTGTTTTCCGAACGCGTTGGAGTAAACCCGCATCAACCGCCCCTGGCCAACCGCGGCGGCCGCCTGCTTCTGGGGGATGCTCTTGAGTTTGCCTTCGATTCCCATCCGGTGTTTCCCGGAGGCGATTGCGCCGGAGCTGACGAGGACGACCTGAAAGCCCCGTTCGCGCAGGGCCGCGATATCGGCCGCGAGCTGTTCGACCACCTGGAGGTCGAGGCCGTCCTCGCCGGTCAGGACGGCGCTTCCGACCTTGACGAGGATCCTCCGGACGCCCGCGAGCTGTTCTTTGCGTGTCATAATGATATTTCCTCCGGCGACGCCTCCCGTTCACCTGCATTTAGGGCATTTCGGGGACACGATGCCGCATCGTGTCCCCGAAATTCTGTCCCCGCGGCCTGAGGGGGGATAAGGGCGATAAGCTCCCGGAGCACCTCCGGGACGCCTTCCCCTGTTGCAGCCGAAAAGGCGAGCAATTTTATTCCTTTTTGTGCAAAGATGTCAACAGCATCCTTCCACCTCTTCCGGGTCACGGGGAGATCGAGTTTGCCGATCGCGACGACCTGCCGTTTTTTCCGCATATCGGGGCTGAAGAGCTCCAGCTCCCGGTTGATCAGTTCGTAGTCATGCCAGGCGCCTTCGTGGGATTCCGGCGAGACGTCAATGATGTGGAGCAGGACGGAGGTCCGCTCAACGTGGCGGAGGAACTGCATGCCCATCCCCATCCCCTCGTGCGCCCCTTCGATCAGCCCCGGGATGTCGGCGATCACGAACGATTCGTGCTCTCCATACCGGACCACGCCGAGATGGGGGACGAGCGTCGTAAACGGGTAATCTGCGATCTTGGGCCGGGCGGCGGAGACGCGGGAGATGAAGGTCGATTTGCCGACATTCGGGAGGCCGACGATTCCGGCATCGGCCAGGAGCTTGAGCTCCAGCGTGATCCAGCGCTCCTCGCCCGGGATGCCGGGCTGGGCGAAGCGCGGGGTCTGGCGGGTAGCGGTGGCGAACCGCGCGTTGCCGCGACCGCCCATTCCGCCCTTGGCGACGATGAAGGAGCTCCCGTCGGACGCCAGATCGGCGAGGAGTTCCCCCGTATCTGCGACCCGGACGAGCGTGCCCACCGGGACGACGATTTCCACGTCCTGGGAGTCCTTGCCCGTCCGCTTGCTTCCCTCGCCGTGACCGCCGTGTTTCGCCACGTGGTGCTGGCGGAACTTGAGATCGAGGAGGGTGCGCCGGCCGAGGGAGGCGCGGACGATCACATCTCCCCCATGGCCCCCATCGCCGCCGTCCGGTCCCCCGCGGGGGACGAACTTCTCCCGCCGGAAGCTGACACAGCCGCGCCCACCGTCGCCCGCCTTGACGTAAATCTTCGCCTCGTCGATGAATTTCATCCGGATTGCCTATGCCTTTTTCGCGCGGAGGGGGAGGAAGGAGAAAATGTCATCCGGTTGTCGGATGTGGAAACAGCGGTTGCGCCTTTTTCCGGAGGGACTATAAGGAAGAACGACTGGCGGCTGCGTAAACAAAACCCGCCGGCTCATCCCCGGGGTGACGACCTGTTCGGAGGATATCGATATGAACGAGTGCTCCGTGCTGACGAAGACCGGTACGCTATATCTTGCGCACGTCCGCGGCGGCCTGGCCCTTCTGATCCTGCTGGATCGCGAACTCGACCTGGTCTCCTTCGGCCAGACTGCGGAATCCCTCCGCGATGATCGCAGAATGATGGACAAACACGTCCTCTCCCGAGGCCCGTGAGATGAAGCCGTATCCCTTCTTGTCGTTAAACCACTTGACTACCCCGGTTTCACGTCCGTTCTCGCCCATTTCCCCGTTCTCCTTACTTTATCTAAAAAGAAAAGGTGTCTACGCCGCGGTGTAGACGCTGATCTTCTTCCGCTTCTTGTCGAGTCGCTCGAATTTCACGAAGCCGTCGATCTTCGAAAAAATGGTATAGTCCTTCCCCAACCCGACATTGTTGCCGGGATGAAATACGGTTCCGACCTGACGAACGATGATGGAGCCGGCGCTGATCTTCTCGCCGCCGTATGCCTTGACGCCCCGCCGCTGGGAATTGCTGTCTCTTCCATTCCGGGAGCTTCCCTGTCCCTTCTTGTGTGCCATTATTTCCTCCGCTTAAATGGATATTTCCCTGATCTTCATGCTGGTCAACTGCTGGCGGTGACCGGTCTTCTTGTGGTAACCCTTCCGTTTTTTCGTCTTGTAGACGGTAAGTTTGTCGCCTTTGGTCTGGGCGAGAATCTCGCCGACCACCTTCGCGCCTTCGACGACGGGCCTGCCGACCCGGATGTCGCCCTCTTTCTCGACCATCAGGACCTGGTCAAAAACGACCGCTTCTCCTCTGTCGCCGTTGATCTTTTCGATGGCGATTACATCTCCCTCGATGACCCTGTGCTGCTTACCGCCTGTTTTAATGACTGCGTACATGGCTTAGTTCCCTCTTGAAAATTTTGACTTCGCACCATAACGAAAAGAAAGTGCATTTGTCAAGAAAATTTATAGGGCGGGGACACGGTGCGGCACCTTTTCGGGGACACGATGCGGCATCATGTCCCCGCCCCCGATGCCGCATCATGCTGTTAGGGGGGACACCTTGCGGCAAGATGTCCCCATGATTTCCCGGTCGGCCGGTCCGGCGAAATCGGCCGGGTGGGTGGCCGTCTTGACGATGCGAATGCCGCGGGCCGCCTCGGGGGAAAAGCCGAAAAGGAAGGTCAAGAGTTCGGTGGGGCGGACTGTCCCCGAAGGACCAAAATGGGCGGAAAGAATGATCCGGCGGGAGGGCCGGTCCAGGGCGAGGCCCGTAACGAGGGGGCGAATCTCTTTCAGGACGGTCTTCCCGCTCACTTCCCGGCGGACGGGGAAACTCTTCACGTCGAGAAAACGGAGGATGTCGGCTTCGCACCTTTGCAGATCCTCCTCTCCGATCTCCTCCGGCAGAATGATATCATAATTGAAGCCTTTGACGATTTCCGCGAGAGAGAAATCGTGCGGCGGAAGCTCCCGCATCGCCGTGACCGCAACGCCGGAGGGAAGGCCGGCATTGATCCGGGCGACGATGGTTTCCAGCTCCGCCCCTGGGTCCTGGATGCGGATGTCCGCGAATTCGCCCCGGCTCTCCATGCCCACCGCCGTTGCCCCTGCAAAGGAGATCCGCGGATGGGGATGGAACCCCTGGGAATAGACGAAGAAGATCCCGCCCAGGATCATCGCCCGGCTGAGAGCCGTGGAGAGCTCCAGGTGAGAGAGAAACCGTGCCGGCCCCAATTTCGTGAACCGGAGGCGGAAGGCCTTTTCCGGCCGACCGGCGTCTTCCGGGCCGGCGAAGGTGGAGACGAGGGTTCCGACGGGCGCGTCCGCAGGGACGATTACAGGGGACACGATGCCGCATCCTGTCCCCGTCCGGTCGTCGCAGACGCCGCAATCGCTGCACGATCCGGTCCGGCAGTCCGGCGTCGCTTCGCCTGCTTCGGCCTTTTCGGCCTCGCCCAGCAGAAAATCCCGGCGGACGCCGCAATCGATCCGCTCCCAGGAAAAGATTTCCGACCAGGGACGTTCCCGCAGAGATGCCGTGGCGTCGATTCCCGTCCGGTGGAGCGCCTCCTCCCAGAGGTCGAAACGGAAACGGTCGCTCCAGCCGTCGAAACGACAGCCGAGGCGGAAGGCCGTCTCAATCAGATCGCCGGTCTCCTCCCCCCCGCGGGAGAAGATCCCTTCGAGGAGGCTCATCCGGGCGTCATGCCATTTGACGCTGATGTTCCGGTTTTTCAGACGCCTCTTGAAGAACTCCTGCCGGGCGGCGGTCTCTTCGATGCCGATCTGGCGCTGCCACTGGAAGGGGGTGTGGGATTTCGGTACGAAGGTCGAAAGGCTGACGGTCACCTGACCCCGGTTCTTCGCCGTCCGGAGCACCCGGTGGGCGAGTTCGGCGATCCCCTCCAGGTCCTCCTCCCGCTCGCCGGGAAGGCCGAGCATGAAGTAGAGTTTTACCGCCTTCCAGCCGGCCGCGAAGACCTGTTCCGTTGTGACGAGCAGCTCCTCCTCCGTATTGCCTTTGTTGATCATATTGCGGAGGCGCTGCGTCCCCGCCTCGGGGGCGAGTGTGAAGCTCGTCTTCCGGACCCGCCGGATCCCCTCGATTAACTGCGGAGTGAGGGTTTCGGCGCGGAGCGACGGGAGCGCGAGGGCGACCCGCCGGGCGTAATAACGGTCCATCAGTGTCGTGAGGAGGGGTTCGATCCGGGAATAGTCGCCGGAGCTCAGAGAGAGGAGGGAGATCTCGTCGTGCCCGGTCGCCCGCAGCATCGCCTCGGCCATCTCTTCAAGGACGGCGGGTGTCCGTTCGCGGACAGGCCGCCAGACCATTCCCGCCTGACAGAAACGGCAGCCCCGCGTGCATCCTCGGGCGATCTCCAGAGTCACCCGGTCGTGGGTCGTCTTCATCAGCGGGACGACGGGGCAGAGGGGCTGGCGCCAGGCGTCCGGATCGGTGATGATCCGCTTCCTGATTCGTTCATTTCCGGTATGGATGTCCGGAACGAAGACCCCGGAAATTGCGGCCAGAGTCTCAAGCTGTTCTCGTCTCTTGCCGCCCCGCGCCCGGACGGCCATGACGGCGTCGGCGATCTCCTTTACGACCTCCTCCCCCTCGCCGATCACGAAGGCGTCGATGAAGGCGCTCATCGGTGCGGGGTTGAAGGCCGAGGGACCGCCGGCGACGATCAGCGGGTGTTCGTCGCCCCGCTCCTCACGGCGGAGCGGAATCCCGCCCAAATCGAGCATCATCAGAACATTGGTGTAGGAGAGCTCGTACTGGAGCGAAAAGCCGACGATGTCGAAGGCGGCAAGCGGCCGCTGCGACTCCAGCGAGCAAAGAGGCATTCGGCGGCGGCGCAGCTCCTGCTCCATGTCCGGCCACGGGGCGTAGCAGCGCTCGCAGGCAACCTCCGGCAGTCCGTTCAGGACGGCGTAGAGAATCTGGAGACCGAGGTGGGACATACCGATCTCATAGGTGTCGGGGAAGGCAAGGGCAAAAAGGAGGCGGCAGGCCCCCGGGTCTTTCCGGACGGCGTTGACCTCGCCCCCGGTATAGCGGCTCGGTTTTTCGACGGCGAGCAGGATTTCGCCGGCGTACATTGCGGACGGATCGGTCATGTTCCACTCTCTTGCAGGATTTCCCGGTATCGGTAAGGGTTCCTCATCTTCCGTGCCCTGATTATCATCTTTACCCTTGATCTGCAATCTCGTTCCTCCAACCTGATTTTCGTTGACAGGGGGCACGACGTCGTTTAGTGTGCTTTGAACTGGTTTTCTTTCCGGACATGGGGACATGATGCCGCATCGTGTCCCCTCTAACAGCATGATGCCGCATCGTGTCCCCGCGGAAAAAGGGGCGGCAACGTTTTTCCCCGGGTGCAGGGATGAAAGAGACGACGACAGAGATCCTTTTCCCGAAAGCGGTCATCGAAAGAAGGGTCGGAGAGCTTGCGGCCCAGATCTCACGGGATTATGCGGGGAAAGATCTGCTGATCGTCGGCATCCTCAACGGCGCCTTCGTTTTCATGGCCGATCTGATTCGCGCACTCAACGTTCCTTGTACCGTCGATTTTGTCCGGATGGCGAGCTACGGGGCGGGATCCGTCAGCTCCGGGGAGGTCCTGATCCGCAAAGATTTGGAGACGCCGGTTGCGGGGCGGGATATCCTCATCGTGGAGGACATCGTCGATACCGGCTTCACCCTTTCGCGGCTGCTGGAGATTCTGCGGGAGAGACGTCCGGCCTCGCTCAAGGTCTGTGCATTTCTCGACAAGCAGGCGAGGAGAAGGGTTCCCTTTGTGGCAGATTATGTGGGCTTTCCCATCCCCGATGCTTTTGTGGTCGGATATGGACTCGATTATAATGAACAATTCCGTTTTTTTCCAGATGTCCGGGTGCTTAGGGATATCGTCTGAGAGGGAGGGCATATGATTATCCAGTGTCGGAAGTGTGAAACGCGGTTCCGGTTTGACGATACCCTGATGGCAGGAGACGGCGTGTGGGTGCGCTGTAGCCGTTGCCAGCATGTCTTCTTCCAGCAGCGGTCCGCCGGTGACGCCTCCACTGTCGAACCGGAGATTCCCTCCGTAAGGATCAGCGACGCCAGGCGTAACTCGGAAGATCGCTTTCCCGCGGCGGGAGATCGATTGCAACGGACGGAAAGGCAGGCGGAAGCGGCGCCGCCCATCCCGATCCATGCGGAAAGAGAGCCGGAAGCGGATTTCGGCAGGGAACCTTCGATCCAGGAACTTGGTGAGGATCTCGGGAAGGAGACCCTTGCCGGTCCGGCTGCCGCCGGTGAAAAAGAAAGCGTGGAAATGGCGGAAGAGGAACCTCCCGCAGGTGGGACAGAGAGAACGGGGTGGGGCCGGACTTTTCTGAAGCTGATTGCGCTGTTGGTGTTTGTCGTGGTCGTAGCGGGAACGGTTTATCTCTATCTTTTCCCGGAGATCCGGACCCAGGTGTTGACGTGGGCGGCTCCGTGGCTGCGGGGCGTGCCTGTTCTCGAAAATCTCGTCGCCCCGCAAATGAAAAACGGCGGAAAGGCGCCGGCGCCGGTCCGCCTCAAGGATATCCGTCAGCGTTCCGTGGCGAATCTCCTCGCGGGGAACCTCCGCGTGATCGAGGGGGTTGCCGTGAATCAGGCGCCATACCCGCTTGCAAGAATCAGGGTCCGTCTGGTCATCGCCGATGCCTATGATGTTGTTCTCGGGGAAAAAATTGTCTACTGCGGCAATCTGCTGACGGATGCGGAATTGGGGGCTCTGGCGGAGGCCGAGATTCAGCGGGAGCTATCCATCCCACAGGGGAGCGACGCCTCGAACGAGCGCATTGCACCTAACGGCGAGATTCCCTTCATGATCGTTTTCAACCAGGAGCAGGCAGGGGCTATCAAAACAACGGTGATCCCGGGGGGCGCCGACCGTCTTCCCTGATTTTTCTTTCCGGTCGGCCGGGTATCCCGTTCTATCCGCAAAAATCCGTTTTTTTTAAACTGCCCATTTTTCACGGTCGTGGGGACGGTGGGGACAGATTACAAATCTGTCCCCATGCCTGGTCAACATCGCGTGATCTTTAGTAATTGTTACCTGGTGCGAAGGGCATCCCGAATGAGTCCGCCAGGGATGGCGCCTTCGCGGAGGATCCGGGGCGGGGAGACGGTGACGTCAAGGATCGTCGATCCGGCGCCTCCCGGCGTGGGCCCGCCGTCGATGATTGCATCCGGGAGATCTCCGAGTGTGCGGATGACCGCGTCGGCCGACGAACATTCCGGTCCGCCCGACAGGTTGGCGCTTGTTGCCGTCAACGGACCGGACAGAGCTGCGGCGAGAAATCTCGCGACGGGATGGCTGGAGATGCGGATGCCGATCTTTCCCGTGCCGCCCGTGAGGCGGGATGAAACCGACGGGGCGGCCCGGAAGATCAGGGTGAGCGGACCCGGCCAGAATGTCTGCATGAGAATTTTTGCGGTCGCCGGGATCTCCTCCACGAGGGGGATCACCTCGCGGTCGTTTGCGACGATCACCGAAAGGGGGTTCCGGAAGTTCCGTCCCTTGATCCGGAAGATTTTTTCCACTGCCGCTTCATTTCGCGCATCCGCCCCGAGGCCGTAAAAGGTCTCCGTTGGAAAGGCGGCGACCCCTCCTTCAAGCAGGATCCGAACGGCCTCCCTGAGTTTTTCCTCATCCGGTTTTCCGGGATCGATTTTCAGGAAAAGGGCCATATCATCTCTTCAGGTTCATATGTACTTTAATTTGAGAAGGTATTATATTCCCACGGGATGGCTCTCTCATTCACCTACGAGTCCACACTCTCATGGAATCAATAAAACCGAAAATTACTCATTGAAAGGTGTAACGAAAAGCTAACCGGCCGCCTGCTTTTTGGCGGTCCGGGGTGAGCGACTGGTTATGCGTGATGATTTTTCAATAAGGCGCCCTGAGACAAACTTATGGAGCACGCTGGCAATCAACGTCTGGTAAGGGATTCCCTCCTCCAATGCACGAGTCTGGATATCCATAAGATCGGGAGAAGTAAGCCGGATATTGACACGCCTATCTTTTACGAAAGTGAGTTGTGCAGCAGACCGGAATTTTTCAAGCTCGGCTTTTGACGGAGCCGTGGATATAAGCTCTCCTTTTTCGTATGCTTCAATTATTTCGTTTTCAAACTTGTCATATTTCTTTTTCATTTGTAACACCTCCCCCTAAATAATCTCTTGTTGCTTTTCGGCTGGGAATAATCGTTTTCAGAAAGTAGTAATCTGCCTCCTCGATAAAAGGCACCAGATGAATATATCCGTTATAAAACACAACAAACACAAGTTGATAAGGGTACTTTCCCCGATTGGGATGTTTCAATATGTCTATCAACCCGTTGGCTTCTATCGACAGTACAATTTCTTCGAAGGAAATCCTCCGTTCACCCTTCAATTGTTCATTTTTTTCATGGTTCCAACGAAAAGGCTTCATAATTTCAGCATAACATAATGTGTGCCTATTGTCATCATTTTTTTACATGGTGTTTCACGCATAACACAAAGCTAAAGGGCGCGGCGGTTTTTTGCCGCGTCCGCTTGAGTGCCGGGTTCGGCGTCGAACTATTCAACCTAAAATAAGTCAGCTCTCGCGCTGTGCGCGTAGCTGGCCGACGTAGCGCCGCACATAGTCGGCAAGGAACAGCTTGTCGCCACCGACCGTGAATAGCTTCACGCCGCGGCGCTTCCACTCTTCCATTACCTCACGACACTCCTTAGCTGCGGGGGCAAAGATTGGCATGATCAATGGGATGTTGGCCCGCCTCGCTGCCTCAAGCAACTTTTCCATCGCACTCACTACCTCGGGATGGCGCATGTCGTCGTCATAACCCATGGCGACGGCTAGGTCGAACGGCCCGGCAAGGATCGCAGCGATCCCAGGGACCGTTGCAATACGGTCGCAGTTACCGATGCCTTCGGGGGTTTCCACCAGTGCGATGACGCCAGGCTCGGCGTTGCAACGTTTGGCATAGGCGCGCCAGTCCGCAGTGAACTGCCCAGACGAGCGCACCATCGGACAGGCGCTGCGTTGCCCGCTCGGTCCGAAGCGTGCGGCACACACTGCGGCCTCAGCGGCGTCACGCGTCGAGATTCCCGGTACGACCACCGCCGCGGCGCCTATATCGCGGGCCTGCAGGACCAGATGCGGGAGATTGTCCGCGACCCGAACGATTGGCACGAGGCCGTTGGCCGCGCAGGCGCGCGCCATGTTCTCCACCGTCTGCATTGAGAAAGAAGTGTGCTGTGCATCGAGGATGACGAAGCTGAAGCCGCAGGTACCCAAGATGTCGATCACCTCGGGTGCGCCAATCTGCGACCACGTGCCGAGTAGCATATCCTCGCCTTCGCCGATCTTCAACAGGTCGCTGAACGTACGCATTCCGTATCTCCTTTCTCGATCAGTTGATGTCTGCGGACAGATCACGTTGCATTGATGCCGTTCGCGTCGTGCGCAGCGCGACGCGAACGCTGGGCATGAGCCGACCTGGCCACAGACGTGGGATGAAAACCACCAGACGTTATTCCCGGTCGGCTCGATGCCTTGGTTGTACGCTGCTTTGTTGTCTATTCCCTTGAATAAAGTTGCTGACATTTTCACTTAAATAGAACCGTCCCCTTAATTCTTGCCCCGCCCCTGACTATGTCAGAGGATTTGCTGAGAGTAAATTACTTTTGATCTTAAGATCAGATTGGGATTGTGCTTCCATCCAAGCATGCCACCTATAGAGACATAAAAAACAAGATCGGGATTTCATTCGCTTGATACACGGTTACTCCAAAGGATCAATAGGTTCAGGCTTGATCGTGTCGCTCAACGATATTGTAGAAACTGCGTCTGTCCATTTTGCTGCTCTGCCAAGTGCGGTTGTAATCTCCGAGGAAAACGAATTTGTCCGTGGTTCCGGGAACATCAGGCTAATTTCCTTGCCTGGCCTTAAGAAAATCTTGTAGAAATAGGTGTGTGTACGCTCGCCTTCCCATTTGTGACGGTCCCAGTCAATGCCCCAATTGTCGATCCCCTTGCCGGTCTCCTTATAGTCGTGATAATCGCCGTCCTTAATGGTGAGCACTATGTATGTCAAAGTCATGGACGAACTCGTATTTCTCAGCCTCTTAGAAATATAGCCTCCACCATGTATAATGTTGTTATTACCAACTAACTTCCATTCTGATTCGTTCAATGTCGAACCAAAGCTTTCTCGCTTTGTTCTTTTTGCTTCATTGACCTTATTTCTGCATGCTTCAGCCACTAACCGCGCCCCTGCGTCGCTTGAAACTCCCTTCATTCCTTTCAAAACGCAATCTTCATAGACGCCTGCGTGAGCCGTGATGGCACATAAGATCAGGCTGCTTAGCAACAATATCCATTTCCATTTCATTACGGTCCTCCCCAAAATTTATTATTTCAAATCTCGAATGATTACAAGTTTCCCCCTTTTATTATAACATGATGGATATTCAAACAGAAAACTTCCGTATAATCGTTGAAAACATTTTCGACGGTTTTAAAGTAAGAAACCAGATACCAGAAAATGATTTGACCCCAAAAAGGTTTCTTTTTATTATTCATAGCTATCTTACTTCCTACAGAGGTACGACATCACCACTTTAATTGTGGATAATGCAAGGGAGGCAATGGAAATGACTAAAGCGATATATGCTATACGTCTTGTTTTCGATTCTTGTCTTCTTTTTAGTTCGTTCATTCCAAGAATGTGGTCTCCGGTTCCGGGGGTTTTCAATCCGATCCAGTTAGAGAGTTGGAGTAAATCCATTTCTCTTAATAGATGTGGATCATTGTTGAGTCTTTTCCAAATATCTCTTCGGAATCTGTCTGTAATCTGGCGTATCCATTTATTTTTCATCTCTTCTCTTAACCTCAGTAATCTTGATGTTCTTTTTTAGCGCTTATCTAACCTTTGGGTCATTTAAAAAATTACTTTACGGGCATACTTTCTTGAGGAGGCTTTCACCCCAAGAACCCGGCTCTATGGGTTCCTTTCTTCCAGAAAGTTCCTTAGAAAATAGATTAACCATACCAGCACAGTTCATACATTCTCTTTCTAAACAGTAAATTCTCGTCAGTTGAGTATCATTTTCTCCCGAAGCCCTATATTTTATTTTTGTCCATACATTCACAATTTCCTTGTTTTTAACTGTAAAGCCCAGGATTTTCTTTTGTTCCGGATAGTGGATACTATCCTTGTCATAATAGAAAGTTCCAACACCGTCGTTGAAATATTCTTTCCAGTCTTCACATTGTCCCTGTAGGGGTGCGAGAACCATCAATGCCAAAAGAAAAAAAGATATAAATTTATTCATGTAACCTCCCAAGTATTCTATATAACCTGTCTCATTCAGAATCATATAAGCACTTTACGGGCATACTTTCTTGAGGAGGCTTTCACCCAAAGAACCCGGCGCAATGGGAAGCCGTCTATTGGGAAAATGCTTCGACTCCCAGCTACATCCATCGCCGATGCATTCTCTTTCTACACAGTACATATTCACCAACTCTGCCCCAAACAATGTTACATTTTCATTTTTCTCATTAATGTTTCGTGTCCATACGTTAACGATGTCTTTATTCCGTACCGTAAGACCGAGGATATTCTTTTTTGTTTTCGGGTAGTGAATACTATCCTTGTCATACTGCCAAGTTCCATCACTGTCCTTAAAATATTCTTTCCAGTTTTCACATTGTCCCCGTGATGTTGTGAGAGTCATTAATGCCAAGAGAAGGCAAAATATAAGAGTCTTTTTTCGTAGCATAAAGACCTCCATCAATGGGGTGATTCCATCGTCAGTTATTAATAGTCAAGCCGTTCAGGAATTCCATCATTTCCGATTCATATTCAGGGTAAAGATTCTGTGAGGTATAGGTGAGCACTTGAATTGTGCCTTCCTTCCCAGTATAGTAATACCCGTAGTAAATAAACTGAGCGCCTTTAATCGTCCCTACCAATCTCATACAAAGCACGATTTTTCCATTCACTACACGGTTTTCTTCAAGAGTCACTTCGGTGTTAGGTGCAACCTCCAGCGCATTTGAGATAGCCATTTCTTTCAATGCATCTGGGTCCATGCTGATTCTCTCAGCTAATACCATGCCATAGAGGTCCCCATCTTTATAATTAAATGTAATTTTAGAAGAACTATCCAATTTCTGTTGTGTCCATTTTGATGGATCGTACCAAACCGCAAATTTGTCACCCTTAGTATTGAAAACTCTTGTGGCTTTATTGGATCGTTTATACAAAATGCTTTTGGATGCCAAAGATGACTTCGATCCACTATAAAATTTCCAGGTGCCGTCTTTTTTTAATAGTACCTCACGTCCATCTTTAGTTGTGGCACGAATATCTTGTGAATAACTGAGTCCTGGGAAAATGAACAGACTGATAATCAGAAAATATAAAAATTGCGTCATAATTCCTCCTTTTGATTCCGTCGTATATTTTCATTGCCGCGAACGATAAATACCTTGGTGACATCCCAGAAACAATAAACCCCGCACTCTTTTCGAGACACGGGGTCTGAGATGATCCGTCCATGGCACCCTCATCAAAGGATTGAAAGGGGTTAGGAATCTTAATCGCTAACGTATCATGCGTGTTTTATACTATCATGATTTATGTTTGAAATAAAGCATTCTCGTCGGGTTTGACTTTTTGTGGAGGAAGAAGGCATCAACCGGATGAACCTCATTTCTTCATGTTTTCGTGCTTTCTCTCGACCTCCTGGGCCATCTTCCGGACAAAGGAGTGGAGCTTCTTCATAAGATCGGCATCCTCCAGGGCCAGGATCCGAATGGCGAGCAGCGCGGCATTCTTCGCCCCCGCCTTGCCGATGGCCATCGTTGCGACGGGAATGCCTCCCGGCATCTGGACCGTCGCCAACAGGGCGTCCAGCCCCTGGAGCGACGTGGCGTCGATGGGTACCCCGATCACCGGCAGCAGGGTCTGAGAGGCGATTACTCCGGCCAGATGGGCCGCGGCGCCGGCGCCGACGATGATCACCCGGACCCCCCGTTTGGAGGCCCCGCGGCAGAATGCGGTTGTCCGCTCCGGCGTCCGATGGGCGGAGGTCAGAAAGAGTTCATGGGGAACCGCGAAGGCATCCAGGACCTTGACGGCCTCCTCCATGACTGGAAGATCGGAGTCACTTCCCATGACGACGCTGACGATTACCCCTGCCTTTTCCTGCATACACTTACAACTCCTTTATTCATCATGGATTAATGTTTGAAATGGCGGATTCCGGTAAAGATCATCGCGATGCCGTGCTCGTCCGCGGCCTGAATGACCTCATCGTCCTTGACCGAGCCGCCAGGCTCGATGATCGCGGTGATTCCGGCCTGAGCGGCCATGTCGATCCCGTCGCGGAAAGGGAAGAAGGCGTCCGATCCGAGGACGCAGCCCTCCGTTGGAAGGACCGCTTTCATCTTCGCGATCTTCACCGAATCCACACGGCTCGTCTGGCCCGCCCCCATGCCGACAAGCTGGTCTTTCGTCGTATAGACGATGGCGTTCGATTTGACGTGTTTGACCACCCGCCAGGCGAAATCGAGGGCCTGGTATTCGGTCCCCGTCGGGATCCGTTTCGTAACGACCTTCGCCTTCCGGATGTCGAACTCATCCATGTCCCGATCTTGGATGAGGAGACCGCCCATCACCCGGCGGAACTCATAGCCGGAGGAGCGCTTGCTGCAAGCAGCCGGTATCTCGAGAACCCGGACGTTCTTCCGGGTTTCCAGCAGCTCTGCCGCATCCGCCGCGAAGCCTGGGGCGATGATCACTTCGAAGAAGGTCTTCACCAGCTCCTCCGCCGCCTTTTTGTCCACGGGGCGGTTCAGGGCGACGATGCCGCCGAAGGCCGAAACGGGATCGCCCGCCAGCGCCTTCCGGAAGGCCTCGGCCATGTCGCCGTCGGACGTGGCCGCGCCGCAGGGGTTCGCGTGCTTGATGATGACGACGCCGGGGAGGGGGATGTCGGAGACGACCTGCCAGGCGGCGTCGCTGTCCATGATGTTGTTGTAAGAGAGCTCCTTGCCCTGGAGCTGCCGCGCATTGGAGAGGGCGGAGAGCTGCGGGTTCTTCTCGCGGTAGAAGGCGGCCTTCTGATGGGGATTCTCCCCGTAGCGGAGATCCTGCGCCTTGGCGAACTGGCAGGAGAAGGTATCGGGGAACGCACACTTTTCCGGGCTTCCGGCGCTGAGCAGGCCGAGGTAGTTGGAGATGGCGCCGTCGTAGCGGGCGGTGAGTTGGAAGGTTTTCTTGGCCAGTTCAAAGTTGGTCGCCTCCGAAATCTTTCCTCCCGTCTCTTTCATCTCCGCGAGGATCTTCGGGTAGTCCTCCGGATCGGTGACGACGGAGACAAAGCGGTAGTTCTTGGAGGCCGCGCGGAGCATCGTGGGGCCGCCGATGTCGATGTTTTCGATGGCGTGTTCCAGTGTACAGCCCTCCTTGGCAACCGTGTCCTCGAAACGATAGAGGTTGATGACGACCATGTCGATCAGGTTGATCCCATGCTCCCGGAGGGCGTTCATGTGTCCTTGATTGTCCCGCAGCGCGAGAAGACCGCCGTGGATCTTCGGATGGAGGGTTTTCAGCCTTCCGTCCATCATCTCCGGAAAGCCGGTGTAATCCGACACATCAATCACCGGAATGCCGCTTTTCCTCAACTGTGCCGCCGTTCCGCCCGTGGAGAGGATCTCCACGCCAAAGGCCCGAAGCCCCTGGGCGAATTCAACGATCCCTGCCTTGTCCGTCACACTGATCAGCACCCGCTTGATATCATTTTGTTGCATTCAGCCCTCCTGTTTATATGGATTCTGCTTTGAGTTTCTTCATATGTTCAATCCGCTTCCGGATGAGCGGTTCGGTGCCGATATCCGGCCGGTGATCGACGGGACCGTGTACGCCGGCGACCGCCCTTTCGGCTATTCTTTCCGCTTCGGGCAGGGCATCGGCAATTCCAACCACCCCGATCGCCCGCGACGGGGTCATGTAGAGCCCGTCGGATCGCTGGTTAATGGATGAATAATAGAGCCGTGCCGTCTGCACGTCACCGATCACAATGCGCGATGATTCGAAAGAGGCATCAGGGTGATCCTCCGGGAGGCCGTAGCCCTTGGGGACGATATACTTGCACACCGTTGCCTTTTTTTCAAATACAATGTCGAGGCGGTCCAGCGTCCCGTCGATGATCGCCCGGCAGACGTCGATGAAGTCGGTCCGGAGAAGCGGAAGGATGTTCATGGCCTCGGGGTCGCCGAAGCGGGCGTTGTATTCGATCAATTTGACCCCGGTGCGGGTGAGCATGAAACCGCCGTACAAGACCCCCTTGTAAGGGATGCCCGTTTCCAGACGGATCGCCTCGGCGACCTTCCGGGTGATGGCCAGCCCCTCGGCGACGGCATCGGCATCCAGGAAGGGGAGGAGGTGGTCTGCGCAGGAATAGGAGCCCATTCCCCCCGTGTTCGGGCCTCTATCGCCGACGAAGCGCCGTTTGTGGTCTTGGACCGGCGGGGTTGGGACGACCGTCCGGCCGTCGCTGAGGCACTGCAGGGAGAACTCCTCGCCCTCTAATTTCTCCTCCACGGTTACGCCGGGATGGATTCGGAGGATATCGCGGCAGTGCTCCAGGGCCTCCGCACGCGTCTGAAAGTGATCCCCCTGGACGAGAACCCCCTTGCCCCCGGTCAGGCCGTCCGGCTTGAGGACGATGCCGTCCAGTTCGCCCAAAAAGGCGTCGATCCCATCCAGGGAGGTGAAATTCCGGAAGCGCGGGTTTCCCGGGATATCGTATTTTTCGAGCAGGTTCCTCGTGAAGGACTTCGATGTTTCCAGACGGGCGAGGGAGCGGGTCGGTCCCACCGCCGGGATTCCAGCCGCCGTGAGTGCGTCTACGACGCCGTGGCTCAGAGGATCCTCGGGGCCGACGACGGCGAAGGCGACACCTGCATCACGGGCAAAAGCCACGATGGCCTCCGGCTCATCGTACCGGCCGAGGCAGATCTTCTCCGAGAGGGAAGCGATGCCGGGGTTGTTTGTTTTCATGAAGGAATACAGGAGGGGGGTCTGTGCCGAGCGTCGGATCGCCTCGGCGATCGCATGTTCCCTGGCCCCGTTGCCGATAAGAAGGACATGGGTCATGAGGGGGTCTCCTTCCGTTGCCGTTGTTATATAGGGCGTACACATATCGGAAAATGAGGTTCGAGTCAAACAAACAAATCCTGGCGGGAGGGACGCCGATCGGACGGCATTCCATGCGACCGTTGATCCGGCACGACGATAAATCGTTTGTCTTTTACCTTCGGGATCTGATAAGTTTTATATGAAAATGCCCCCCTCCCTGTATCCCTCCCCTCGACGGGGGAGGGAGGGGTGGGGGTGATTTTCATCCTTCGTTGTGCTCGACTCGGGCATGGGGGTTATTGTAATCTTGCCGACGGTACACGGCAGGATATCACAGAAGGTTCTTCGATTCGGCAAGTTGGGAGAATCATGTTGAGGTTGCGACGCATGAACGACAAGGAAGACACGCAGACGAGAGAAGCCGGAGGATTCTCCACGATCATCCTTGCGGCAGGCAAGGGGACGCGGATGAAATCCGATCTCGCGAAGGTTCTCCATCCCCTCTGCGGCGCTCCCATGCTGACCTATCCGGTTGCGGCGGCCCAAGCGGCGGGTTCGGGAAAAATCGTCGTGGTGATCGGCCATCAGGCGGAGCAGATCCGTGAGAAATTCCGGGATCAAGGAGTGATCTTTGTGGAACAGCGGGAGCTGTTGGGGACCGGTCACGCAGTCCTTCAGGCCGCCAAGGCCTTCCGGGACTATGATGGCGCCATTGTTATCCTCTGCGGGGATGTCCCGCTGATTCTGCCGGGGACGGTAACGACCCTGTATGAACGGCACCGCTCGGCAAGGGCTACGGTTACGGTCCTGACCACGATTCCGGAGGAGCCCGCCGGTTATGGCCGCGTGGTCAAGGCGGCAGATGGGCATGTTCTGAAAATTGTGGAGGAAAAGGATGCCACGGTGGATGAGAAGAAGATCCGCGAGATCAATACGGGGATCTATTGCGTCGAGAGCGGCTTCCTTTTTACGGCAGTCGCCGCCCTCGGCAACCGGAATGCCCAGAGGGAATACTATCTTACGGATATAATTGAAATTGCGTGTAATAATGGCCTCCGGGCAACATCATTTTCGGCGCCCGATCCGATGGAGGTGATGGGGATCAACACGCCCGAAGAGCTGGAGCGGGCCGGCCGCCGAATGGCGACCCGAGACCTTTGAATAACTCGCCATTTGTCATTGCGAGGAGGCCAATGGCCGACGAAGCAATCCCATAACCATTCGATAAACCGTGAGATTGCCTCGTCGCTATGCTCCTCGCAATGACAGGAAGGGCAGAAATTCAAAGGTCTCGACCCATGATCTCCGGTAGGCGGTTTTTCGTTTTCATCGGAATGAAAGAAAACAGGTTGAACGGACTGCCTGGGTAACAAGCTTTTCGGAAGGGCTTCATGAACATCGGTCATCTGCAGTTGAAGAACAATGTCTTTCTCGCCCCGATGTCGGGGATCACCGATCTCCCTTTCCGGACGATTGTCCGGTCGTTCGGCTGCGGTCTCGCCTTTACCGAAATGGTCAGCGCGAGCGGTCTGATCCGCGGAACGGAGAAGACCTTTCGGTACCTCGCCTCGTCACCCGCGGACCGGCCGCTCGGTGTCCAGCTCTTCGGCTGCGATCCGGACACGCTGGCTGAGGCCGCAAGGATCGCGATGGAGCGGGGGGCGGACCTCTTGGACGTGAATATGGGCTGTCCGGTAAAAAAGGTGGCCAAGACAGGTTCCGGGGCGTCATTGATGAGGGATCCGGTGCGTGTCGCTGCCGTCCTGCGCGCCGTGAGACGGGCGTCGGTCCTGCCGCTGACGGTGAAAATCCGCGCCGGCTGGAACGCGCGCCAGATCAATGCCGTTGAGGTCGGGCAGATCGCCGAGGAATGCGGCGTCGACGCGGTCATTCTTCATCCCCGCACAGCCGACCAGGGTTTCGCCGGCCTTTCCGACTGGGGGCTGATCGCGGCGCTCAAAGAGAGGCTCCGGATCCCGGTGATCGGAAGCGGAGATATCCGCTGCCCGGAAGACGCGGCCCGGATGCTCCGGGAGACCGGTTGTGACGGCGTTATGGTCGGGAGAGGGGTCCTGGGGAACCCCTGGATCATCGCGAACATCCTGTCCCATCTGGCCGGCGGCGGTATTTCAGCACCGTCCCTTGCGGAGAGGGAGGAAACCATTCGTCGTCATCTGGCGCTGGCCATCGATTTTTACGACGAGAAAGTCGGAACCCGGGACTTCCGGAAACACCTTCTCTGGTATACGAAGGGGCTGCGGGGAGGCGCCCAGTTTCGGAAGGCGGCGGGACGGATCAGCGACCAGGCCTCGGCCTGGGAGGCCTTGCATAACTATTTTCAGCGTCTGGCAGAACCCTCCGCTGCGTTTTGCGATGCCGGGGGTGGCAGCGGGAACCCGGAAATGGAAGGGGGAAATTCATGCGGCGCCGAAGTGACCGCTCAAGAAAATGCTGTCGTTCATTCGGCTCCTTTCGCGGCGAAATAAGGCGAAATAAGGTCTTGACTTTCATGGGTCGTGTCGGCATAATCAGATACAGATATACGCGGCGTGGGTGTCCAGGGCCGGCGAGGTCATTCATCTTGAATATTAAAGGGAAAAGGGTTGGATCGTGGAATTTCTGAAGTTTGATGAGCTGGAAAAGAAGATCAACGGTCTGCTCGGGGATTATGCCTTGCTGAAGAAAAGGAACCTGGAGTTGGAGGAACTGCTGCAAAATAATATTACGGAGTTGGATGAAGCAAATAAAAAAATGGAGGGGTTGAGGGAAGAACGGGATGCTGTACGCACAAAGGTGGACTCGCTTCTTGATTTGCTTCAGGAGATAAAGACGCCCTAAAACAAACCTTGAGGTCGTCCATTGAAAAAGCGCTTTGAAGTGAGAATACTGGGACAGGAGCTCTCAGTAATAAGCGATTCGGGGGATGAGCATGTAGCGAGCGTTGTCCGGTATGTCAGTGGCAAGGTGGAAGAGGCGGGAAAGGCCGCCGGAAGAAAGGCGTTGGACATTGCCATCTTGGCTGCTTTGAACATTGCGGATGAGTATTTGCAGATCATGGGAGCAAAAGAAAACATTTATAACCAATTGGAGAACAGAGCGGAACGATTGATCAGTTTGATCAATGATCGTAAGTAATTTATCCCCTGCGATGTGCGTGATTAACATTCGTTTTTTGAGCCAACACCTTGGAACCGGGGACCTTTCCTTGTTCGCCGTGTGCATGTCCGCCGGCATCCCGTAAGAGCGGGTGGCGGAAAGCCTGAAGCGGCAACATTAGGCGCCCATTTTTCAAATGGTTCAAAAAGGTGGCTAACACGGCATCGGCGGGGGTTTTTTATCATCCCCACCGTTTTACTGGCATTCCTTCTCTCGAACTTCCCGAATGGATTCATTCAACACAATCGATTTTTGTTCGTAAACAGCAAGGAGGTGGAAACTTTGTTATATAACGGTATGTTGATACTGGTCCTGTTGGTAGTGCTTGCCGTCGGCGGGGTATTGGGATTCATCGTCAAGCAGAGGCTTTCCCGGATAAAACTGGAATCCTGTGAGAATCTTTCGACAAGGATCATCGATGAGGCCAAGAAGGAGGCGGAGACCATCAAGAAGGAGGCCATTCTTCAGGCCAAGGAGAATCTGCTCAAGGTCAAGACTGAATTCGAGAAGGATAGCCGGGACAGGAAGGTCGAGCTCGATGCCCTCGAACGGAGGATCCGGTCAAAAGAGGAGAACCTGGAACGGAGAATCGACCTTTTGTCACAAAAGGAAACCACTTGCGAGAACCGTGAAAAGGCGATCCTGCAACGAGAATCCCAGCTTAACGAAAAGCACGAACGCGCCGACCGGATGCTGGAAGAGCAGACGGTGAAGCTGGAACAGATCGCCGGTATTACTTCGGAGGAGGCAAAAAACTTTCTGGTCCAATCGATGGAAGCGGAGGCGAAGCGCGATGCTGCCCTGATGATCCGGAAGATTGAGGAGGAGGCCCGGCGGACGGCGGACAACACGGCGCGGGAGATCATCGCCTATGCGATTCAGCGCTACGCGGGTGATTATGTGGCCGAAAACACGGTCTCGGTGGTAAACCTTCCCAACGATGAGATGAAGGGAAGGATCATCGGCCGGGAGGGGAGGAACATCCGAGCGATCGAGGCGGCGACCGGTATCGACCTGATCGTCGATGATACGCCCGAGGCGGTCGTGCTCTCCAGCTTCGACCCGGTGCGGCGCGAAGTGGCACGCCTTTCCTTAGAGAGATTGATCACCGACGGTCGAATCCATCCAGGCCGGATCGAAGAGATCGTCAAGAAAGTGAGGTCGGAGGTGGATGCGATCATCAAGGAAACGGGGGAGAGAATCTCCTTCGATGTCGGTGTCCATGATCTGCATCCCGAGCTGATCACGCTGATTGGCAGCCTCAAGTTCCGGACGAGCTATTCCCAGAACGTCCTGCAGCACTCCATCGATGTGGCCCATCTAACCGGGATGATGGCGGCCGAGTTGAAGATGAACATCAAGGAAGCGAAGCGGGCGGGGCTTCTGCACGATATCGGAAAGGCGGTCGATCACAAGGTGGAAGGGACCCATGCCGGCATCGGCGCCGATTATGCCAAACGGTTCGGTGAATCCCCGCGGATCGTCCAGGCGATCGCCACCCACCATGACGACGGCAGGACCAACACCTTGCTCGGCGTACTGGTTCAGGCGGCGGACTCGCTGTCGGCCGCGCGGCCGGGGGCGCGGCGGGAAATGTTGGAGAGCTACGTCAAACGTCTGGAAGAACTTGAAAATATTGCTAATTCGTTCAGCGGGGTTGATAAATGTTTTGCGATCCAAGCCGGAAGAGAAATCCGAATACTCGTGGAGAATGAGAAGATCTCCGAAAACGACACGGTGATGCTCTGCAAGGATATCATCAAGAAGATCGAAGCGGAGCTGGCCTATCCCGGGCAGATCAAAGTGACCGTCATCCGGGAGACGCGTGTCTCCGATTTCGCGCGATAGGATATCTTCATGAAGATACTCTTTATAGGTGATATTGTTGGAAAACCTGGAAGAATGGCCGTCCGCGAGCTTCTTCCGGGGATTATCGAAGAACACCGAATCGATTTCGTCATAGCCAACTGCGAAAATGCCGCAGCGGGGTTCGGCGTGACCGCGGAGATCATCGAAGAGCTGTATGCGTCCCATATCGATGTCCTGACCTCCGGAAACCATATCTGGGATAAAAAAGAGGTCATGGCATTTGTGGATGATTACGAAACATTGCTTCGGCCTGCCAATTATCCCGAGGGAGCGCCCGGCCGTGGGAGTGTGGTAATTCCCACCCTGGGCGGGTTTCCTATCGGAGTAATCAACCTGGCCGGTCGCGTCTTCATGCATCCGCTCGACTGTCCCTTTAGGACGGCCGAGCGGGAGATCGAGAAATTGAAGAAAAAAACCCGGATGATCATCGTGGATATGCATGCGGAGGCTACTTCGGAAAAAATCGCCATGGGCTGGTATCTTGACGGCCGTGTCACGGCTGTTCTGGGAACCCACACCCATGTTCAGACAGCCGATGAACGGATTCTGCCTGAAGGCACCGCCTACATCACCGATGTCGGCATGACCGGACCGTTTGATTCCGTTATCGGGATCAGAAAAGAGAGCATCCTGCAGCGATTCCTGCTGCAGATTCCGAACAAGTTCGATGTTGCCAAAGGGGATGTCCGCCTTCAGGGGGTGATTGTGGAAATCGACCCGGAAGGACGGGCCGTTCGTGTGGAAAGGCTGAACGTATCCCTGGGGAACCGAGGAGCTTACTCTGAATCCTGAGTCCCTGGGCGATGGGACAGGAGGTGTTGTCGATGCTGTTGCGGATGGCGTTGGAGGTAACGCGTTGATGAGTGTATATGATGTATTCCGGGAGAGGGGTTTTATCGAACAGGTTACGGATGAGCCTCAGATCAGGGAGCTGCTGGAACAAAAATCCGTCACCTGTTACATCGGTTTTGACCCGACGGCGGCCAGCCTGCATATCGGATCTCTGGTACCGATCATGTCGCTGGCCCATCTGCAAAGACATGGCCATCGGCCGATTGCCCTCGTCGGCGGAGGGACCGGCCTGATCGGCGATCCCTCCGGCAAGACGGAGATGCGGCAGATTCTCACACGGGATCAGATCGATCACAACGCGGAATGCCTGAAGAAGCAGCTCTCCCGATATATCGATTTCCGTGAAGGCGGGGCCGTCCTGCTCAACAACGCCGACTGGCTTACACAACTCAATTATATCGAGTTTCTCCGGGATATCGGACGCCACTTCAGCGTGAACCGAATGCTTGCCGCGGAGAGCTATCGCGTCCGCTTGGAAAAGGGACTCAATTTCATCGAATTCAATTACATGCTCCTGCAAGCTTACGATTTCCTCCATCTTTTCAGGCATTACAATTGTCTGATGCAGATGGGGGGAAACGATCAGTGGGGCAACATGGTGGCCGGCATCGACCTGATCCGCCGAATGGAGGAAAAGACGACATACAGCTTGACCTTTCCGCTGATCACCACATCGCAGGGAAACAAGATGGGAAAGACCGAAAAAGGGACCATCTGGCTCGACGCCGAACTGACGTCGCCCTATGAATATTACCAGTACTGGATCAACACGGAAGACGGGGATGTGGCGCGTTTCCTCGCCCTCTTCACCTTCCTGCCGATGGAGGAGATCGTTGCGGTGAAAGCCCTGAGCGACGCCCGTCTCAATATGGCCAAGGCCGTTCTGGCCTTTGAAGCGACAAAGATTACCCATGGCGCGGAGGCCGCTTTGGGGGCTTTTGAGAAGACCGCACAGCTTTTTGGCTGCCGATCGGTCGAAACGGGGCTGTTTCCGTCCAGTACGATTCCTAGACCTGATGTGACAGGGGAAGCTCATATAGTACTCCCATCCCTATCGCTTTCAGCCTCAGGAACATCTTCGCTGCCGATAGAACGTAGGAGATTAGACGAGGGCATCCCTGCCTTCGAGTTGTTCCACGAGACGAACCTGTGCGCATCCCGAGGGGAGGCGAGGCGGTTGATCACCCAAGGGGGCGGCTATGTCAACGACCGTCAGTTTGCAGCCTTCGACGAGCGAATCGGCCTTAGGGATGTTGATGAGCGGGGTGAAATCCGTCTGCGGAAGGGGAAGAAGAGGTATGTCATTCTGTCCGTGAGGTGATGAAATGTTCGTTTCGCCGGCCGGTAAGGTGAAATCATATCATTTTATTCCGGTCACATAGAATCAGTCGAAAGAAAAAATGAAATTAATGCTTGACTCCTGGAGATGGGTGGGGTAGAAAACGCGCCTGTTCGTTGATAGAGTGGTTGGGGGGGTAATATAATTTTAGATTTCCGCTTGACATCTCCAGTGAAATAGATTTATATTTACACTCCATCCTGAATCGGATGGGCTGCGAGACGGAAAGATTTTTAGAAATTGTTCTTGACAGAAAAGCAAAATTGGTTTACTTCTACCGGCTCGTTACTAACTGGCTCTTTGGAAATTGAATAGTGGGATAATTGATTTGTGGGTCCTTTTATACATGTCACAAATGGGAGAGCAATCTCCTTGAACAGGATTAAAACTGGAGAGTTTGATCCTGGCTCAGAAC
>JAURXV010000103.1 GCA_030654195.1 Syntrophales bacterium | reverse complement strand
GCTCTTTCCCAAAGGATAAGGCGAGAGCAGAACCACAAGTGAACGACTTTTTACGAGTTCATCAGGGTTGAAGACCCCGTAAAAAGTCCCCCAAACCGTCATACCGGCGAAAGCCGGTATCCAGAACTACTCGATAACACTGGATTCCGTGTCAAGCCCGGAATGACAAAGGAGGGGAAGCACGACTTTTTGCGAGTTCATCAGGGTTGGCAGACGTATTGCGGGAACATTCAGATCGAAATCGGGGGTAACGTGAGAGAGGAGGAGAGATAAAATGATGAAAAAATTTGTAATGCTGGTATGCATCTTCGTGTTTTTGGGTGCGGGTCTCGCGCTTGCGGCGACGCCGAAGAAGGGCGGGACGCCCGCGGCGGAACCGAAGAAAGAGGCTGCGGCGACACCGAAGAAGGGCGGTACGCTGGTTTTTGGGCGGGGCGGTGACAGCGTCGGGCTGGATCCGGCCTATGAGACGGACGGCAACTCCTTCATGATCTGCGACAACATCCTCGAGGCGCTCGTCTTCTACAAGGACGAATCGACGGCCCTCGAACCGGGCCTTGCGACCTCGTGGGAGATCAGTTCCGACGGCCTGACCTACACCTTCAAGCTCCGCAAGGGGGTGAAGTTTCACGACGGGACGGCCTTCAACGCCGACGCGGTCGTCTTCTCCATCGGCCGGATGATGAAGAACCGCAACGTGAAGTTTTCCGGCAAGGGGTGGGAGATTCCCAAGCAGGAGCGTCCTCCGGAGTATTGGGTTTCGATGGGGATGGACGACACGGTCGACGCCATCGAAGCGACGGATGAGTACACCGTCGTTTTCAAACTCAAGAAGGTTCAGGCGCCATTCATCGCCAACATGGGGATGGACTTTGCGGACATCATCAGCCCGACCGCCTTCATCAAGGACCCGAAGGCCTTCGTCCGCAATCCGGTCGGTACGGGCCCGTTCAAGTTCGTCAAGTGGGTGAAGG
The DNA here is from genome assembly GCA_030654195.1 of Syntrophales bacterium. GTDB lineage: Bacteria > Desulfobacterota > Syntrophia > Syntrophales > UBA5619 > UBA5619. The sequence continues at coordinate 2,011 of JAURXV010000103.1, read as the reverse complement.
ACGACCGGATCAACCTGGAGGCGAACAAGGATTACTGGGACAAGGCCAAGGGGCCCTACCTGGACAAGATGGTCTTCCGGGTGATCCCGGAGAATTCGGTCCGCTTCCTGGAGCTGAAGGCGGGCAACATCACCATGATGGATTTTCCGAACCCCGCCGATATCGAGATGGCGAGGAAGGATCCCAAGCTCCAGATCATCAGCCAGCAGGGGATGAACATCGGCTATCTGGGGTTCAACCACAAGAAGGAGCTCTGGAAGAATCTCAAGCTGCGCCTGGCCGTGGCCCATGCGATCAACCGCAAGGCGATCGTCGACAAGATCTACCAGGGGATGGGCGAAGTGGCCAAAAACTGCATCCCGCCGACGATGTGGGGATACAACAAGGATGTTCCCGGATATGCGTATGACGTCGCCTTGGCCAAGAAGTATCTGGCCGAGGCGGGCTATCCCGATGGAAAAGGGTTTCCGGAGATCACCCTCTGGTCGATGCCGGTGGCCCGGCCCTACAATCCGGAAGGGCTGAAGGTCGGCGTGGCGATGATCGGCGACCTGGGGAAGATTGGCATTGTTGCCCGGATCGTCAGTTACGACTGGGGAACCTATCTCAAACGCCAGCGGGATCAGCCCCAGGACATGGATCTCTTCCAACTCGGCTGGACGGGGGACAACGGCGATCCGGACAACTTCCTGGCCGTTCTGTTCGACGGCATGGAATCCGCCGCCGTCCGCACCCAGTGGCAAAACGAGGCCTTCCACAAGCTGATGGATGAGGGAAGGACAACCGTTGACCAGGGCAAGCGCGCCGAGATTTATAAGAAGGCGCAGCAGATCATGTACGACGAATGCCCGGTCCTTCCGATCGCCCACTCGATCGTGATTTCTCCGGAATTGAAGAAGGTCCGGAACTTCAAGCTCCACCCCACAAACTCGGTCCGCATGAAGAGCGTGTGGCTGCAGTAAAGTTAAGGGACTAATGGGGACACCTTGCGGCAAGGTGTCCCCATTAGTCCCCGGATATCCCGAAGGGAATGGGGACAGATTTAAAATCTGTCCCCATTCCCCAGATTTGAAATCTGTCCCCGTTCCGGGGGAAACAGGTGTCTCATGACCGGTTTCATCGTTCGGCGGATCCTGGCGGTCATCCCGACCCTGCTCGGGGTGACCGTCGTCATCTTCCTGATGCTGGCGATCACGCCCGGCGATCCGGCGGAGCTTCTCTTGGGCGAGCGGGCGACGCAGGAATCGCTGGACGCGATGCGGGAGTACCTCGGCCTGAAAGAGCCTCTTCACGTCCAATACGGCCTGTTCCTCAAGAGGATCGTCCAGTTTGACCTGGGGGAGACAATCTGGACCCGGGAGAAGGTCTCCACGGAGATCAAGGAGCGGTTCCCGGCGACCATTGAACTGGCCGTGGCCGCCATGCTGATCAGCAGTTTCTTCGGGATCATCCTCGGGCTGATCTCGGCGACCCGGCAGTACTCCTGGTTCGACTACATCAGCATGGTGGGCTCCCTCATCGGCGTCAGCATGCCCGTGTTCTGGCTGGCGCTGGTGCTGATGCTCGTCTTCTCCCTGACCCTCGGCTGGTTCCCCATGTCCGGGCGCCTGGGCGTCGATACGGACCTTCAGGTCATCACCAATTTCTATCTCCTCGATTCCCTTCTGACCGGGAACTGGGAGGCCTTCTGGGACGCCCTGCGGCACCTCGCCCTCCCCGCCATAGCGCTGAGCACCATTCCGCTTGCCATTGTGGCCCGGATGACGCGCTCCTCCATGCTGGAGATCTTCAGGCAGGATTACATCAAAACGGCCCGGGCGAAGGGATTGAGCGAGTTCAAGATCGTCATGAAGCACGCGCTCCGAAACGGCCTCATCCCCGTCGTCACGGTCGTCGGTCTCCAGTTCGGGATCCTCATGGGCGGGGCGATCCTGACCGAGACGGTCTTCGCCTGGCCCGGCGTGGGGAAATGGCTCTTCGACGGGGTGGTGAAGCGGGACTACATGGTCAT
>JAURXV010000085.1 GCA_030654195.1 Syntrophales bacterium | reverse complement strand
TCCGGCGGGAAAGATCGCAAATAAAAAATGGTCGGGATGGCGCGATTTGAACGCGCGACTCCTGCGTCCCGAACGCAGTGCCCTACCAAGCTGGGCCACATCCCGACACGGCAGTCCATAACCAATTTGGAGTCGATTGTCCACCATTATTTTTTGAATCATCATGATAACAATACCCAGAGGTCAATGACCAGGAGAAAAGGCGTGATCATCTACGATCTCAAATGCCGTGACGGCCATAAATTTGAGGGTTGGTTCAAGGACAGGGGCGCCTTCGATGAACAGCGGCTGCAGCAACTCATCGCATGTCCCGTCTGCGGAAATACGGAGACGGTGTTGATCCCTTCTTCCGTCGTGGTCAGGGGAAGGGCCAACAGTTCCGCTGCGATAACGACGCAGAACGGCGAGCCGCCTCTGAAACTCCTCCGAGAATTGCAGGAGTACATCCATAAGAACTTCGATAACGTGGGCGACAAGTTTGCGGAAGTCGCCCTCCGGATCCACCATGGAGAGGAAGACAGCAGAAACATCAGAGGGACCGCCACCGGGAGCGAAGAAGAAACCTTGAGGGAAGAGGGCGTCCAGTTCATCAAGATGCCTCTGCCGAAGTTTGACGGTTAAACACGATGCCACAAATAGATGCGAAATCATCATCCAGAAAACCGTTCAGTATCGAGCATTAGGATCATCTTTTAGGCATTCGGATGCGCAAATAATTATGACGCTGTGTTTAGCGTTTGCGGAGTCGCAGCCATACCTGGGCAGTTTTCTTATCGGCCTGTCTGACGAGAGCCCCGGTGAGGGGGAATGTCCGGAAGTTAACAGGGGCAAAGCCTGAAAAAATAATAAAAAAAATCTTGACAAACGACGACATAAAAATTAGTGTTCCTTGTTTTACAGAGGGGGTGATTTCTCTGCCTGGGTGGCGGCCCGGTCTTTGTGTGAGAATTATGTTTTATATTCAATATTTAGGAGCGCTGGCGTAGCTCAATCGGTAGAGCAGCTGATTTGTAATCAGCAGGTTGCGGGTTCAAGTCCCATCGCCAGCTCCAAGAAGATATTTTGCCCGATTGGTCACCATGGAGGGGTTCCCGAGCGGTCAAAGGGAGCAGACTGTAAATCTGCCGGCGAAGCCTACGGAGGTTCGAACCCTCCCCCCTCCACCAGTTTGCTGCGGCGATCATCTCTTTCTTAGAAGCGGCGGATGGCGATAAGCGGGAGTAGCTCAGTGGCTAGAGCGTCAGCCTTCCAAGCTGAGGGTCGCGGGTTCGAATCCCGTTTCCCGCTCCATTTTTGTTCGGTATGGGGCTGTTTGCTTCCCCGAGGAATGTGCAGCCGATCATGTCACGGATTTGGATCGGTGGCGGGGGAAAGCGGCGCTTCGATGAAAGAAGCAACCAGCCCACGTAGCTCAGTCGGTAGAGCACATCCTTGGTAAGGATGAGGTCACCAGTTCGATCCTGGTCGTGGGCTCCATTGATGTAAGGTGGGTTAATCATGAGAAATATCATTACATTGGCTTGCACGGATTGCAAACAGCGGAATTATACGACGACCAAGAACAAAAGGACCATGCAGAATCGGCTGGAGATGAAAAAATACTGCAAATTCTGCCGGTCCCATAAACTGCACAGGGAAACGAAATAAGCGGAAAGAGGCGCCGCCTTGATCGATCGGACAGGCCAGTAGCTCTAATGGATAGAGCGCCGGACTCCAAATCCGGATGCTGGGGGTTCAAGTCCCTCCTGGCCTGCCATTTATATAAAACGGTGTCGGATGTGGGGGAATCAGGGGTTGCTGGATGGAAAGAGTAAAGGTTATCGCGGAGAAGATTAAGCAGTTTCTGGCCGGATCGAAAGTTGAACTGAAAAAAGTCACGTGGCCGACACCGAAGCAGACCCTTGCCTCCACATCAGTCGTCATCATTGTGGTGATCATCGTGTCCGCCTTTCTGGGGATCGTCGATTTCGGTTTGACCAAGGTTGTCAAACTGGTGCTGGGTTAAGAATATGGCTTTCAGATGGTACGTCGTTCATACCTATTCCGGCTTTGAAAACCGGGTGAAGCTTTCTCTGCAGGAGAGGATCGAAACGGCCGGGAAGCAGGCCTTTTTCTCGGATATCCTGATCCCCGAAGAGGATATCGTCGAACTGGTATCCGGGGAGAAAAAGACCTCGAAACGGAAGTTTTTCCCGGGCTATATCCTCGTCCGGATGGAGTTGAACGACGACACCTGGCATGTCGTGAAGGATACGCCCAAGGTAACCGGTTTTATCGGCAGCAAGGACAAGCCCTCGCCCATTCCCGACAAGGACGTGGAGATCCTGAGGACCCGAATCGACGAGGGGACGCTGAAACCCAAACCGAAGTTTAAATTCGATGTGGGGGATCATGTGCGGATCATCGATGGCCCCTTCACCAATTTTGATGGAAGCGTCGATGAGGTAAAGCCGGAGAAGGGAAAACTACGTGTTATTGTGAGTATTTTCGGACGGTCGACGCCGGTGGAACTGGATTTCATCCAGGTTACACAGACGTAAAACAGCAATAGAACAATGGCAAGGCGCCTGGTTTCGGTTTCTTTGGCCGGCCATTGATCTTGAATTCAGATAGAAACGAAGGTGATCAGAATGGCAAAGAAGGTAATCGCGAATATTAAACTTCAGATCAAGGCAGGCAAGGCTACCCCTTCACCGCCGATCGGGCCGGCCCTCGGTCAACACGGCGTCAACATCATGGAGTTCTGCAAGGCATACAACGCCATGACGCAGAACCAGGAGGGGATGGTCATCCCGGTCGTTATCACGGTTTACGCCGACCGGTCCTTCACCTTCGTGACCAAGACGCCGCCCGCGTCCGTCTTGCTGAAGCAGGCGGCAAAGATCGCCAAAGGGTCGGGCGACCCCAAGCGGGATAAGGTTGGTCAGGTGACGCTGAAACAGGTCCGGGAAATTGCCGAACTGAAGTACAATGACCTGAATGCCGTGAATATTGAGGGAGCGATCCGGATTGTTTCGGGAACGGCGCGATCCATGGGGATTGAAATCGCGGGCTGATGCCCCGGGGCTTCCGGCAGAACATCGGGGGATGTGCCGGCGGGCGTCTTAAGTGGAAAAGTTTCGGTGAACCCAAGTCCCCGGCGGTGGGTTTCGATTTGAGGTTTGATCATGTCCAAGAGAGGCAAGAAGTACATCGAGGCGAGGAAAAATATCGAGGTGGCAAAGCGCTATCCCGTCCAGGAGGCTGTTGCGCTGGTGGTCGGTGCGGCCAGGGTGAAGTTTAATGAGACCGTCGATGCCGCCATCCGGCTTGGGGTGAATCCGGCGCATGCCGACCAAATGGTCCGGGGCTCCGTTGTTCTTCCCAATGGACTGGGAAAATCGGTCCGGGTGCTGGTTTTTGCGAAGGGCGAAAAGGAAAAGGAGGCCCTGGAAGCCGGCGCCGATGTGGTGGGATCGGATGATATTGTTGAAAAGATCAGGGGCGGCTGGCTCGATTTTGACCGGGTGATCGCAACGCCGGATATGATGGGGAGCGTCGGCAAACTGGGGAAGATCCTCGGTCCTCGCGGCCTCATGCCGAATCCGAAGGTCGGAACGGTGACCTTTGATGTGGGAAAGGCCGTTTTGGAGCTGAAGGCCGGCAAGGTCGAATTCCGTGTTGAAAAGGCGGGTATTGTCCATTGTCCCATCGGCAAGACCTCTTTCGGGGCGGAGAAACTGACGGAGAATTTTCTTGCGTTGCTGGAGATGGTCGTCAAATTGAAACCCGCATCAAGCAAAGGTATTTATATCCGGAGTATTTCCCTCTCGACCGTAATGGGTCCCGGGGTAAAGGTGGATCCTCTCGCCCTCCGGGGCATTTAATGCCATGGCCCTGCCGGGCTATGGGAGATGAAAACGGGTCTGAGACAGCAGGTACAGGAAGTTTAAACGTGGTCGGCCTGCCGAGACTGGGATGCGTGGCCTTTTGGGCCGGGGAAATCGTCCTGTATGTTGCTTATGTTCTCTGACTTTTTCAACGGGTTTTTCTAAACGGGGACACCTTGCCGCAAGGTGTCCCCATCCGGAAGGAACGGATCAGATGGGAAAGGAGGTTGAAGATTGGATCGGAGAACGAAAGAGCAGGTTGCTGCTGAACTCCATGAAAAACTGAAAGATTTCAAGTTGGCGGTTCTCACCAGTTACAGTGGGATGGATGTGGCGAAGATAACGGCACTGAGGGTTGTTCTGCGAAAATCGAATGCGGAACTCCGGGTTGTCAAGAATTCGCTGCTCTCCATCGCGTCGCGCGAAACAGATTTCTGCGCACTGGAAGAGCACTTCCGAGGGCCTCTGGCCGTGGCGATCGCCCGTGGCGACGTGGTCGAGACCACCAAGGCGCTGGTTGATTTTGCCAAGAAGAATGCCAGTCTTGAAATCAAGGCGGCCGTGATGGGCGGCAAACCTCTGAGCAGGGAGCAGCTCACGATTCTGGCTGAACTGCCGAGCCGGGAGGTTTTGATCGGGAAGCTGCTTTCCCTGATGGTCGGGGTGCAGACCTCCCTCGTGAATGTCCTGAGCGGGGTTCCGAGAAATTTTGTACAGGTTCTCGATGCCTATCGGGAACAGAAGGCGTCAGCGAACTAACAATCATATACAGGAAGGAATAGGACAATGGCGAACGAGATTACCAAAGAGGATGTTGTAAAATTCATTGAAGGGATGACGGTTCTTGAGCTTTCGGAACTGGTGAAGGAACTGGAGCAGAAGTTTGGCGTCAGCGCCGCGGCGCCGGTTGCGATGGTCGCCGCCGCTGGGCCGGCGCAGGCTGCTCAGGTTGAGGAAAAGACCGAATTCGATACGATCCTGACGGGGTTCGGTGATCAGAAGATCCAGGTGATCAAGGTGGTCAGGGCGATCACGGGTCTGGGACTCAAGGAAGCCAAGGATCTGGTGGACGGCGTTCCCAAACCGATCAAGGAGGCCGTTTCCAAGGATGAGGCTGCCGATATCAAGAAAAAGATCGAAGAGGTCGGTGGCGCCGTTGAGATTAAGTAGGGGCGCGATTAATCGCGCCCCTACATCACTACGTAACAAAACGGTAGGGATTAGAATCCCGGATGCAACAGGTTGTCTGCGCGATTTTGCAGAGAGACAGGTTGAAGGGGGTTCTTTTCCTTTATGGCTATTGGTGAAAGCTTAAGATTGCTGCCGGCAAAAGCCGAAAGGATGTTATGGGCGAATTTAGAAAGAATTTTGGCCGTATCCGGAAGATACTCGATATTCCCAACCTGATCAATATTCAGACCGATTCCTACCGTAAGTTTCTTCAGCAGGATATCGATCCGAACAAGAGGGGGAACTATGGTCTGTTGGGCGCCTTCAACAGCGTTTTCCCTATTTCCGATTTCAGTGGGAAATGTTCCCTCGAGTTTGTCAGCTATAGGATTGGCGATGTCCGGTACGACATGCAGGAGTGTGTTCAGAAGGGGATGACTTATGCGGCGCCGTTGAAGATCGTGGTCCGCCTGGTCGTTTTCGACACGGACCGGAATACGGAGCCCAAGCCGATCCGCGACATCAAGGAACAGGAGATCTATTTCGGTGAAATCCCGCTGATGACGGAAAACGGCACCTTCATCGTGAATGGTACGGAAAGGGTGATCGTCAGCCAGCTTCACCGTTCGCCGGGGATCTTTTTCGACCATGACAAGGGCAAGACCCTGTCCAGTGGAAAGCTGATCTATTCGGCACGGGTCATCCCGATCCGCGGATCCTGGCTTGATCTCGAGTTCGATTCCAAGGACCTTCTTTATGTGAGGATCGATCGCCGGCGGAAGATGCCTGTAACGATCCTGCTGAAGGCGATGGGGAATTCCACCCAGTTTATCCTGAATTATTTTTACGGCATTGAGCAGATCTTCCTGGAGGGCGGCCGCCTATTTATGGCCGTGAACGATTCACTGCTGGGGGGGAAAGCCCCTGCGGATGTTGAGACGAAGAGGGGAGATGTTGTCGTCAAGAAGGGGAGAAAGATTTCAAAACCCCTGCTGAAGAAGATGGTCGATTCCGCGGTGACGCGGATACCGGTGAACGACGAGGATATCATCGGCAGGGTCTTCTCTTCCGATGTAATCAATCTCAAGACCGGCGAAATCCTGATCCGGTGTAACGAAGAGCTGACGGCGGAAGGGTTGCAGCTTCTCAGGGACAAGGGGATTTCCTCCTTCCAGTTCATCCACATCGACGAAGATCGGGAAAATGCCTCGATCCGGGACACGCTTCTGATGGATCGGATCGAGACGGCGGAAGATGCGATTATTGAAATCTATCGGCGACTGCGGCCAAGCAATCCGCCCACGCCGGAGACCGCCCATAAATTTTTCAACAGCCTATTTTTTGAAGCGGAGAGCTATGACCTCTCCAATGTAGGACGGGCGAAGATGAATTACAAACTTCGTCTCGATGTTCCCACGACCGTAACCGTCCTGCGTAATGAGGACATCCTGGCGGCTGTCAAGTATCTGATCGACCTGAAGAACAGCGCGCCGGATTGCAGCGTGGACGATATCGACCATCTTGGCAACCGGCGTGTGCGTTCAGTGGGGGAATTGATCGAGAACCAGTACCGGATCGGCCTGGTCCGGATGGAGCGTGCCATCAAGGAGAAAATGAGTCTCCAGGACATCGAAACCATGATGCCCCATGATCTCATCAATGCCAAGCCGGTCTCGGCCGTGGTGAATGAATTCTTCGGCAGCAGCCAGCTCTCCCAGTTCATGGATCAGACGAATCCGCTGTCGGAGATCACGCACAAACGGAGATTGTCGGCTCTCGGGCCGGGAGGTCTGACGCGGGAAAGGGCGGGATTTGAGGTCCGCGACGTCCATCCCACCCATTACTGCCGCATCTGCCCGGTGGAAACCCCGGAAGGTCCCAACATCGGCCTGATCGTCTCCCTGAGCACCTACGCCCGGGTGAACGAATTCGGTTTCATCGAAACGCCTTACCGTGTTGTGAAAGAGGGGCGGGTACTGGACGAGGTACGTTATCTGACCGCGATCGAAGAGGAAAACCGGATCATTGCCCAGGCCGACAGACCCCTCGACAAGGACGGAAAATTCGTCGGACAACTGATTTCCGCGAGAAAGGGGGGCGACTTCCTCTCCGTTGTGCCGATGGATGTCAACATGATGGATGTCTCCCCCAACCAGCTCGTCAGTGTGGCGGCCACCCTGATCCCTTTTCTGGAACATGACGATGCCAACCGGGCCCTGATGGGATCCAATATGCAGCGGCAGGCGGTGCCGCTGATGGAACCCGAGGTTCCTCTGGTAGGAACGGGAATGGAATCCGTTGTGGCGCGGGATTCCGGAGCGGTCATGGCGGCCCGGAGATCGGGCGTGGTCGAGAGTGTGGATGCCGCGCGGATCGTCGTCAAATGCGACTCCCCCGCGAAAGAAGGGCTGGATACGGGGGTGGATATCTACAACCTGATCAAGTATCAGCGCTCCAACCAGGACACCTGTTTCAACCAGAAGCCCATTGTCAGCAAAGGGCAGAAGGTGAGCAAGGGAGAGATCATCGCGGACGGTCCCGCCACGGACAAGGGGGAGTTGGCCCTGGGAAGGAATGTAATGGTCGCCTTCATGTCCTGGGGGGGGTACAACTACGAGGATTCCATTCTGGTCAGCGAGAGAATCGTCAAGGATGACATCTATACCTCCATCCATATCGAGGAATTCGAGACGATGGCCCGGGACACCAAGCTCGGCAAGGAAGAGATCACCCGGGATATCCCCAATCTTGGGGAAGAGGCCCTGAGAAACCTCGACGATAGCGGCATTGTCCGCATGGGTGTGGCGGTGAAGCCGGGCGACATCCTGATCGGAAAGATTACCCCCAAGGGGGAAACCCAGCTCTCCTCGGAAGAGAAACTCCTGCGGGCCATCTTTGGGGAAAAGGCCAGCGATGTCCGCGACACCTCGCTGCGCGTTCCCCCCGGCGTCGAAGGCACGGTGATCGACGCAAAGATCTTCGCACGGAAGGGGACGGAGAGGGACAGTCGCTCCCAGTATCTCGAGGAAGAGGCCGTATCGCTGCTGAATAAGGACCGCGACGACGAGATCCGGATCATCACGGAAGGGGTGAAGAGGCAGATCGCCGGCATGCTGATCGGAAAAACGTCGGCGGTGAAGGTTTCCGATCCGAAGAAAAAGCGGATTCTGCTGAAGAAGGGCGAGGTCATTACCGAAGAGATCCTGGAACGGACGCCCTTTGACCTCTGGCGGGAGATCTCCCTGGGCGGCGAAGAAGAGACGGAGACCCGTATCGGCGTGCTGTATGAGAACCTCTCCCGGAAAAAGGAGTTCGTCGAGTCGTATTTCGCGGAGAAGATCGAGAAGCTCAAGGCCGGCGATGAACTCCCACCGGGGGTGATCAAGCTGGTCAAGGTATACATTGCGATCAAGCGGAAGCTCTCCGTCGGGGATAAGATGGCGGGCCGTCATGGAAACAAAGGTGTGCTGTCCCGGATACTCCCCGAGGAGGATATGCCCTATTTCAAGGACGGAACACCGGTGGACATCGTCCTGAATCCGCTGGGCGTTCCCTCCCGGATGAATGTGGGGCAGATCCTGGAGACGCACCTGGGCTGGGCAGCCAGAGGCATGGGGGAAAAGATCAATGCCCTCGTGGAGCAGCATTGCGGATTGGATGCCCTCAAGAAGGAGATGAAGGCCGTCTATTCCTCTCCCGAATTTGACCGGTTCATCAACCGTGCCGGAGAAGAGGAGATCCGCCGGTTCGCAAGCCGCCTGAAAAAGGGAATTCTGGTATCGACGCCTGTTTTCGACGGCGCCAACGAACAGGAGATCAGGAAAATGCTCAAGGCCGGCGGCCTTCCTGAAACCGGTCAGACCATCCTGTTTGACGGGAGGACCGGAGAGCCCTTCGACCAGGAAATCACCGTGGGTATGATCTACATGCTGAAACTGCACCATCTGGTCGACAACAAGATCCACGCCCGGTCGATCGGTCCCTATTCCCTGGTGACGCAACAGCCTCTGGGCGGCAAGGCCCAGTTCGGGGGACAGAGACTGGGTGAAATGGAAGTATGGGCGATGGAGGCCTACGGCGCCGCGTACACCCTCCAGGAGTTTCTAACGGTCAAGTCCGATGATGTGGCCGGCAGAACGCGGATTTATGAAGCGATCGTCAAGGGTGAGCATACGTCGGAGCCTGGCCTGCCCGAGTCCTTCAACGTCCTGGTAAAGGAGCTGCAGAGCCTCTGCCTTGACGTGGAGCTGATCGAACAGGATTAGGATCGGGTTTGAGGTGTTCCTCAAACCCCGTTTCTTTTCAATATTTAGGAGATATCATCCGTGGAAGACGTTTTTAGTTATTTTGAAAAACCGAAGGATCCCATCAGGTTCAATGCGATCAAGATATCCATTTCCTCCCCGGAAAAGATTCTTTCCTGGTCTCATGGCGAGGTCAAGAAACCTGAGACGATCAACTACAGGACCTTCAAACCGGAGCGTGACGGGCTTTTCTGCGCGAAAATCTTCGGTCCCGTCAAGGACTATGAATGCCTTTGCGGTCGCTACAAGCGGATGAAACACCGTGGTGTCGTCTGCGAAAAATGCGGGGTGGAGGTCATCCAATCCAAGGTCCGCCGGGAGAGAATGGGGCATATCACGCTGGCGACGCCGGTCGCCCATATCTGGTTCCTCAAGAGTCTGCCCAGCCGGATCGGGAATGTTCTCGATCTGACCCTGAAGGAGTTGGAGAAGGTCCTCTATTTCGAGTCATGGATCGTCCTCGATCCCAAGAACACCCCGCTGAAAAAGAAGGATCTCCTGTCCGACGAGGAGTATATCGACCTGAAGGATCAGTACGGCCCGGATGCCTTCGAAGCCGGCATCGGCGCCGAGGCGGTCCGCGGCCTTCTCGAAGAGGTCAATCTCGTCAAGCTGGATGACGAACTCCGTTCGGAGCTGAAGAACTCCGTTTCGGAGACGAAGCGGAAAAAGTACGTCAAGAGATTGAAGGTGGTTGAGGCCCTGCGGAAGTCGGGAAACAAACCGGAGTGGATGGTCCTGACCGTCCTTCCCGTGATCCCGCCGGACCTTCGCCCGCTGGTGCCCCTGGACGGCGGACGGTTCGCCACCTCCGACCTGAATGATCTTTACCGGAGGGTCATCAACCGGAACAACCGCCTGAAGCGCTTGCAGGAGCTCAATGCGCCGGAAATCATCATCCGCAACGAGAAGCGGATGCTTCAGGAGGCGGTGGATGTCCTGTTTGACAACGGCCGACGGGGAAGGGCCATCACAGGGACGAACAAGCGTCCGCTCCGTTCCCTGTCCGATATGCTCAAGGGAAAGCAGGGCCGGTTCCGGCAGAACCTTCTCGGCAAGCGCGTCGATTATTCCGGACGCTCCGTCATTACGGTTGGCCCGGATCTGAGGCTCCACCAGTGCGGTCTTCCGAAGAAGATGGCCCTGGAACTCTTCAAGCCTTTCATTTACCGGCGTCTCCAGGAAAAGGGGTTTGTGACGACGGTCAAAAGCGCAAAGAAGATGGTGGAGAAGGAAACAGCCGAGGTGTGGGACGCCCTCGATGAAGTGACCCGGGAATACCCCGTCATGCTGAACCGGGCGCCGACACTTCACCGCCTCGGCCTGCAGGCGTTTGAACCCATCCTGATTGAAGGGAAGGCCATCCAGCTCCATCCGCTGGTCTGTACGGCCTTCAATGCCGATTTTGACGGTGATCAGATGGCTGTTCACGTGCCGCTGTCCATCGAGGCCCAGACCGAAGTCCGGGTCCTGATGATGTCGACCAACAACATCCTTTCCCCGGCCAACGGGATGCCGATCATCATCCCCAGCCAGGATATCGTTTTGGGGATTTACTTTCTCACGCGGGTGAGGAGCGGCGTCAAGGGCGAGGGGATGATTTTCGCCGACCCGGGGGAGGTCCGGTCCGCACTGGATGCCGGGGCCGTCGATCTGCATGCAAAAATCAAGGTCCGCATCAACGGGGAGATGAAAGAGACCACCGTCGGCCGGGTCGTGCTTTACGAGGTGATTCCCGAAACCATCTCCTTCGATGCGATCAACAAGGTCATGAACAAGAAGGAACTGGCCAACCTGATTAACCACTGCTACCGCACCCGGGGTGATAAAACCACCGTTCTTCTGGCCGATCGCCTGAAGGACATCGGGTTCAAATACGCTACCCATGCCGGGGTTTCGATTGCAATCCACAACATGGTGATTCCGGAAAACAAGAAAGAAATCGTAGCGCAGGCCGACAAGGACGTCCTGGGGATCCGGAAGCAGTACATGGAGGGATTGATCACCAACGGCGAACGATACAACAAGGTCATTGATATCTGGGCCCAGGCCACGGAGAAGATTGCCGACGAGATGCTGAGCGGAATCGGTACGGAGGAACGGACCGGACCGGACGGAAAAAGGATCAAGGGTGAAAGCTTCAATCCCATCTACATGATGGCCGACTCCGGTGCGAGAGGCAGTGCCGTTCAGATCCGTCAGTTGGCCGGGATGAGGGGGCTGATGGCGAAGCCGTCCGGCGAGATCATCGAAACCCCGATCCGGGCGAATTTCCGGGAAGGTCTGACCGTCCTCGAGTACTTTATTTCCACACACGGCGCCCGGAAGGGGCTTGCCGACACGGCATTGAAGACGGCCAATTCGGGGTATCTCACCCGGAGGCTCGTGGATGTGGCCCAGGATTGCATCATCTCGGAGGATGATTGCGGGACGATCGACGGGATTTTCGTATCCGCATTGATGGAAGGCGGGGAAATCATCGAGACGGCGGGTGAACGCGTTCTGGGAAGGGTTGTGCTGGAAGAAATCCAGGATCCCTTCACCCATGAAGTGCTTGTCAATGCGAATCAGGAAATCGATGAGGCCTTGGCGAAGAAGATCGATGACGCCGGAATCGAGAGGGTCAATATCCGATCGGTGCTCACCTGCAAGTCGAGGCACGGCGTCTGCGCCATGTGCTATGGCCGTGATTTGTCCCGCGGGCGCCTCGTCAATATCGGCGAGGCGGTCGGCATCATAGCGGCCCAGTCGATTGGGGAACCCGGTACCCAATTGACCATGCGGACCTTCCATATCGGCGGGACGGCAAAATTCGAGGAACACTCCACACTGGAGTCGAGACATGACGGGACCATCCGGTTCGTGAATCTCAATACGGTGAAAAGCAGATCCGGCGGGCTTGTCGTGATGAACCGCAACGGCGAGGTGCATGTCCTCGATGAACAGGAGCGGAGCCGCGGCAAGTATCCCGTTCCCTACGGGGCGCATATCAAAGTGGAGGACGGCAGCCGGGTGAAGGGACCCAGGGATCAGAAAAGAGGCGACCTCATTGCGGAATGGGATCCCTTCTCCATCCCGATCCTGGCTGAGGTGGACGGGACGGTCAAGTTTGGGGATATCATCGAAGGGAAGACCATGCAGGAGCTGGTGGACGAGGTGACCGGCCTCTCGCGGAAGGTCATCGTCGAGTTCAAAGGAACGGATATGCGCCCGCGGGTCTCGATCAAGGACAAGAAGGGCAGAACGGCCAAGGTTCCGGGGGCGAGCACCGTTGCCCGGCACCTCCTGTCGGTCGGGACCAACCTTGTGGTCTCGGAGAAGGATACAGTCTATGCCGGTGACATCCTCGCCAAGATTCCCCGGGAAACGACGAAAACAAAGGATATCACGGGCGGTCTTCCCCGCGTGGCGGAACTGTTTGAGGCGCGTAAACCGAAGGAATTTGCGGTGATCAGCGAGATTGACGGCGTTGTCTCCTACGGCAAGGATTCCAAGGGCAAGAGAAAGGTCGTGATCACCCCCGACGCCGAGGATGAAAAAGAATATCTGATTCCCAAGGGGAAACATGTCAGCGTCCAGGAGGGGGACCGGGTGATGGCCGGAGAGGCCCTCATGGACGGTGTCAACAATCCCCACGATCTCCTGATGATCAAGGGGGAAAAGGAGCTGGCCCGTTACCTGGTGGATGAGGTACAGGAGGTCTACCGGCTTCAGGGGGTCAAGATCAACGACAAGCACATGGAGGTGATCGTCCGCCAGATGCTCCGCAGGGTGATGATCAAGGATCCCGGGGATGCATCCTTCATGGCCGACGAGCAGGTGGAGCGGCTCCGCTTTCAGGAGGAGAATGAACGGGTAGTGGCCAAGGGCGGGAAACCGGCCCAGGGTGAACCCATTCTGATGGGGATCACAAAGGCGTCGCTCTCTACGCAGAGCTTTATCTCCGCCGCATCCTTCCAGGAAACGACGCGGGTTCTGACGGAGGCCTCCCTCGCCGGGAAAACCGATTATCTGCGCGGCCTCAAGGAGAATGTCATCATGGGCAGGCTGATTCCCGCGGGTACGGGACTCGCCATGTACAAAAAACTGGGGATAAAAACGGTTGGCGAGGAACGGGCCCCGCTGGATGAAGACCGGCTGGAGCTTCCTACGGATGAAAAAAGTAACGAGAAAGTCCTTGACATCGAAGCGATGAATTGATAGCTATAACGTCTTTTATTGAGCCACAGAAATGAGCAGCCAAATAAAAGGCTGGGAGGGGCAATGCCTACAATAAATCAGTTGGTTAGAAAGGGAAGGGCGAAGATCGTCAGGAAAGCGGCGACACCCGCTTTGGCCGGTTCACCGCAGCGACGGGGGGTTTGCGTCCGGGTTTACACCTCCACGCCCAAAAAACCGAATTCCGCCTTGAGAAAAGTGGCCAGGGTGCGGCTGACCAGCGGTTACGAGGTCACTTCCTATATACCGGGCGTTGGACATAACCTGCAGGAACATTCCGTCGTCCTGGTGCGCGGCGGTCGTGTCAAGGATCTCCCGGGTGTTCGTTACCACATCATCCGGGGGACGCTGGATGCCGTCGGCGTTCAGGACAGAAAACAGAGTAGGTCAAAATACGGGGCCAAGAGACCGGGCTAAGCGGGGATAGAGTCATGCCGAGGAGAAGAGAAGTTACCAAGAGGGAGATCCTGCCGGATCCGAAATACAACAACCGGCTTGTGGCGAGGTTCATCAACAGCCTCCTGAAGCGGGGGAAGAAGAGCATTGCTGAGTCTATCCTGTATGGGGCCTTTGATATTATTCAGGACCGGGTCAAGGAGACGCCGGTCGATATTTTTGAAAAGGCCGTGAACAATGTCAAGCCGGTGATCGAGGTCAAATCGAGGCGTGTTGGAGGATCGACGTATCAGGTGCCGACGGAGGTGATTCCCTCCCGCCGGGTTGCCCTCGGGATCCGTTGGCTGATTACCCATGCGCGGGAACGCTCCGAAAAAACGATGCGGGAAAAACTGGCCGCGGAGCTGATCGATGCGGCGAACAATCGGGGTGGGGCGGTCAAGAAGAGGGAAGCCGTCCACAAGATGGCCGAAGCCAACAAAGCCTTTGCCCATTATCGATTTTAGTGGGGACTCCTTTTATATCACACCGGATGGACCATATCTTACAGACCGGTGTCTGATTTCAGCAGTGGGTGGTGTGCCGGCGGGTTGAACGCCGAATGGTGCGTTTTCTCCCGGCGGCCGCGATTCCTGCGGCGGGTGCGTGACGGATTCATTATAGGGAAATGATTGGATAAGACCGGAACGAAAACAAACGAACCATTCAACGTTTAAGGAGGTTAGAGATGGCTAAGAAAAAATTTGAGAGGACGAAGCCGCATCTGAATATCGGCACCATCGGTCATGTTGATCATGGAAAGACCACATTGACGGCCGCGATCACAAAACACTTGGCCACGAAGGGATTGGCCGAATTCAGACCTTTTGATTCCATCGACAATGCACCGGAAGAAAAGGAGAGAGGGGTCACCATCAATATCTCGCATGTGGAGTATCAAACGGAAAAACGTCACTATGCCCATGTCGACTGCCCGGGCCATGCCGACTACATCAAAAACATGATTTCCGGCGCAGCCCATATGGATGGCACGATCCTTGTTGTTGCGGCATCCGATGGTCCCATGCCTCAGACCCGCGAGCACATCCTCCTTGCCCGTCAGGTTCAGGTTCCCTACGTCGTCGTCTACATGAATAAAGTTGATTTGGTGGATGATCCCGAGCTGCTCGACCTGGTCGAGCTCGAACTGCGGGAACTTCTGACGGCGTATGATTTCCCCGGCGACGATATTCCCATTATCAGAGGATCCGCGTTGAAGGCCTTGGAAACGGATGATCCAAAATCGCCGGATGTGAAATCCATCTGGGAGCTTCTGGAAGCCGTCGATACCTACATTCCGATGCCGGTTCGCGATCTGGACAAGCCGTTTTTGATGCCGGTCGGCGATGTCTTTACCATTTCCGGCCGCGGAACGGTCGTTACGGGCCGTGTTGATCGTGGTATCATCCGGACGGGTGAAGAAGTCGAGATCATCGGGATTCGCCCGACCTTCAAGACCGTCTGCACCGGGGTCGAGATGTTCCGCAAGACGCTTGATGAAGGGCGCGCCGGCGATGACGTCGGGGTTCTCCTCCGGGGCACGAAGCGCGAAGAGGTGGAAAGAGGGCAGGTCGTGGCCAAGCCGGGTTCGATCACGCCGCACACCAAGTTTAAGGCGCAGGTCTACGTCCTGACGAAAGAGGAAGGCGGCCGTCACACCCCCTTCTTCAACGGCTATCGTCCGCAGTTCTATTTCCGGACCACGGATGTGACCGGCGTGGCCAACCTCCCGGAGGGTGTGGAGATGGTCATGCCCGGAGACAATGTTGAGATGGAAGTGACTCTGATCACACCGATCGCCATGGAGGAGCAGCTCCGGTTTGCAATCCGAGAAGGCGGCAGGACCGTAGGCGCCGGTGTTGTCAGCAAGATTCTGGAATAGAACGGCCATCAAATTGGGTTGAATGAAGCCATGAAAGATCAAAAAATACGGATTCGCCTTAAGGCCTACGATTATAAACTGCTCGACCGCTCGGTGGAAGATATCGTAGAGACGGCAAAGAGGACCGGCGCCCGCATAGGGGGCCCCATCCCGCTGCCCACCGAGATAAACAAGTATTGCGTTAACCGGTCGCCGCATGTGGACAAGAAATCGCGGGAGCAGTTTGAGATCCGGACGCACAAGAGACTGATTGACATCGTTGAGCCGACGCAGGCGACGGTGGATGCCCTGATGAAACTGGATCTGTCAGCGGGTGTGGATGTCGAGATCAAGTTATAGGAAATGGAGATCTCGATGGCCGTCAGGGCCGTTTCGCCATCCTTTGTGACGGGTTTTATTACGAATGAGAATGATAATGACAAAAGGACTGATCGGCAAGAAATTGGGGATGACTCAGATCTTCTCGGATGAAGGGGTTTCCGTTCCCGTGACGGTTATTGAAGTGGAGCCCTCCGTAGTCATTCAGAAAAAGACAACCAAGACGGATGGTTACGATGCCCTGCAGTTAGGATATGGCCGCATCAAACAGCGGAATGTGACCAAGGCCCTTCAGGGGCACTTCAAGAAGGCGGACAAGGGGCTGTTCCGGGTGCTTCGGGAATTCAACATGGATCCGGATGGTTGCGAAGCGGGTCAGGAGCTGAATGCGGATATGTTTGCTCCCGGTGATTATGTGGACGTTGTCGGAACGACCAAAGGCAAGGGATTTGCCGGCGTCATCAAGCGTCATGGTTTCCACGGCGGCAGGGCGACCCACGGTTCCATGTTTCACCGGGCCCCCGGATCGATCGGTGCGAGCGCCGATCCGTCCCGTGTTTTCAAGGGAACGAAACTTCCCGGTCACATGGGGAGCGCAAGAAAGACGGTGCAGAACTTGCTGGTATGGGCTGTCCGGCCGGAGATGAATGTGATCCTGGTCCGAGGCGCTGTTCCGGGCAGCAAGAACGGATATGTGCTGATCAAGCAGGCAATCAAGAAGGGTCAATAAGCAGGGGCTTTTAGGTGGGGAAAATGCCAGTAGCAGGTGTGTACGACATTGAAAACAATAGAGTTGCTGAGATTGAGCTCAGCGAGGCCGTGTTTGGTGCGCCGGTGAATGAGGACGTCATTTACGAAGTGGTTCGGATGCAGATGGCCTCCCGGCGGAGCGGAACCGCCTCGACCAAGGGTCGAAGCGATGTCAGCGGAAGCAACAAGAAGCCGTGGCGTCAGAAAGGAACGGGAAGGGCCCGGGTGGGGAACTCACGCTCTCCGATCTGGAGGGGTGGTGGAATCATCTTTGGACCCACACCGCATGGTTATGCCTTCAGGGTTCCCAAGAAGGTCAGGCGGTTGGCCCTTATTTCCGCGCTCAGCATGAAATTCAAGGAAGAACGGATGACCATTCTCCGGGATTTCCCGATGGAAGAGATCAAGACCAAGAGGTTCCAGGAGGTGATCGACCGTTTCGGATTCAAGAAGACCCTTTTCGTGATCGATCAGAAAAGACCGGTCCTGGAGAAATCCTCGCGGAATATCCGGGATGTCAAAATGGTCCGCTCAGAGGGGGTCAATGTCTACGACCTGCTGAAATATGATCATGTGGTTCTTCTCGAACCCTCTGTTCATAAAATTGAAGGGGCGTTGATAGCATAATGGAACTGTATCAGATCATCAAGAAGACGTTGAGCACGGAAAAAAGCACCCTCGCGCGGGACGCTGCGAATCAGTACAACTTTGAAGTTCACACCAAGGCGAACCGCATCGAGGTTGGGCGTGCCGTTGAGAAGATCTTCAAGGTCAAGGTGCTGGCCGTCCGGGTCATGAATGTACGCGGTAAGAAGAAAAAATCGGGCAAGGTCATGGGTCAGAGAAGCGCCTGGAAGAAGGCCATCGTGACCCTGGCGCCAGGCAGCCGCATCGAGACCGGAGACGGTGTATAAAGTAGGGACCACCGGGGACAGATTTGATATCTGTCCCTATTAGTAAGCGAAGACAGCAAGGATGAGGGAATAGAGGGGATGGGAATCAAAAAATACAAACCGACATCGCCGGGAAGAAGGTTTCAGACCTGCTCCGATTTTGAAGAGCTGACGAAGTCGACGCCTGAGAAGGGTCTCTTGCGCCCCCTGAAGAAGTCCGGCGGACGCAACAGCTATGGCAGAATGACCGGCCGCCACATCGGCGGCGGGCATAAGCGGCGTTACCGGCTGATCGATTTTCGGAGGGACAAGGATGATATTCCGGCCCGCGTCGCCTCCATCGAATACGATCCCAACCGGTCATCGCGGATCGCTCTGCTGAATTATGCAGACGGCGAAAAGAGGTATATTATCGCCCCGACCAAGGTTACCGTGGGGGATGCCATCGTCAGCGGCGAAAAGGCGGACATCAAACCCGGGAATACCATTCCTCTGAAGAACATTCCGCTGGGAACCCTGATCCACAATGTGGAACTTAAGGTTGGCCGGGGAGGTCAGCTGATCCGCTCTGCCGGCGCTTACGGCCAGCTCATGGCCAAGGAAGCGGGCTATGCCCAGGTTCGGCTTCCTTCCGGAGAGGTGAGGAAGATTTTCATGGAATGCCGCGCCACGATCGGCCAGGTTGGGAACATCGATTCCGAGAACCTGAGCCTCGGCAAGGCGGGGCGGAAACGATGGCTCGGCCGACGGCCAAAGGTGAGGGGCGTTGTGATGAACCCGGTCGATCATCCGATGGGCGGCGGGGAAGGGAAGTCGTCCGGTGGCCGTCATCCGTGCACCCCTTGGGGCGTGCCGACAAAGGGCCATAAGACGCGGACCAATAAAAGCACCGATAAATATATCGTAAAACGAAGAGGTTAAAAGGTGGCACGTTCAATTAAGAAGGGCGCATACATAGAGGAAAGTCTTCTGGAAAAGGTCAGGAGGCAGGAATCCGCGGGGAGCAAGACGGTCATCAAAACATGGTCGCGCCGTTCCACCGTTACCCCGGAATTGATCGGACAGACCTTTGCGGTACACAACGGAAAAAAATTCATTCCGGTCTTTGTGACCGAAAACATGGTTGGCCATAAATTGGGCGAATTTGCGCCGACCCGAACTTTTTACAGCCATGCAGGAGACCGCAAAACAAAGCTGCGCAAGTAGAATCAGGGGAGTAGGGGCGTGATTAATCACGCCCCTACTCCCCTAACGGGGATGGTACCCATCGGCGGTTTGGAGTCAGTTATGGAAGCAAGAGCAGTTGCCAAGTATATTCGGATGTCGCCGCAGAAGATGCGGCTGGTGGTCGATCTGGTCAGA
>JAURXV010000079.1 GCA_030654195.1 Syntrophales bacterium | reverse complement strand
TCCAGGTAGGAAGATGCATTCAGAATCGGAATAATGAAACTGGAGCTCTTGCCCAATTGCGCCAGCGTCATGGTCAAGTCGACGAGGGCGTTGTAGGCCTCCTCCAGACGGGCGGCATAGGCCTTGAGCTCGCCGATGCCTTTGGTCTTGGCGATGGTCGCCCCGATCTCACCGAACATGTTCATCACGTTCATCCCTTTTCGCTGGGCCAGCTTGCGACCGACCAGGTCGAGGGCCTGAATGCCGTTTGTTCCCTCATAGATGCAGGCGATCTTGCAATCCCGCATGTATTGCTCCACCGGATATTCCTGGCAGTACCCGTAACCTCC
Source organism: Syntrophales bacterium (assembly GCA_030654195.1). GTDB lineage: Bacteria > Desulfobacterota > Syntrophia > Syntrophales > UBA5619 > UBA5619. The sequence continues at coordinate 3,192 of JAURXV010000079.1, read as the reverse complement.
GTAGACATCGATCGCTTTGGAGCAAACCTCCATCGCCCTATCGGATGAATAGGCCTTGCAGACCGGCGTCAGCAACTCCACGAACCCCTGCCACTTCTCTTTCTCTTCAGCAGGCATGGCTTTTGCCATGTCCATGCAGTAGGCCGTAAAATAGTTCAACGCCCGGATGCCTTCCACGTGCGCCTTCATCCAGAGGAGGTCCCGCCGGACATCGGGATGCTGGATGATCGGAACGGCCTTCGCATCGGGACTCTTCATCTCCCACACCGGAGCGCTCTGGATCCTCTCCTTCGCATAGGCAATGGCGTGTTCGAGCGCCGCGGAGGCGTGGCCCAGTCCCTGCATGCCGACGTCGAGACGGGCGCCGTTCATCATGAGGAACATGATTTTCATCCCCTCCCGCTCCTTGCCGAGGAGTTCGCCTATGCATTTTCCCTCGTCGCCGAAATTCAGCGTGCAGGTGGCCGATCCTTTGATTCCCATCTTGTGTTCGATATTGCCCGTATGGACATCGTTCGCCTCTCCGATGCCGCCGTCGGCGTTCACGCGGTACTTGGGAACAATAAAAATGGAGATGCCGCCCGTTCCCGGAGGGTCTCCTTCGATCCGCGCCAGGACCGGGTGGACGATGTTTTCCGTCAGATCATGATCCCCCCCGGAGATGAAGCACTTCGTCCCCGTGATGCTGAAGTTCCCGTCGGGCAGCCTTTTGGCCGTCGTTTTCAAGGCGCCGACGTCACTCCCTGCGCCGGGCTCGGTCAGACACATCGTTCCCGTCCACTGACCGGCAAACATTTTGTACATGTATTTATTCTTCAGTTCCTCCGTCCCGAAATGGCGAATCAGGGCGGCCGCCCCGTGGGTGAGTCCCGGATACGACAGCAGGGCGAAATTTGCGGCGTGGAAATGTTCCTGGTTGGCCGTAAACAAGACGACCGGCATTCCCTGCCCGCCTACGTCCGGCGGTTCAATGGGGCAGAGCCATCCCCCCTCGACGTACTTCCTGAAGGCATCATGATAACATTTCGGTACGGTGACTTTTCCGTCCTTGAAGGTGCATCCCTCCTTGTCCCCTGCGGCATAGGTCGGAAGGATCACGTTGATAGCCATCTTTTCCGCTTCCGTGAGCATCATCATGGCGTCGTCCTTCGAGAAATCCTTGAACGTTTCCGTCTGAAACAACTTCTCGATACCCAGTTGTTCAAAAAGAAGGAATTGCTGATCTCTCGAATTCACAAGTAAGTTGCTCATACCTTAAACCCCCTTTCCTTTTGCTAACGTGAATGATTATAGAATTCCATGACCGGTCTCTTTTGTCTCCGAAATTTCCAGTCCGCGGATGAAGATGTCCAGCCCCGCCTTGATGGTACCGTGAATGACCTCTGCCCTTCTATCCTCAATGCCGGTAAAGAGATGGAGCGAGATGATTCCGTTCAGCATCCCCCATACGGCATTCCGGTTCTGACGGAGATTGAGCGTCGCGGGAAACTCGCCCCGTTCGGCACCGTATTTTAAGACCTGTTCGATGATACCGATGGTTTTGTTGGTGGTTTTAACGATGTGGTCATTGAGATCCTCCGGCAAATTCATATCGGAGGTATGGAGCATGAATGTCATCAATATTCTGAATAATTCCCGATCGTTCAAGAAGAAGTCTACGTAGATGTTCGCAAGCCTCATGAGCGCCTCGGACGCGCTGGATGGATTCTGAAGAAGATCGGAAATACGGTCGTGAAACTTGTCGATGTCGTTCAGAAGGATCTGGGTGTAAATCTCTTCCTTGCTGTTGTAATAGAGGTAAATCGACCCCTTGCTCAGTTCGGCCTTCCTGGCAATGCTCTCGACGGTAACCTGCTTGAAGCCCTTCTCGAAAAAAAGCTTCCTTGCCGCCTTCAGAATGGCGTTCTTCCGATTTTCCCTCTCGCGTTTTCTTCTCTCTTCCAGTCCCAATGTATGAGCCCTTTCGTATAATTGAATTGTCCAACGCTATATGAAAGGACAGGTGATCCCCATCGAATTTTGACCACACCTGCCGCAACATGTCCGCAAGGCAAAGAGGTTAGGAAACGAACAGAATGAATTTAGATTACAGGGACAATCCCTGCGGTTCTGAATAATGATCCATGACCCGCGACCGGATTCTGAATTATGGTCACTATATGACCGTCGGTCATGGCTGCACGTCTATCGCATTATTTATGGGCTGTCAAGAAAAAACAGAGGACCGGTGAAAATATATTGTTCGCGAGAGGAGAGGTCTATATCAGTTCCGCCTGATCGCGCGAAGGAGAAGAACCGTGGAGAGGCATCGCGGCGACAGACGGGCGTCCAACCAGATCGGCACACAGTAGAGACGATTGAGCCATTGAAAGACGGTGACGACGAATACCGATGATGACACCCCTTGCCCACAGTTCCGTTTGCCCTTGCAGAAAAGTCCGAACACCGAGATCAGGGAGATAACCATCAGCATGGTTATCTTTTCCAGAGGTCCGAGAACCTTTCGAACCTCCACGGTTTCCAGTCCGACCTTTTTCAGGTTCGCTTCCATCTCGTTGAGTTCGTAACGGCGGAAATGGTTAACGAAACGGTCGTCAACGGAAAAATAAAAGCGGCGGTGGGGAAAAGTCAAGATCAGCGAGCCTGCCGGTTTCATGACCGACGCAATATCTCGCAGTGCCGGCCGATCCTCCGGCAGGTGTTCCAGGACCTCCGAGCAGATCACCTGCGAAAAGGAGCCTGCTTTGAAGGGGAGATGCGTGGCGTCGGCCACCACGAAATAACCCCGCCCCTGCCTTCTCTTCAGTGTCCGGAGGGCCGGAAAGGAGAGCTCGGAATAAACAACCCTCTCCGAATCATCCATCATCGGAGAGAGACCGCTTCCGACCTCCAGGATCAGATCCCCCTTCTGAAATTGCAAGCATTTTCGGATTGCATGCCTTCTCAGGAGATAATTATAGAGATGGTTCTTCAGGGAAACGTAGGCGTCATCCGCGAAGAAATCTTCAAATCGGTTGCCGCCGGAAAGGTTCACGGATTCACCGGAAACAGTCTGGAACGGATGATCCCCATTCTGGCCAGACGGAAGTTCAGCGCCGTCCAGAGGCAGCCCAAACCATAGCGGATGCTCCGCCGGAGGTTGATCGAGGAGGCCTCCGTGAAGTATTTCGTCGGACAGCTCACCTCGGCGAT
>JAURXV010000071.1 GCA_030654195.1 Syntrophales bacterium | reverse complement strand
TCCCGGTGGATGATGAGGGCGTTTTCGATCAGCCGGCCGATGATCATCGCGGGGAGCATCCCGGCGCAGGCGGCCTGTTCGAAGAAGAACGACGAAGGGGCCATTCCGGAGGAGGAGTTCGGATCGGTGATGAGGATCCGGCCATCCTTGAGGTAGAAGCCGTCGATCCGGCCATAGGAGCGGAAACCCAACGCCCGAAAGGCGCGGACCGCCTCCTTCTTGATCGCCTCCACGGCGTCCGGCGCGATGTTTTTGGGAGGTGTGAACTTCCTGCAGCGGCCGGGCATGTACTTGTCGTCGTAGGTGAAATAGTCGCTCTGCGGGGTGATCTCCGTGAGCTCCAGCGCATGGGGTTCCCCGGCTTCCTCCAAGATAATGGAGGAGAATTCCAGCCCGTCGAGGGCCTCCTCGACGAGGACGGCCCGATCCCATTTCAGGGCCTCTTCGATGCCGCGGACGAGGGAGCCCTCGTCCCGGACCAGCGTGACGCCAATGCTCGATCCCTCGCGGGGGGGCTTCGTAAAGATCGGGAATCCGAAACGATCGCGGAGGGTTTTAATGACCCCCTCCCGGTCGTTTCGCCACGCCTCCTCCCGGATGAGGCTGCTCTCGGGAACGCCGATCCCGGCGGCCCGGAGAATCATCTGCTGGATGTGCTTGTCCATGCCGAGCGCCGAGGCGAGGACGCCGGGGCCGGTGTAGGGGATTCCGAGGAGCTCCAGGAGCCCCTGAAGGCAGCCGTCCTCCCCATACTTTCCGTGGAGGGAGATGAAGGCGAAATCGATCTCTTTACGGAGACACTCATAGGAGATGCGGCGCGCCTCTTTTTCGAGACGTTCGGTGATGTCCGTCGTCGTGTTCTGGGAGATGAGCTGCCAGGAGAGGATCCAGAGCCGTCCCTCTCCATCCATGAAGATCGGGATGGGCTCGAAGTTCTCCCGATCCAGGTTGTCGTGCACGTTCCTGCCGCTGTTGAGGGAAACCTCCCGCTCCGAGGAGATGCCCCCCAGAATCACACCCACACGCAATTTTCCCATATCTTCAATACCTTATAAATCCCAGAAGAACGTCACGCCGCTTGTTGGGAAAATCCACGCCTCGTCGCCGAGCCGCAGTGTGACCGATTTACCCTCCTCCCGGGTTGTCTCCGGATAAGGGTGCTTCCCGGCGAAAAATCCGACATCCTTCACATTTTTTATCCCAGTTCCCCCGTAGTGGAAGGAGATTTCCATCCCGCGCGTCGGGTAAACCAGGTAGGCGGAGAAGAGCCGGTTGCTCTTCCTCTGTTTTGTCTCGATCTCGATCTCGACTCGGGCCTGGCGGTTCAACTCCTTCTTCAGCTCGTCCGAACTGAACCAGACCTCGTAGCCCCGTTCCGTGCTTTCCGACAGAACCAGAGGGATATCTTCCCCGTCGATCCGGACGCGGTTCACCCGGAAGTCCCGCTCGGGGACGAGATTCTCCCCCCGGTTAAGGAGCCAGCGGTATTCGCACCGCTTGTCCTCGAAGAAGGAGGCGAGCTGTTCGTTGTCAAGGGCGCAGCCGATCATGAAGTGTGCGTTCCGGATGGCCTTCGTGTATTCGACATGGGTCGTCACCTTGAAGTAGTCTTGCCGGAGCGGGTCGGGAACGCCTTCATCCGGGGCGAACTCCGTCACCTGAATCCGATAACGAAAATCGTTCCGGAGTTCGAGCTGGCGGTCCTCCTTGCCGAAGAGGGTCTCGAACATTTCGTAGTAGATTGCGTCTCCCAACTCCTCGTTGCGCGCGCGCGTCTGAAAGCAGTGGCGGATGATGCTGTCAATCCGGTCGATCGACTTTTCCTCGTCGGGAATAAAGATCCTCCGGAGACTCGGTTCCACCCGGTCGCTCTTTCCCTGCTGCAGAAAGACCCGTGGCGCACGCTTCCCGAGGGCGCAGAGGATCTCATAGCTGATCGAATGGACATTCGCGGCGATTCCGTCGGCTGTGATCCGCTCGCCGCCCTGTTCGCCCATCAAGACGACCTCGTCACCCACGGCGCACTCCGGGACCTGGCTGATGTCGAGGGTGCACATGTCCATCGAGATCCGGCCCGCAATGGGGACCCGCTTTCCCCGGATCAGCGCCTCCCCCTGGTTGGAGAGCGGCCATCCGAGGCCGTCGCCGTAGCCGACCGGAATCGTGGCGATCCGGGTCGGCCGCCGGGTGATGAACGTCCGGCCGTAGCCGATGCCGCAACCTTCGGGGAACTCCTTGACGAGGACAACCCGCGTCTTGAAGCTCATGACGGGGTTGAAGGCGACCTTGCCCCTTGTCGCCGGAGAGGGGTAGATGCCGAAGGAGATAATCCCCGGCCGCACCATGTCCAGGTGGCAATCCGGGTAGTTCAGGATGGCGCCGCTGTTGGAGATGTGGCGGATCGGGATTCTGATGCCGCCGGTCTCCAGCTTATCCAGAAGCTCCCGGAAAACCCGCCACTGGAGGTCGTTATAGCAGGAGAGGATCTCGCTTTCGGAGAAGTGGGTGAAGATTCCTTCCAGGATGAGGTTCGGGAAGGAGGAGAGCTCCCGAATGGTCCGGCAGGCCTCGGTCTGGATTGTCCCGCCCCGGCCCATGCCCGTATCGACTTCGACGTGGAGCGGCGCGCGGATGCCCGCCTTATGGGCCTTCTTCTGAAATTCTCTCGCAAATTCGAGATCGGAGACTGAAGGGGTCAGGTTGTATTTGATGATCTGGTCGATCTCCGAACCGGTCGCGGGGGAGAGTATCAGTACGGGCGCCGTGATTCCACTCACGCGAAGCTGCACCCCCTCGTCGGCGTTTGCCACGCCGAGAGCGAAGGCGCCATTCCGGAGGGCGGCGTTGGAGATCTCGATCGCCCCGTGGCCGTAGGCGTCCGCCTTGACCACCTGCAGAATCTTCACGTCGGGGCCGACCAGCCGCCTCATCTCCGCCCAGTTCGCGGCGAAGTGGCCGAGATCGACCTCGACCCAGCTTCGATATTTTAGATTTTCCTTCAATGGCGTTGCCAATGTTATCGTCGGTTCCGCGTTCGGCAAAATGCCCTTCCCGGGGGCAGATTTAAAATCTGTCCCCCATGTCCCCAGGGTGACCGAATCGTTATTTCGTCGTCATCGTGAAGACGCCGTCCCATTCGCCTTCGGGGGGATGTTCCTTGAGGGCCTCGCAGCGTCCTATATACAACCGCGCCGGGTAATCTTCGGGTCGGACCTCCAGGACGCTCCGGAAGGCGGCGATCGCCTCGTCCCAGAAGCCCGCGCGGTACTTGGCCAGACCCGTCTCGAAGCGGCTCGCGAACTCCTGCCACTGCGCCGCCTCCTTCCGGTCGCCGAGGAGCTCGAAGATCCGGATGGGGAGCTTCTTCCCCTTGACCTGTACGAAGTCGAGCTCGCGGCAGAAGAGCTCATCCTTGATCTGCTCGTGGGTGAACTCGCTGATGATGACGTTCGTCTTGTATTCCTTGTTCGTTCCCTCCAGGCGGGAGGCGAGGTTCACGCTGTCTCCCATGACCGTATAGTCGAAACGCATCTGGGAGCCCATGTTTCCGACGACCATGTCGCCCGTGTTGATGCCGACGCCGATGTTCACATCCGGCCGGCCCTCCGCCGCCCATTTCTCCCGGAGCCGCCGCAATTCGGACATCATGTCGATGGCCGTCCGGCAGGCCCTGAGCGCATGGTCGGGCTGGTCCAGCGGCGCCCCGAAGACCGCCATGATGGCGTCGCCGATGTATTTGTCGAGCAGGCCGTCGTACTTGAAGACCACGTCCGTCATTGCCGTCAGGTACTCATTGAGGAGATGGACCAGCTCCTCCGGCGTCAGCTTTTCGGAGATCGACGTGAAGCCTCGGATGTCGGAGAACATGACGGAGAGGTTCTTCTTGACGCCGCCCAATTTGAGTTTGGACGGATCCTTCAGGATCTCGTTGACGACCGAAGCGGTGAGGTAATACTGGAAGGCGCCGCGGACCTTCTTCTTCTCCCGTTCCTCGGTGACGTACCGGTAAACGGTGATTCCGAGGTAGATCGTCATCATCGTCAGGGCCGGATAGATCAGGTTCATCCAGACATTATACCGGACGAAGATCGTCGTGTTCGCCATGACGAAGGCGCTGATCAGCGCAAGGCTGAGCCCGATGCCGGCCATGGCCCTGACCCGGGGAACAGCAAACCCCATGATCAGGCCGACCACGATGATGAGACAGACGTCGAGGAACTTGGTCCAGCCCGAATGGATCAGGAAATTCTGATGGAGGATGTTGTCGATTACAGTCGCGTGGATCTCCACCCCCGGGTAAACGGCGCTGAAGGGGGTGACCCGCATGTCGTAGATGCCCGTCGCCGTGGCGCCGACGAGGACGATCTTTCCGTTCAGTTTATCTGCGGAGATACGGCCGTTGAGGATATCGGAGACCGCGTAATGGGGGAAGGTCTTGGCCGGGCCAAGGTAGTTGACCAGGAGCCTTCCGCTCTCGTCGGTCGGGATCTCTACCTTGTCGAGGCGGATGTTTTCCGCGCCGAACTCGGCAACGTTCAGGACCAGCATCGGCCATTCAAGATACTGCACGAGGAGCGAAAGCGACAGGGAGGCGTAGTGGTTGCTCCGGAATTTGATCACGAGGGGTGACCAGCGGATGACGCCGTCGCTGTCCGGAAAGGCATTGAAATAACCGCCGTTTTCTCCCGCCTCGGAGAGCTGGGGAATGTTCGGCTGCGCCGCATAGGCGTTGATCAGCGGGGATTCGTCCGCCCCCTTCTTTGCGCGGACCATCTGGAATCGACCGTTGGCAATCGCATTTTCTCCGGCGGTGATCTGCTGCTCGGTCAGATGGCCCACCTCTTTTTGCGTGATGTGAAAGAAGTAGCCGAGGGTGATGTTCTTGGCCTTTTCGATGGAACGGGCGAGGGCGGCGTCGGTGTCGGCCGCCTTCTGCTTCTGTTCCAGCAGGCCGTAAAGCCGGTTGTCCCCGATACCGACATTCTTGACATCGCGCGCCAGCTCGGCGACCGTCTTCAGGCTGGAGTTATCATCCGGTTCGGCGAAAACAATATCGAAACCCACCGCTTTCGCGCCATAACCTTTCAAAGCATCGACCAGCTTCGCGATGGTCGTTCGCGGCCAGGGCCACCGCCCCAGTTCGCTCAGGCTCTTTTCGTCGATGGTAACGATGACGGTCTCACCTCCCGACGGCATTGCCCCCCGAGAGACCATCCGGAGGTCCAGGGCCTTCAACTCCATGAAGCGGAGGAAGGGGGCGTCGACGAAGAACAGGACGAGGGCGATCAGGATCACCAGGCCCGCAATCTTCAGCGGAGATACCGACAGGATCTTCTTCAACCGCTCCTTCATGACCTTTCCTCCTTCGTTCTCTTGCGTTTCCCCGGGGAAGAGGGAAAGTGGGACGCTTGCATCCCGGCCCTTCACAAGAAAAGGGATTGGGATTCTCGGACGTCACAAGTTGTTGGGATCATATCAAAGCTATCCCGAAAGTCAAGCAAACTCTCCGGAGGAAATTTCGGAATGTTTAAGAAAATCGAGATGGTGAAGGATACGTTCTTTGCACAGGAAAACCTTGACAAGGGGTATGGCTTACGATAAACAGGCAATTCCTTCAAGGACCTGCCCGTCATACGGCGGAGGGCCGATGTAGCTCAGACGGTAGAGCAGCTGATTCGTAATCAGCAGGTCAGCAGTTCGATCCTGCTCATCGGCTCCAATATTCAAGGGGTTGCAGTTTAACAACTGCAACCCCTTTTTTTCCTGTTCTTGTCCCCATCCTGTTCCACGTTGCGGTTCTGTATAGCCGCAAGGATCCTAATCCCATTTTCGCTTGTCTTCGATTTTTTTGCTGCCTTCGGGGATTTCGGCGACAAAGACCGCGTTTCCCCTCAGC
>JAURXV010000068.1 GCA_030654195.1 Syntrophales bacterium | reverse complement strand
TGGCGCCGCGGTTCTGGTGCCGTTACCTCTGTCCGCTGGGGGCCTTGCTCAGCCTGATCTCGCCGCTCGGGATGTTCAGGCGCCGGGTCAGCCCGGAGTGCAACCGATGCATGGTTTGCCGAGAGGGCTGCCCCATGGGGGCGATCGGTGAAGACCCTCTGAAAACCGGCTCCGCGGATTGCATCCAGTGCCGGGAGTGCGCGGGGATCTGCCCGCAGAAGGCGATCTCTTTTCCTGCCTCTTTTTCCGGGGTGGGCGAATATTCCGGCCCCGATCTCTCCCGCCGGGGGTTTGTCTACTCCATTGGCGGTGGGCTGACCCTCGGTTTTTTGTCGCTCCGGACACCTTTTACTTCTCTTCAGGGCAGGCGACAGCTCATTCGACCTCCCGGAGCGCTTCCTGAAACCGCGTTTCTGCGCACCTGCATCCGCTGCGGGGAATGCATGAAATCCTGCGTGACCAATACCCTTCAACCCTCCCTCTGGGAATCGGGCTTTTCGGGCCTCTGGACCCCGAAGCTGGAACTGCGGATGGCGGCGTGCGAGCCGAACTGCAATGTCTGCGGAAAGGTTTGTCCTACCCAGGCGATCCGTTCGCTGTCGATGGAGGAAAAGACCCATGCCAAAATCGGAACGGCCGTTTTGCGCAAGGAGACGTGCCTGGTCTGGGCCCAGAACAAGATGTGCCTGATCTGCGATGAGATCTGTCCGTACAACGCGATTGTTTTTCGACCCGTCGAAGGGTATCGGCGGCCCGTGGTGATCGCGTCCCGATGCAACGGTTGCGGATACTGCGAGCAGCGTTGCCCGGTCAAGGGCGAATCCGCCATCGTCGTGGTGCCGGATGGAGAAATCCGCCTTGCAGAAGGTTCTTATATCCGGGAAGCCAAGAAGCTCCAGTTGGAATTCAAGCCTGACCCCGGCGACGACAAGTACCTCCTGGAGGAGTCCGGATTCAAGGTCGAACAGGGGTCGAAAGAGGAGAAAAGCGTTCCCGCCGACAAGCCGATTTCCCGGAAACCGAAAGGGTTTTTATAACTACAGTCCGTCATCGCTTCCCTTGAGACGTACGGCCCGGATGAAACGCTTGTTGAAATAGGGCGTATCAAGATTGTCCACACGCACCCCCCTCTTCCGCGAGGCGGCGTGGACAAATTCGTTGTTGCCGATGTATATCCCGACGTGACCAAGCCTCCTTCTCGTGTTGAAAAAGAGGAGATCCCCTTCGCTCAGGTCGTTCCGCGCGACGCGCATCCCGACACGGGACTGTTCATTGGCCGTCCTTGGGAGGTCGATGTCGAAGAATTGATAGATCTTCTTGACCAATCCCGAGCAGTCGATCCCCTTGGCCGAAAAGCCTCCCAGGCGGTAGGGGGCGCCGAGAAAGCCCATCGCCGCGTTGACGAGCAGCTTCGGTTCGTCGGGGCTGCTCCATTTGCCGAGAAGCGCCGCGTTTTCCTTCTTGCGCCTCTCGATCTCAGCCCAGGCCTCATCCGCGGTGAGAATGGCGCCGTCCGCCCCTTCCGTTTCGGCTTCATCTCCCGTATATTCGGCCAGCAACTCCGCCTGTTCTTCGGGTTCCTGCTTTTTCAAGGAGAGCTTCTGCCCGATCTTCAGGGCGCTTCCGGGAAGACGGTTGATCTCCCGCAGCTCGGCTATGGAAACCCCCGTCTTCCGTGCGATACCCGCGAGCGTATCCCTTTTCTTAACCACGTAGACTTCCCCTTGTCGGAGAGGGGACGGTATTGATTTGGAGACATTTTTGATCTTCGGAGAGGGGATGATGAGGGTTTGATTCGCTTTGAGGCTGCTGCCCTCCATCGGGTTGGCCGCCTTCAGCGCACCGGGGGTAACGCCGATTTTGCCGGCAATGCCCACGAGGGTGTCCCCCTGCTGAACCTTATACGTCTCCCTGGCAGGGAGATCCCCGCAAATTACGAGGGACGTGAAGAGGACGCTGAGTCCCATCCAGACAAAAATCCGCCGTCTCATCAATGAAGTGCCTCCTCATGGGTATTCGGGAGCTCCCCCTCTGCTAAAACGGTGCACAGTTTCTGCCGGTGGATGACAACCTGCACACGGGAACCGGCCCGCTTTTTATCGGAATTGTTGCGGGAAGTCAAACCAAATTTTTCCGGATCTTCTTTTTTCCTCTATTTTTCATATATCGTTACCGGTCTTCGGCTTCCCAATGGGTGTAAAATGAGGTATGTTCCCGCTGATCCGGCGGCATGAACAAGGCCGGTTGAGGATTGTGAGAGATGTGGAAAAAATGGACCCGGCGCGTCGCGATTCTGTTGGCAGCGGCCTTTTTATTGAACATCGCGTTTTATCTTGTCTATCCTGACGTTTCCCGACTCAAGTGGGAGCGCCCCGCGAAAACCGCCTTCATGGCGTATCGGGAGGGGCAATGGCAGAAGGCCGGTCTCCAAAAGCGTATCCGCCAGGAGTGGGTACCGCTCTCCCGGATCTCCCCCTATGCGGTTAAGGCGGTCATCATCGCCGAGGACGATAAGTTCTGGTCCCATGAGGGGTTCGATTTCGGGGCGATCCAGAAGGCGATCGAGAAGGACCTTCAGAAGAGACGCTTTAAGGTGGGGGGGAGTACGATCAGCCAGCAGCTCGTAAAGAATCTCTACCTCACCCCTGCGAAAAACCCGGTCCGGAAACTGAAGGAGGCGGTACTCACCTGGCGCCTGGAGCGGAACCTCTCCAAGCGGCGGATCATCGAGCTCTACCTGAACGTTGCGGAGTGGGGGGAGGGGCTCTTCGGGATCGAGGCGGCCGCCCGTCATTACTTCGGGAAAGGCGCCGATGCGCTGACGGCGCGCGAGGCGGCCGCGCTCGCCGTGGTTCTGCCTGGCCCGCTGCGCTACCACCCCGTGGAGGGAGGCCGGTATGTGGAGAGCCGGACGGAGGCGGTCTACCGGATCATGGTCCGCAGGGGAATCGTCATTCCCGAATATGAGCAGATGCTGAACGAATCGGTCGGAAACGGAGCACCGCCGATGCAGTCGACGGGCGATGCCGCAAACCCTGGTGCTGCGGGAGTTCCGGGCGGCGGGGAGATGGGGACGAAAGCGTCGGTGCCGGCCCCGATCGGCGTGGAGGGCGAAAAGGCGCGATAGACCCTTTAGTACCGCACCATCTGCTCTCGCCGACCAAAAGCCTTTGGCAAAGACTGAAATTATCGTGGTCATCCACAGGGCTGCATTTCGCCCCTGTCAATCATGTTATACAGATGACGGACGACCTCGGCATCAATTTTCCCGGCGGCAACAAAATGGTCGAATTCTTTCTTTATTGCATCGGGATCCATTCCTTCCCTGTACGGTCGATTGGTCATAAGGGCGTCATAAATATCGGCGACCGTCAGGATACGGGTAATGGGCGTGATTTCTTCCCCTTTGAGACCATCTGGATATCCAGAGCCGTCGAGCTGTTCGTGATGGTGTCTAATGGGATCCAGAAGATGCTTAAATGTTTTCAATGGTAATACAATGCTTTCGCCGATGATCGGGTGCTTTCTGATGATATCCCTCTCTTCCATGTTGAGGGTCCCCGGCTTGATCAGAACGGCGTCCCTGATTCCGATCTTGCCGATATCGTGCATTCGTGAGGCATCCCGGAGGGTTTGAATGCTGCTTTCCGGCAGGCCCATCGAATGTCCGATTTTCCGGGCATATTCACCGACACGGTCCGAATGACCGCGCGAATAAGGATCCCTCGCTTCTACCGCCATGGCCAGAGCCGCCATGGTTTCAAAATACGTTTGCTCCGCGTCTTCATTCAATTTTGCGTTTTCAAAAGAAATGGCGATCTGGTGGCTCAAATTGGAAACAATGGTCAGATCGTCGTCCGAAAAATTTCCGCCATAACGGTTTCCGGACAGGCAAAGAACCCCCCATGTTTTCCCCCGATAGATCAGGGGCGTACAGACCAGTGGAGGGGCGAACAGTTCATCAGTCTGCTCGCTGTTTTCCATTGCAGGCGAGATAAATATCCTGTTTTCTTTTGCAATCAGATCCAGGTACGCTTGCGCAGCGGACATCACCTGCTCAGAAGAAACGCCCTCTTTGCCGACCCATGCTCTCAGGGTGTAGTGGCCGTCTTCGACAGAAAACAAGGCGCCTCGTTTGGCATCCAACGCATCAACAGCTGTTTCCAATACCAGACGAATCAAATTGTCGAAACTTTCGACGGAAGAAAGAACTTCGCTTACCTTTTTCAGAATGTCATGGAGCGTTTTTTTGGTTTCCTCAAGCTGATGCAGGTTATCGTCAAGCCGTTTCAGGATGTGACCGAATGATTTGGCTAATTCGCCGATTTCCCCTTCCTCTTTGGCCAGCTCTATCAGCACTTTTTCGTCGACTTTTTCGAAAGCGGTTTTTTTGATGCTTTCGGCAAAGGATACAATCCGCCTGAGAGCGGTACGCATGCCGAAGAAACCGAGGAGAGAGATGATCCCGACCAGAACCAGCAGCAGACTGAAAAGGGTATCTGAAATTCTAATGAAGCTGCTGGTCTCGTCATAGAGACTATGGAGATAAAAAAGAACGATAATGGGGATTACGGCGAAGCCCACGTAAAAAATAGAAAATCTGCGCAACAGAGAATCTGATTTGGGCGTTGTCATGATTTTACCAATGCATTACAACGTGTTTGAGTTTCCGCAAGCCCCCTTTTCATCCAGCCATCCACATCTTAATCCTACATATCACAATTATGGATGAAAAGAACATCATTGATTACGAATCCGCAATCCATCATCTTCATCGCACGTGACGTTTTACTGAGGAAGCATCAACCGGAGGAACCGGGATATTACGGTGTCAGCGCCTCTTTCAGGATCCCGAGCTCCGCGAGGATTGGTTCCAGACGCCGTTTGCTCAGTGCGCGGTCCTCATTCGACCGGGGCAGCTCGATGTTCAGCGTCCCCTTGAAATCCACCTTCATGAGGTTTCCAAAGACGCGCTTGAAGTCGATCTTGCCGTTCCCGACGGGGACGTGACGGTCGAGGATCAGATCGTTGTCGCTGACGTGCGTGCTGATGATCCGGTTCGGGAAAGCGTCGATAAAAGATTCAGGTCCGCCGGGGAGGAGGCTCGCATGGGCGATGTCCAGCGTGAGACCGAAATATTTGGACGGAATCGCGTTTAAGACCCGCGCCAGCTCCTCGACGGTGACGCCGAGGTAGGCGATCTCCGCCTCCTCGTGGATCTTGTTCATGTTTTCGATCCCGATCGGAAGTTTGTACTTTTCCGCCAGCTCGACGACGGGCGTGTAGGTCTTGATCAGGCAGTCGAAGACGTGGTCCATGAAGAGGCTGAAGTGGTAGCCGAAATGGAGAACGACGTATTCCGCCTCCAGCCGGTGGGCAAGCTCCACGTAATCGATCAGGTGCTGCTGGACCGCCTTGCGGACGGTCGGTTCGATCTCGGCGGCGTTGACGAACGAGGCCGAATGGAGGCCGTACTTGACGCCGGCCTGGTCCCGCAGCCTCTTGATTCCGTCGATCCTTGCCGGGGTCCATTTGTCCAGAAAATTGTTCGGGTTGTTGCAACTCAGTTCGATCCAGGGAAAGCCGTTCTCCTTGGCAAAGGGAAAATACTCCTCTATGGGCTGCGGTCCGGCGTTAAAACAAAGTTTCATCCTGGTACCTCCCGTGTTAAATGCGAAATGTTAATAAACCCGCCCCTCCCGCCGCTACCAGCGGTCCACCGCGTAGAGCGGTGACTTCTCCCGGAGGAGTTCTGCGGAGCGGCAGGGGTTGTAAATTCCGCAGGTGCAGGGTTCCGCGAGGAGCACGCTTCCGTCCCACTCGCTGACCTTCCCGGTCTTGACACGGCGGATCATGTCTTTGACCAGATGGGGCGAGACGACGCCGTGGCCGCACATCGTCGTGAACTCCCGGATGTCCGCGGGCGGCAGGCGGTCCGTCCGCCCGTGGATGCCGAGCGAGAGGTTCACCATGTGGGGGTTGATGCCGAGCTCCGCGGCGAGCTCCCTCACGCGGTCGGTGATCCCGCTGACCATGATCGAGATCCCCTCATTTGCCTCCTTGATCCGAATCAGGGCCTTCTTGAGCTTCTCCCGGTCGTTGAAAACGGAGTAGACGCGCGTCCCCTCGACGGTGATGCTCTCGAGGATCTCCTCGTTCGTAACACCGCTGTACATATTGCGGCGCAGCGACGTCGGGATCATGTTGACCGGCCCCGCCTGGTAGAGCAGCTCGACCAGGTGGCGAATCTTCGGGGCGCTCCCCTTGTAGTTGAATCCCCTCGCCGGGTAGATGAACAGGACATAGTCCTTCTCCAGCGATTCCAGACTTCCTTCTCGGTGCAAACTGTGTGTCATAAATCCATCCTTGCGTTACTTTTCAAAAGTGTGCATGCCATGATGACCGGACGGCGTCGTAATAAGAGCCGGAGGCCGGGCGAGCGACGTCATGGTTCATTCCCAGGCCCGTCCCAGGCCCATGTTGACCTTGGCGTTCGGCCTCCAGGTTAAACCCTCCGCCCGGATGCTTTCCAGGACCTCCTCCGGAATCTTGAGCCCCGGTTCGACGATGGTGCAGGCGTCGATGCAGAAGACGCTGTCTACCTCTTTGGCGACCTCCTTGAGTGTCCGGAGGATGCCGCGAAGCTCGTCCCGCTTCACCTTAATCTCGATGATCGCCGAGAGTACCCGTTCCCCGAGCATCTCCGGCTTCAGATCCCCCGTCGCCTCATCGGCGATCATGGAGTGGATCGGGTTGTGCGGCTCGATCTTGTGGACACCGGCGCGAGCTATCGCCCGGGTGATCTTCTGGATGTCCAGAATCGACATCCCGAGCGTGGGCCGGCCGATCTCGATCGCGACGCCGACCTCGCAGGGACCAACACGCAGGGTAACATCGTTCGTCTTGGACTCTTCGGTTCCGCGACCTTGGATGCCGGTGGTCGTGTGTGTCGCGCTGGGATCGCTGAAATACCGGCGCAGCGCCCTCGGGTAGTCGTAGACGTTGGGCGATTCGGCGATCGCGTCGACGGGACAGTGGGCGGCGCGCAGACAGGTGCTGCACTCGTAGCAGACATCCTGGTCGATACGGCTCTTGAACCCGTTATAGCGGATCGCGGCGGTGGGACAGTAGGGTTGGCATCGGCCGCACCCCACGCAGATTTCTTCATGAATCATCATAGACTTGACCTCTTTGGTGACAGAATCAGGGCATGCCTTCGGCCCGTTTGCTCCGGAAACCGGATGACGTTTTCCGTCCGCGGCCGGAGGAGTTCGGCATCCCGGGCGGTGAGCGGCCGTTCGGCGTTGATCAGCGCGTGAAGCGTTCCGGCGGCGGTGATATCGCCGATCAATGCGCCTCCGACCGCTCTCCCGTCGACGAGGAAAAGCTCTCGTCGTACAGAGGCTTCCGGTCTTGCATGGGAGATCACCTCCGCCCCGGAAACCGGGGGGCCGAGGATCACCATCGCAAGGCCATGGAGCTCCATCGCGTTGATCCGCGTCAGATCGCCGTGTGGCATGGGCGTACTCCGATAAAGATTTTCCGCTGCCAACTTCCCCTGCGAGACGGCCTGCGGCCAGGTGTTCGGACGGGCCTTCTCTCCGCGCGATGAAATGACGGCGACGTCCCCCGCGGCAAAGATCCGCGGATCGATCGTCTGCAGCGCCTGGGAAACGACGAGTTCCCCGTCTGTGAGGAGACCCGTTCCCTCTAAAAACGAGGTATCGGGAATCGTGCCGGCTGCCACAAGAATGGTGTTGCAGGGAAGCCGGCGCCCTCCCGCCTTCAGGGCGTCGATCGCCCCATTTATTTTACGGATCTCCTCCAGGGGGGCGTTGACGCAAATCTCGATCCCCAGACGCCGGAGATGCGCCTCGACGACCTCCGCAGACTCCGGCGAGAGGGCGCGCAGCAGGATATGTCCCCGCCGGACGACCAGAGAGACCTCGAAGCCGGCCTGGCGGAGATGGGCCGCCGTTTTGACGCCTACGAGGGAGCCGCCGAAGACGACGACCCTCCGGTGATCGGCCAGCCACGCCTGCGTCTTCCGGGCGGTGGTCAGATCCCGGACGGGGAATATTCCGCGGCAGGGCGGACCGGCCAGGATGCCCGGAAGATAAGACTCTCCGCCGTGGGCGAGGATCAGGCGGTCGTAGCAGAGCGTCTCTCCGCTGTCGAGGGTCAGACTGCGGGATTTACGATCCAGGGATCTCACGCGGACGCCGGACCGGACCGTTAGGAGCGGATCATTCTCCCCCTTCTTGAAGAAGAGCTTCTCCTCCGGGAGCGCCCCGACCATGAACTGGGGCAACAAGGTCCGGTAGTAACCGGTCTCTTTTTCGGCGTCGATCAGGGTCACGGCCCTGTCGGGCCAGACGGCCCGGCAGGTCATAGCGGCCTGAAAACCCGCGATGCCGCCGCCAACGATGATGCATGTCATGAAATGGTTCCTCCTTCGGTCCTTCCGGATCTTACGACCGGAGAAACCAGTCCAGGATCTCATCCGGCCGGACCGGGTGGTCGAAATGGGCCAGGATGCCGCCCGCGACGGCCAGGTTTTCGCGGAGCAGGGCGCGGACCTTTTCGCTTCCCCAGAGGGGCAGGGGTGTGGCGATCAAGACCTTGAGGCCGAGCGCGGCCAGCCCCAGCGCGAGGGTGAATTCCCGGCTGTTCCGGAGACCCGTGAAACAGATCCCCATGAGAGAGGGAAGCCGCCCCGCTTCCGTAAGGGCACGAACCGCGGTCGGGGGACCTTCCTGCGCGTCCAGAACACCGATGGGAAGGTCCTGCTTCATCATCCAGAGGGCCGCATCGCCCCAGGAGGCGACGGCGTGGTCCTCGGCGCGGAGCGCCTTGGCCAGTTCCGTGGGAAGGTGTCCCAGGGAGTGCAGGAGGGTGTCGGCGCCTCCGATCAGCGCAATCCGCGCGGATGCACCGTTCTTCAGGACGGACAGAACGTTATTGTTCCCGAGGCTTACACGTCCCTCGGCGATCAGGGCCGTTTCGGGCGTGAAGGCGTCCGTGATTCTGCGGTCGAAGGCGTTACGGGCGCGCTTCAGGATTTCCGCTGTCCCGGCGTTATTTGCAGGGGAGATGACGGAAACTTTTATCTTTCCGCAGAGGGGAAGAACGCCCGGGTCGGTCCCGTCCCCGGCAATGAGGAGGTTCAATTTTCCTGAGCTGAGAACGGTCTCCGCCTCGCCGGACGTGCAGGCGATGGGAAGGTAATTCTCACCGGCAGGGATCCAGTCGCCGAGGGAAACCAGATGGACTTCGGGATTTTTCAGGCCTGCGGCCTCCTTCAGGAGCGCCTCGGCAGTGGCCTGGGGGATTCGTCCCGTTACGCCGATCCGGATCGCCTCGCCGGCGAGGAGGCCGTATCCGACGCGAATGCCTCTAACGGCGGATTCGGGCTTTGCCTGCCCGCGCAGGCCGACACCGAGAAGCCCGAGGCGAATGGCCTGGCGGATCAGGGTTTCGGGGGCGGCGGAAGGCCGGGCCAGCATCCGGATGCTTTCGAGGATCTCCGCGAGCGAGAGGGGTTGGCCGCCCGTCTCTCCCGGAACCGCGGCCGCCTTGGAAGCGAGAGGCGCAGGCCAGGCGATTTCGGCGTTGCACAAACCCGGATGCAGGGCCATCGTTTCCAGGGCGCCCTGGAGGCTAAGGCGAAGCAGAAAAGCGGCAACCATCCCGTCCCGGTCCAGGCCGCAGATGCCGCTCTGCGTCCCGCGTCCGAACGGATCGATCCGGCAGGGGCCCTGCATGCACCCGTAAGGGCAGCAGAGGCCGAGGCGGAGAAAGCCGTCCTGCGGCTGCTGTTTTTCATACCGTTCCCAGTTGAGACCGATCCCCTTTTGCGATGCATCACGCAGAAGATCCTGGCTCACCGGGTCCACCGTCTTGAAATGAATCGTTTCCATAGGTTATTCAACTCCTGACCGATTGGTTATCCATTTGATTATCTTCCGAGATCCAGAAGACGGATCCCTTCGTTACCCATCTCCGCCATCGCCTTTGTCGTTTTCTGACGTTTCTCCCGGAGGAGTTCTTCGATCCCCTCGAGTTCCACCACCTCCAGCGCCCGCGTCGGACAGACGTCCACGCAGACCGGCTTTTCCATGTAGAGGCAACGGTCGCACTTGACGGCGATCTTCCGCTCGGGGGAGGGGTAGATGACGCCGTAGGGGCAGAAGGCGGTGCAGGTCCAGCAACCGATGCAGCGATCCTCTTGAATGATCACCATGCCGCTCTTCTCCTCCCGACGGAGGGCGCCGGTGAGACAGGCGTCCAGACAGGGCGCCTGGAGGCAATGCCGGCACTGGAGCGGAAAGGCGCCCTCCGGTCCTCCCTCGACGCGGATGCGGGGTTGGGGGAACGGGGTTTCCTGAACGGCGGCGAGGAGCGTCTTCCCCTCGCTGCCCCGCTCCGCCCCGCAGTACAGCTCACAGGTCTTGCAACCGGTGCAGCGGTCCATATGAACTCCGATCACTTTCATGCAATGCTCCTGACTATGAATGAATTTCCCGATCATGCCTGTCATTTCCCTTCGTCATACCGCCGCCGTTTTCCCCGCCCGGTATTTTTTCCAGAGGATGCGTAAGAAGGGCGCGAAGAGGGAGAGGATCGCGATGACCGTCAGGGTGCCGGAGATCGGGCGGGTGAAGAAGATGGAGAGGTTGCCGTGCGAGATCGTCAGCGACTGCCGGAGCGACATCTCCACCATCGGACCCAGGACGAGCGCCAGGACCGCCGGGGCCGCGGGATAGTCGAGCTTCTTCATCAGGTAGCCGATCACGCCGAAGACAGCCATTACCCACATGTCGAAGATGTTATTGTCCGTTGCGAAGACGCCGACCGCCGAGATCGTGATGATCAGCGGCATCAACACCTTGTAGGGAACCTTCAGCAGCCGGACCCACAGGCCGATCATCGGCATGTTCAGGATGATGAGCATCACATTCCCGATGTACATGCTGGCGATCAGCCCCCAGACGAAATCGGGACGGGACGAAAAGAGCATCGGCCCCGGACGCAGGCCGTGGATCATCAGCGCCCCGAGCATCACCGCCGTCGTCCCCGATCCCGGAATCCCTAAGGTAAGCAGCGGAACCAGCGCCCCTCCGGCCGCGGCGTTGTTCGCCCCCTCCGGCGCCGCAACCCCCTCGATTACCCCCGTCCCAAACAGTTCCGGATGCTTGCTCACTTTCTTCTCGACGGCATAGGCCATGAACGAGGCGATCGTCGCACCCGCCCCAGGCAACACCCCGACAAAGAAACCGATGATTGATCCCCGCCACAGCGCCCCAAAGGAATCCTTCCAGTCCTGAAGATTCGGAAGGAGACTCCGGATCGTCAACTTCGCCTCCGTGAAGATCTGCAACATCGGCTCCTCGATGTTCACCAGAACCTCCGCCGCCGCAAACAGTCCTACCGCCACCCCGATGAAACCGACCCCGTCCAGCAATGACATCGAGCCGAACGTGAAACGCGCCACCGCGCTCTGGGCATCGATCCCGATGCAGGCAACCAGAAGACCGAACACCCCGCTGATCAGCCCCTTCAACGGCGAATCGCCCCCCAGCGACGTCACCAGCGTCAAACCCATGAACGTAAGCGCAAAATACTCCGGCGGTCCGAACGACACCGCGTAATTGGCCAGCGGCGGCGACAGAAACGTCAACATCAATACCGCAAACGTCCCCGCGATGAACGACGACAAGGCCGCCATCCCCAACGCAGGTCCCGGACGACCCTTCTTCGCCATCTGATACCCGTCCAGCGTCGTCATCACCGACGACGACTCACCGGGGACATTGAGCAGAATCGACGTCGTCGACCCCCCATACATCGCCCCGTAATAAACCCCGCACATCGTGATGATCGCCGTCGTTGCATCCATCCCGAAGGTGATCGGTATCAGGATCGCCACACCCGTCGTCGGACCGATCCCCGGCAAAACCCCGATCAGCGTCCCGATCAGAACCCCGACAAAACACATCCAAAGGTTCATGGGCGAAAAGGCCACATGAAATCCCATGATCAAATTTGAGAAGATATCCAAGAAGCGTCCTCCATCCTCAAACTATAACCCGAACATGTTCCGGGGCAGGGTAATCCCCAACAACACCTGGAAGATGAGGTAAAGCCCCGCCGTCGTCAGAAAAGCGGTCAGCGCCGTCATCGGCAGACGCTCCCGCTCCACCGCCCTCATGAGATAAGCTACAAATAAGAACGTATTCAAAAGAAAGCCGAGCACCTCCATCAGGGAGATGTAAACCCCCAACCCCACCATCACGGCAACCACCCGGAGGAGCGGCTTCCCGCCTGGAAACGGGGACCCCTCCTTCGGATCCGACGGCCGGCGCCAGGCATTGAAAAGCAAAATAAGCGCCAGCAGGGCCATCAAGACCCCGAGCCAGAACGGAAGAAACCCGCTCCCCGGACCGAACGTCGCCGAGGAAGGCATCCGCCAGGATTCCTGAATCACGTACCCCGACAGAACCAACAATACAAAACCGGTAATCAAATCCGCCTTCTTCATCAACCGCACCGCCTATTCCTACAATTCCATAAAAGGCAGGGGCGCCGAAAATCCGCGCCCCCGCCGAAATGCTCAGCCGCGCATGAAGCTACTTCTTCTTGATCAAACCCATGTCCTTGAGGATAACCGCGTACTTGTCGTTCCACTCCTCGAGAAACTTCCCGAACGCCGCACCGTCCATCCACGCCTCGGAAAGCATGTTGTCCTTGCAGTACTTCTTGAAGGTCTCGGTCTTCGTGTATTTGAAGAACGCCTCTTCCAGGACCTTCCTCGCATCCGCCGGGATGTCGGCAGGGGCGCAGAGGCCGCGGTTCTGGACATAAATGGCGTTGATCCCCTGTTCCTTCAGTGTGGGAACGTCGGGGGCGCCTGCAAGACGCTTCTCCGCGTAAACGCCGAGAACGCGGACCTTGCCCGCTTTATAGAGTTCCAGCGCTTCGCCGGGGTTTGCAACGGCCATGTCGATGTGACCGCCAAGCAGGGCGGCATTGACTTCGCCGCCGCCGCTGAAGACGATGTAATTGAACTGGACGCCGGCAGCCTTCTCGATCAGATAGGCGCAAATGGAGTCGGAGGAGCCCAACTGCGTCCCGCCCACGGTGATCTTCTTCGGATTGGCCTTGGCATCGGCTACGACATCCTTTACTGATTTGTATTTGGATTTGGGATTGACAATCAGCATGTATTCGTCAAAAGCGAAATTGGCGATGGGGGTGAAGTCCTTCAGGCCCACCGGCGTCAGACCCATCAACGGTGTGGTCAGGAAACTTGTGACAGCGGTGACGAGGTAGTAGGGATCTTTTTTCTTTCCGGCAACGTACGCAAAAGCGATGCCGCCGCTTCCACCCGGTTTGTTTTCGACGACAATCGGCTGGGGAAGGAGTTTGTCCTTGTCAATCGCCGAAGACATGGTTCGCCCGAAGATATCGCTTCCGCCGCCGGCGCTGGCATGGATGACCATGGTGATGGGTTTCTCGGGGTATTTCCCGGCGCCCAGTGCGTTTCCCGCGCCGATGGCGATAAAAAGGACAACCAAAAACAATACGAACAGTCTGGACAGGTTTTTCATTATCTACCTCCATGATGGTTCCGGTACGCCGACAGTCTCCAACAAAAACCGCAGCGGCCGGAATGAAAAAATAAGGATATCCTAAACCGACACCCGCCTTCGTTCAGCGAATATTTCCGCGATCACCCCCTTTGTCTTCTGCAATCGGCGATGGTTTGACTTGATGCTCGTGACTGTTTTCTTCGTTCTGATTATAGAGCTGCTCGATCTGGATATCGAAATGATGCTCCAGTTCGTGGATCGCCTTCTCCGCATTCCGTGCCGTGATCGCTTTGACGATCCGGTCGTGGATGTCCAGCATCAGTTCGATTCGGGAAGGGTCATTCCGGAAGTATTCGCGACGCATGTTGATCCAGAGGGGTTGGATGGTCAGATTCAGCAACCTTTCCATGATCCCCTCGATGACCCGGTTCTTCGTGGCCCGGGCGATCGCCATGTGAAATTCCTTCCCATAGCGCAGGTACTCTTCAAGATCCCCCCGGCGGCCGCGAGCGCACTTTTCCTCCCATGCCTCCTTGAGGGCGACGAGGTCGGCGTCCGTCGCGACCTTGATGGCCAACTGCGCCGCACCGATCTCCATGGCCCTGCGGGCCTGCATGTTATCGTATGGGCTGTCGCATTCCTCGAGGACGGTCAGGGCCTGGCGCGTAAGGTCTTCGGTGGCCGAAGGGAAGCAGACGTAGGTGCCGTCTCCGGGACGGCTTTCGAGGAGACCGACGATCTGCAGGGCGCTGATCGCCTCCCGCAGCGACGGACGGCTCACCCCCATCTGCTCGGCGATGATCCGTTCCGAAGGCAGTTTGCTCCCCGCCGTGTACCCTCCGGAATTGATCATCCGCAGGATCTGGTCGGCAATGAATGAACTCTTCTTCTTGAACCTGGTTTGGACTACCTTTTCAAAAGTCATCCGTTCCCTCGAATTGGTAAGACCGGTAAGACCGGTTAACGGAATCTACGCGAGCAGAGGGATGAAGTCAAGAGAAAAATGCATCCGGACATTGCCGTGACCGCCGCGGCGCCGTTTCCGAATGAGAGAGCGGGCAGGAGCTCAACGGGATTAAGTGGTTTCGATGCAAAGTCATGAGGATCGATGTCGGATCACTCCGGTCGCGCAACAAGATTGCTTTCGTCGAGGCGCGCCTGCCAGGACGACAGCGCCGCAAGCGCGCGCCGGGCGTAGCAGAGACCCCTTTCTTTCTTCCGGATGCGGCCGGGCAGCGGCGGGAAAAGGCCGAAAGTCACGTTCATCGGCTGAAAGAGTTTCCGGTCGGCGTTGTTGATGTGACCGACGAGCGCGCCTAGGGCCGTTTCGCGCGGCGGCGGGATCATCTCCCGGCCGGACAAATAGCGGGAAGCATTCAGACCGGCCAGCAGGCCCATGGCTGTGGATTCCACATACCCCTCCACGCCGGTGATCTGTCCGGCAAAAAAGAGCCGCGGGAGCGACCGAAGCTGCAGGTTTTCCGTCAACAGGGTCGGGGCGTTCAGAAAGGTGTTTCGATGGACGCTCCCATAGCGGACGAATTCCGCCTTTTCCAGACCGGGGATCATCCGGAAGATCCGGCGCTGTTCCGGCCAGGTCAGTTTCGTCTGAAATCCCACCATGTTGTAGAGGATTCCCTCCCGGTCCTCCCGCCGGAGTTGGACAACGGCATGGGGCTGTCCGCCCGTCCGCGGGTCGATCAGGCCGACCGGTTTCATCGGGCCGTAGGCGAGGGTGTCGATCCCCCGCCGGGCGATCACCTCGATCGGGAGGCATCCCTCGAAGCATTTGATCTCCTCGAAGGCGCGGAGGGGGATCTCTTTCGCCCTGATGAGTTCTCGCCAAAAGGTTTCATAGGTTTCCCGGTCCATCGGGCAGTTCAGGTAGTCCGCCTCGCCGTGACCGTAGCGGGATGCCGCGAAGACCCGATGGAGATCGATGGATTCCCCCTCGACGATCGGGGAGATCGCATCATAAAAGTAGAGGTAATCCCCGCCGGTCAATTCGGCAATGGCGCGGGCAAGGGCGTCTGAGGTGAGAGGACCGGATGCAATGATCGCGACGCCCTCCGCGGGGATTTTCGTGACCTCGCCGCGGATCAGCTCCAGCCCGGGAGCCGCGTCGAGCCTTTCTTCAATGAAGAGAGAAAAGGCGTTTCGGTCGACGGCGAGCGCCTTTCCGGCCGGGACGGCCGTGGCGTCAGCCGCCGCAAGGATCAGGGAATCGAGCCGCCGCATCTCCTCCTTCAGAAGTCCGACGGCGTTTTCCAGCGCGCCCGAACGGAGCGAGTTACTGCAGACGAGCTCGGCGAGGTGAGGAGATTTGTGGGCCGGAGAAAAACGTTCCGGTTTCATCTCGCAAAGCCGCACACGGCGGCCGCGACGGAGGAGCTGCCAGGCCGCCTCGCAGCCGGCGAGCCCCCCGCCGATGATGGTGACCGGGGCGTCCTGCGTTGTCCTATTCACAATGATCTCCCGTCGCTGATCAGGATAGCTGCTCGGTCTCGTCTCCGGGCGACCCCTTCGCCGGCGCCTTGTATTTCATGATGTTGCGGCACCCCGGATAGCCGGTGCAGCCGAGAAATTTCCCGTAGCGGCCCTGCTTCACGGCCATCGGCTTTCTGCACTTGTCGCAGGAAATGTCGCTGAGTTCAACCGGGGCGGCCGGAGCGCCGGCCTGTGCGCCCTTGGGTGTCCGGACGATGTTCTTGCACTCGGGGTAGCCGGAACAGCCGAGGAAGGTCCCGAAACGACCCCTCTTGACGGCCATCGGTTTCCCGCATTTCTCGCAGACGGCGTCGCTCTCTTTTCCCCCTGCCGGGGCGGCGACCGGCGACCCATCCGGACCGACGTTGATCGTATGCTTGCATTCCGGGTAACCGGTGCAGCCGAGGAACTTCCCGAAGCGGCCCTGGCGGGCGGACATCGGCCTGCCGCAGAGGGGGCAGAGGACATCCGTGGTCTGCTTCTCCTCCGGCTGGATTTCCCCCTTCTCGCCCTGCGTGAAATTCATCGTATTCTTGCACACGGGATAGTTCGTACAGGCGAGAAACCGTCCGTTCTTTCCCCACTTGATGACCATCGGTTTGCCGCACTTCTCGCAGACGAGGTCCGTCGGAGTCTCCTCCTGTTTCACGTTGCGCATCGTGGCCTTCGCCTTCTTCAGCTCCTCCGAAAAAGGGAGGTAGAAGTTGTTCAGGGTGTCGAGGCGTTTGACCTTTCCCTCCTCGATCCGGTCAAGCTGCGTCTCCAGCGATGCGGTGAAGGCCGCGTCGAGGATTCGGGGGAAATTCTTGACGAGGAGATCCGTCACGAGGATGCCAAGGTCCGTGGGGATGAACTTCCCTTTATCCAGCCGGACATATTCCCGGTCCTGGATCGTACTGATGATCGTCGCGTAGGTGCTGGGGCGGCCGATGCCGTTCTCTTCCAGCTCGCGGACGAGGGAGGCCTCGGAGAAGCGTGGCGGCGGCTGCGTGAATTTCTGCTCCGGATTGAGGGATATGAGTTTCAGGACTTCCCCCTCCCGGACGGCAGGCAGGAGCTTGCCGAAGCCGTTTTCATCGCCGTTCTCCTCTTTGCCCTCCGTGTAGACGACGGTGAATCCGGGAAACCTCATCACCGAGCCCTGCGCACGGAAAAGGCAGTTGGCGGCGGCGATGTCGACCGTGGTCTGGTCGAGAACGGCCGGGTTCATCTGGCAGGCCAGAAAACGGTTCCAGATGAGCTGGTAGAGGCGGAACTGGTCGGGCGTTAGGAACGCTTTGATCTGCTGCGGCGACCGACGGACCGCCGTCGGCCGGATCGCCTCGTGGGCGTCCTGGGCGGAACCCGAGACCTTGAAAACCCGGGCCTTGGGAGGCAGGTATGGCGCGTCGTACTGGGAATGGATGTACTCCCGCGCCTCGTTGAGCGCCTCGGCGGCGATGCGGACGGAGTCGGTCCTCATGTAGGTGATAAGGCCGACGGAGCCCTCCGCGCCCAGCTCGATTCCCTCGTAGAGCTTCTGGGCGGTCATCATGGTCTTTTTTGCCGAAAAATGGAGCCAGCGGGAGGCCTCCTGCTGGAGCTTGCTCGTCGTGAACGGGGCGGGCGGCTGGCGTTTGACCTCCTTCTTCTCGACGGATGAAACGGTGAACGGCGCCTCCTTCAGCGAGGCCACGACCTCGGCGGAGCGGCTTCCATCGCCGATCTTCGCCTTTTTCCCGTCGATCTTGAAGAGTTTCGCCTCGAAAGGGGGCGGATTTGTCCCTTCCAGCAGTGCGGTAATGTTCCAGTATTCCTCGGGGATGAATTTCCGGATCTCCGCCTCCCGGTCGCAGATGATCCGGACGGCGACGGACTGCACCCTTCCGGCGCTCAGTCCCCGCTTCACCTTTTCCCAGAGGAGAGGGCTGATCTGATAGCCGACGAGGCGGTCGAGTATCCGCCGGGTCTGCTGTGCCTCGTAAAGGTTGAAATCCAGGTCGCGGGGGTGGGCGAGCGCGTCGAGGATAGTCTCCCGCGTGAGGTCGTTGAACAGGACGCGCCGGACCAGTTTCTTCTTTCCGATCTCCTCGGCGACATGCCAGGCGATCGCCTCGCCTTCGCGGTCCGGGTCCGGGGCAAGGAGGATCTGATCCGCACGCGCCGCCGCCTTCTTCAGATCGGCGATCACCTTTTTCTTGCTCTCCATGACCAGGTAGGTGGGCTCGAACCCCTTTTCGGTATCGATCCCGAGGCTGTTCTTCGGAAGATCCTTGACGTGGCCGACGGAGGCCCGGACTTCGAAGTCCGCTCCAAGGTACTTGCTGATGGTTTTCACCTTGGTGGGTGATTCTACAACAATCAATGATTTCAAATCGATGACTCCTTGCGTAAAAATTGTTTGCCCGGCATCTGCCGGATGAGGCCGCCAAGTTCCAAAATAAGCAGGGCGTTAAGGACCACCTGGGCCGTGAGGCCGGAGGATGCAATCAATGTGTCGATATCCACCGGTCGGGACGGGATCAGGGACAATAACTTTTTTTCTGGATCCCCAAGGCCGGCGATATCACCACCCAAAGCGGGCGCGGGGGGCGATTCCCAGTCGGGCTCAAACGCCTCGGGCCGGAAAGTCGGCGATGGTCCAGCGGAAACAGATGGGGGTTTTCCCGCCTGGGGAAGGATCTCTTCGAGGATATCATCCACGTTTTCGATCAGCATGGCCCCCTGTTTGATCAGGCGGTGCGTCCCCCGCGAGCCGGCGGCGCCGATCTCCCCTGGAACGGCAAAGACCGAGCGTCCCTGCTCGGCGGCAATTCGCGCCGTGATCAAAGAGCCGCTCTTCTCGCCGGCTTCCACGATGACGACCCCGAGGGAGATCCCGCTGATGAGCCGGTTCCGCGACGGGAAATTGGGTGCGTTGGGCGGCGTGCCAAACGGAAATTCGGTGACCAGGGCGCCGTGGATCGCGACGGCCTCTGCCAGTTCCTTGTTTTCCGGCGGATAGACGATGTCGAGACCGCAGCCTAATACGGCGATGGTCCTTCCTTTTCCGGCAAGGGCGCCCCGATGAGCCGCGGCGTCGATCCCCCGGGCAAGGCCGCTGACGATGGTGATCCCCTGGAGGGCGAGTTCGCGGCTGATCTTTTCCGTGGTGTAGCGGCCATAGACGGAGGCGATACGCGATCCGACGACCGCCACAAAAATCTCCGCCGGGCAGAGCGATCCCTTCACGTAAAGAAAGGGCGGGTAGTCGTAGGTGTTCAGCAGGTTCCGGGGATAGAGGGGATCTTCACAGGTGACGATATCAACGCCGAGCTCAGCCGCCCGTTCAATCTCCCGCTCGGCCATTCTCCAGTCGGAGAAAGATCGGATGTGATCCGCCGTCTTCGGCCCAATTCCCGGAATGACCTTGAGGGTCTGCGCGGTGGCGGAAAAGACCGCCCGCGGCGACGAAAAGGCCTGAAGCAGGGTCCGGAAACCCACACAGCCCACCTCTTCAACCGCCCTGAGAGCGATCCAGTATTTCAGCGATTCCTGATTCATCTCTTGCGTTGATCCCATTCTTGCGGTTTGAAACCGCACCCGATTGTTCGGAAAATGCATGAAAAACGGGGGGAAGATATACCGGATCTCCGAGGGGTGTCAAGTCTTTTGATGGCGAAAAACCATTGCGTTCTTTGGTGCTTTGGGTTAGAAATGACGAATACACGATCGGTATGGAGTGCTTATGGCAAGGCGTTTTTTCACCGCTTTTATACTTCTTTTACTCGGGCTTTCCGCCGTGACGGCCTTTGGTCGGAATGTCCCGGGAGTCCCTTTGATTCCAGGCGATGAACTGGATTCTCTCAGTTCAGTCCTGGCGGTCAACCCTCGGGAAATCGACCTCGGCGTCCTCGGTCCGGGAGAGGAAGCGAAAGGGACATTCTATCTGAAGAATGTGGGACCGGGGTACCCGGAGTGGTTCGCGGAAGGACCGAAGGGGTGGAAGCTTTCGGAGAGTCAGAATCTCTCCGGACTCATCGGTCAGACGCCGGAGCCTCTGCGGATCCATCTTGTTTATGTAAGGGAGGTTGGCACGTCGAAAAACCGGAGCTGTTCGTTGATCCTCCGTTTAGAGGCGGGAGGTGATGCAGCCACCTTGCGCCGCGAGGTCCCTGTCGGAGATCTGCGGGAAGAGATCCGTGTTAATTATTACGGCGGGACGATATCCGCTTTCTTCAATGTCAGACTTGTTGAGATGGCCTCCGTGCCTCTTTTAGAGGTGGAGCCCCTCCGGATGGATTTCGGAACGATCCGCCCGGGCGAGCTGATTACGAAAAAGATCCTTCTTAAGAATCGGGGACGGGAGTCTCTGAAGTGGAAGGCGGGCGTTGCGGGAACAAGAGGGATGCCGGCGACGGCGCCGCCGCCGGTGGGGCGGTATGTCTCTTTCCGTCACGAGACCGCCGTCACAGGCGCCTATACATTAACCGGGCAAATCCGGGAGGACTTGGAACTTACCGGAACCTGGGCGGAAGAGGGCGGCTATCCCTCCGGGCAGGGTGAACAAAATACGCTGCGATACCGGTTCACCGGGACCGGTATCCGTCTCTACTGTTGGAAATCACCGGACGGTGGGCCGTTCAGCGTCTTTCTCGACGAGCAATTTATAGATATCATAGATGGTTTTGCGGAACGCCGGGAGAGGGTGGAGGTTCTCATCGCAGACGCCCTGTCCGATGGTCCTCATCTGTTAGCCATTGTCAACGGGGGAGGAAAAGTGACGCTGGAAGGGGTGCATCTCTTTGGCAAGCCGATCCAGAGGGGGCCCCGCGGCTGGATCACCGTCTTCCCGGATAGCGGCTTCACCACCCGGGAAACCGATTATATCAATGTCGCCCTCAATACGCGCCAGCTTTTGCCCGGTATCTACGGGGAACACGTCTTCTTTACCTCCAACGGCGGTGAGGCGGACGTCCAGGTGTTCCTTGAAGTGGCGGCGGAGACGCAGCCCAGGTTCATGGATGTCCACCGTTATCTCGCCGGTTTTGACTACCTCTACACGACAAACCCGCAGGCCGAGGCGGCCCGGCTCCAGGTGAAGGGGTACCGGCACACCGGGATTGCTTTCCGTCTCTTTGCCCCGGGGACGCCGGGTACGACTGATTTCTTCCGCTGGTTCAACCCGTCGAAAGGCGACCACTTTTATTCCTACGATCCGAAAGGCGGAAAGCCGCTTCCGGGATATCTCTTCGAGGGGTCGATCGGGTACATCGGGACCTCGCGGCTGACCGGCGCCAGGGAACTATACCGCTGGTTCAACCCAACCACGAATGGCCATTTCTACACGACGGACCAAGGCGGGGAGGGCATCACCAAGAAGGGGTACCGATTCGACGGGATTGCCGGATTTGTCCGTTGAACGGAGAAATATAAAAGTCTGCATTCATATCTTGACAAAAGAAGGCAAACGGATTATAAACCGCCTTCTTTTGAAAAGACTGAATGCAGTGCGTCGCGAGGACAAGCGCCTGTAGCTCAGCTGGATAGAGCAACGGACTTCTAATCCGTGGGTCGAGAGTTCGAATCCCTCCAGGCGCACCAGGCATGGATGGTGGGTGTAGCTCAGTTGGTTAGAGTGCCGGGTTGTGGCCCCGGAGGCCGAGGGTTCAAATCCCTTCACTCACCCCATTATTGCATCCGGCCGCGACAGGAAATGGAAAAAGCGCCCGTAGCTCAGCTGGATAGAGTCGCAGACTTCGAATCTGTTGGTCGTAGGTTCGAATCCTACCGGGCGCGCCAGATTTCTTTTACAGGTAATCACGACCCAATGTGGGCCCTTAGCTCAGCTGGTAGAGCAACTGACTCTTAATCAGTAGGTTGTCGGTTCGATCCCGACAGGGCTCACCAAGATAAACAGGGGGTTACGGATAAAAGCCGCAGCCCCCTGTTTCTTGCTTTTGTTGCTCTCTCCCCATTCTCTCCCCACTTTTATTTTCGTGCCCCCCCAAAAAGTCCCAGGATTTCTCCCAGGGATTCTCTTGGCGTCGCCGGGTTGTCGTCATTCTTTGTCCATTTAATTCGACGAGCATGTTCACCGTGTGCGTGGGTGTCATGACAAGGTCGGCATGCCCTGGACATCGTTCCCGGCATAGATCGCCCGTCCTGGCTCATCCTCGTGAGTCGGGGCGTGCATCCGTGACCATCCCTTGGCCGAAGCCGGGGGGGCAAGGTCATAATCATGGCATGGGGGTCTATGTTTCACTTACAGGAAAATACTTCCGAATTTTCAAAAAAGGTTAATCCGGTTGAAACATGCTTGTCCAAGATGTTCTTTATTGAAAGCAAGATTTAAGGGGGATGTGAAAGCATACTACCTTTCATCCCGTACTGTACAGCGGCAATAGCGGGAAAAAGGGGGTGTGCCCGGAAACGCCTTCACCTACGAGTCAAGGGTTTTCGATTTTCAACTGACGCGATGATTACCACTTCAAATAGAGACTGCCGCCGATGGTGGTTAAAGTCTTCATACATCTCAGCAAAATGTAAAAACGTAAAAATATAGAAGTTATTGTGCCCTGACGAGGCGAAAGCCTAGGTCGGTGTAGAGCGCGGTTGGAAAGTAGGCTTCGCGCTCCGCTGAGCGGTTGTAACTTGCACGGTTGGACCAGGCGCCGCCACGATACACACGGAAGGAGGATAACAGACCCTCTCGGGGTCCCTCGGGATCGGTCACGCTGCCGTCAGGGTAATCCCCATTCCAATCTTGGACCCATTCCCAGACATTCCCGTGCATGTCATATAAACTCCAGGCGTTGGGCGTCTTCTGACCCACTGGATGCGTTTTACCGCCAGAGTTATATTCATACCACGCAGCGCGTGATAAATCTTTATCACTGTCCTCAGTATAGAACCTCGTCGTCGTTCCCGCCCGTGCCGAATACTCCCACTGGGCCTCCGTAGGTAATCGGTATTTGTCCGTTCCCTCTGTCTGATTGAGCTTCCGGATGAATTCCTGAACATCGTTCCAAGAAACTGACTCCACTGGGCAGTTTTCACCGCAATATTTGAAGCCCGAAGGGTTGTTCCCCATGACCTTTTGCCACTGTCCTTGCGTCACCTCAGTTGCTTGCATGTAAAAGGGTTTGCTGATCGTCACCTGGTGCTGTGTCTCGTTCCCGCCAGGTGCCCAAAAATTGTACAATTCCCTTCCCGTTTCATCAGAAGGTGACCCCATCATAAAAGTCCCGGCAGGGATCAAAACAAATTTCGCCCCAGTGGTGGGGCTGGTAAAGATTCCGGCATCTTCGGGCGGCGATGGGCGTTTCGCCATAGCGAGGGTCGTGGTCTCTTCCGCCGGGAGGCGCTTTTCCGCTGCCAAACGTTCCGCTTTCTGCTCAGTTAGAAAACGTTCCCTTTCCTCGGCTATCTGTTGCCGTTTCTCTTCCAGTGCTTTCTTCTTCTTCGCAAACAATGCTCTCTCTTCTAGCAAGAGGCGATGCTCCGCCTCCAACTTTCGGTTCTCGTCATCGAGATCATCTGCGGCTGCTGCTGTCGATACGGATGATTTATCCCTTCCCACTATTGCTTTCCCAGAGGGAATTGTTACAGACGACTTTTCGGGCGGTCCGGGAACAAAATAAAAATCGCCCTCCAGAGAAGATAATTCCCACGGTATCTGCCCCGTTTCTTTCTTCACCTCGCTACGCACATTCATGAAGACTTTGTTAATGGTCAGTCCCGGCTTAACCATGTTTTCCAAAAGTGCCCTGGTGTAAGGGCTGTATTTCCCTTCCCCATCCCTCGCCACTTGGTTTGCCCCCGTTGAATAAGAAATGAACGTTCCAGACGGGGCGTTGCTCACAATCGCCAGACCTCGGACGGCGTTCCGGAAGCTGCGGGAATAGGGATTATCCCGGCAGGCGTC
>JAURXV010000067.1 GCA_030654195.1 Syntrophales bacterium | reverse complement strand
AGGAGGTTGTATGTTTGGCGCTGCCGTAGCACCTCCAGATGCGCGTCCGGCTCATCGAGAAGCAACACCGCTCCGGGGTTGCTATAAAGGTGTGCAAGCAAGAGCAACGTCTGCTGTAACCCACGTCCCGAGGATGACAGGTCGAGCGTATTCTTTCTCTCATCGTTGTAGGCCATGGTGATTTCGCTGCGCTCAGCGATGTATTTTGGCGCCAGAAGTTCAACACCAAACAACTCATTGATCTGAATCAGTAAATTATCCCAATGTTTTGCATTCTTGTTCTCATAGATTTGGTAGCAAAGGTTGCGTAACACTTGGGCCGTCTGTCCTTGGCCGATAAGTACACCGATTTCTCCCGGTTGCTTTACAAACTCATGGTCCGCCAAGCCCGACATTGGGGGAAGGTATGCGATGCGGGCGCTCCCCGCTTCATCGGGGATAGTCATCCGTTTTTCCCCTTCTTCATCGATGCGAAGAGGCCGGCAATAAAAAGATTCCTCATTAGCGTAATCGAATTCGAGGCCACAGGACCAAGCCTTGTCACGGGTTACACCTTCCACGACGATATCAACGCGGATATTCTCGGTTTTTTGGAGTGTTTTGCCGTTTTCTTCACTC
Organism: Syntrophales bacterium; assembly: GCA_030654195.1. GTDB lineage: Bacteria > Desulfobacterota > Syntrophia > Syntrophales > UBA5619 > UBA5619. Next base: position 11,374 of record JAURXV010000067.1, on the reverse strand, counting down.
CGTGAAACATTCCGAACGTGCAGATTACGCCAGAGCAGGTTGGCAACCGGTACAGGAATGGAAACCAGGTCGCGGCGGTTGACAGTGACACCAGGTCTTTTCTCAGGCGAGGATTTACCCTTGCGTTTCTCGTTCCAGCGCCTGAGACCAATGTCCCATAGGGCGAGCGCTTGCAATGCCGTCGTCTTGCCTGAATTGTTGGGACCGATCAGGAGAACTGCTTTGCCAAGCTCGATTTCTGAATCTTCAAAACGCTTGAAGTTTCTGATTCTGATACGTGTCAACATGTGGCATGCCCCTTTCTGAGCATATTTTGTGTGTCCCTCATGTTAGCGATTTCGATGAAGAAGCAAACGCGATCATTCACTATAATTCCCCGGCAGAGTGCGGCGGGAGGAGTAGGATTACGTTCCACACCCTAATTTACTTGATCGTGGGAACGCCGAGGTCGCGACAGATCTTCCTGGCCAGGTCGTTGCCGATCTCGGTATGTCTCGGGACTGAGGATCGCTTGTTGAGGGCGCGATTCTGCCACCACGAATGCCGCCCCCCTCCCGAAGGAGTTCGCATCCTTGCGATCGCAGATACGCGATCAGCTCGTGCCTTTTCATACGGCGATTCGCTCCTCCGCATACCGATCTCCGGCCGCGAAACGAGCATCTTCCCTATTGAGGTCTAAAGCTTCCCGGAGCGTCACCCTTAGGCTTTCAATGAGATCTTCCCGCGTCCTTTCCTGACAGTTGACCCCGGGCACTTCCTCGATCCATCCGATCCACCACTCTCCATCCTGCTTGATTACCGCGGTATATTCGTTGTTCATGTCGTTCTCCTCATTGATTTAGGTTGATGGCCTTATCCGGCATGGGCTCCTGCCAGATTCTCCGGTAACAATCCCAGAAGGCCGATGAGGCAAAGTGGTTCAAATGCGTTTCGTCTTTCCCGCCTTGTGTTCCTCAACGGCGCTTTGCACCAACCTGTCCAGCTTGCCGGTCTCGCTATCCATTTCTATCTGACGATCCCATTCGGCTGCATCAAATTCGATAAACCAGGAGCGAAAAGCGGCCCGTTCACCGGGGCTGAGTTGTTTGACAGTCTGCTCAAGCATTTCGACTTGTGACACGGTCATTCTCCTTTATGATAACTTCTTTTTCTCCCAAGATGGCTTCACTCTTAGCATTTACATCAAATAAAAGCAACCGGCTGAAGAACCCGGCAATCCGGTCGTACCGGCGGGTGCCCTGCAACTGGGTGGCCAGAAAATCCTTCAAGGGATTGCGGCGTGAGGAATAACGTTGGATCATCCGTTGTCACCGTTCCAAAAGTCAGGTGGCGGAAACCGCCTATATTACCTACAGAACAGTAAGGCTGGTCAATGAAACATTTTGCAGATTCACGAAAGGAATCATTAATGGTGTCCGTCAACGGCGTCAACGTCCAATGGTTTCGAGGCAATTCTTACCCGCCACAAGTGAGTGTCAGTGTGCCCGCGACAACAGAAAGCTGATCAATCGGCGATGCATAAAATCCGCTTTCATAGTCCAACACTCCCATAGAATGAGCACGTCCCATCCCAGTCTCTTCAGTTCCCTGATCTGCTCACGGTTCCGCCGGACATTTCCATTCCGCTTAGCTGTCCAGTAACTTCGATTTACTTTGGGCATAATGCGCCCCCGCTTGCAGTGGTGCATGTGCCAAAAACACCCATGAACGAAGACTACCTTCTTGTGCCGCGGCAATACTATGTCGGGACATCCGGGAAGGTCGCGCCGATGCAAACGGAAGCGATACCCCAGCCGAAAAAGAGCGCTCCTAACAATCCTCTCCGGTTCTGTATTCGTAGAGCGGATTCGAGACATGCAATAGGAGCGTTGTTCAGGCGTCAGGGTGTCCCCTCGCCTTGATGCTCGTGCCCTTGCGTGCGCCGTTGACCGGTCCATTCCTACCGGGTTCCCATCAGACATTACAAGTCCTCGATGAAGACAGATTGTGCTCCTTCCGAGTACGATTCCGTGTTGTACTCTCCCGGAACACAGTATGCCAGTTGGATGGCAGGATGCCTTTCGGCCACCAGCATCGTAGCGATGGTTGAAAGTTTCGTGCTCATAGGGGCCATGATGATGTTGCTCTGTGGCAGGTGTTGCTCCACAACTGCCGTTAACTGCCGAGCACACTCTACCACAGAAGAAGCGTGAAATTCGAACCGTTTAACCTCTTGGCGAGCGAGTACGAGTTCTTGCTCCTTCAAATTCCTCTCTAAGAAGGTAAAGTTTGTCGGTGGGTTGCCGATACCCAACAACACTACTGATGGCTCGTGTTCGTCAATGATACGGATAGTGCGCTCTGGCTCAAATCCCGACATGACAATGAGCACGGTCGAAGCACCCGGGATCTGCACACCCGGGAATCCCATGATGTTCCTCACCTCTCGGAAGCCGCGACTCAACCATTCGCCATGTCGAAGGGGAACTGTATAGAGGACGCGAAAAACACTGACAGTCATCTGTTCCCTGAGAAGTGCGCATCCCACAATCAGCGATTCACGGGTAAACGTTGTAACATCCACCCAGACATTCATCTTGGCCGAATCCGCCAGTTGCTTGGCAGCTTCTCCAACGAGGAATCTGAGCGCCTGAAGCTGTTTGGCAGAATTCAGCCAACTGCCTGTAGCGTCAAGAACGACATCGCACCGTTTTGTGAGAAGGCTTTTTAGCTGATCCATGTTAGACTTGGTGGCATCACCCGCTGGGCCAGTCAGGAATTCCTCATTCGCGTATACCAAGCCCAGCCGGAAATGACAGCTATCTGGCAAATTTGCGGCAACGGCGAGCGACCGGGGTTCATAGCTTGCCGATGCAAAAAAAACACTATTTGCTGGCTCTGTGGGTGCCACGCTGTCCCTCAGGGCTGTGATATCCACATGGAGAGTTCGCATGGGCCTAATCCCCCCCTTCTAGTGAAAATAGTGTTGGCTCACCTGAGGAATCCTCCTGTTTCAGGCGATGTCTCACAAAACGATCTGTATCCTTGCACGCCAAGCGAAACAGATCAACCGTTAAGGAGATGCGCCCCTCAAATCCTGTGGGATCCAATTTGAACACGGGGCAAAGCCGCCGGTTGAGAACGTACCATTTTTCTCGGCCTCCACCTTCTTTCGTACTATAGCTTCTCAGTTGGAAATAGTGGTGATGGATGCCAAAATCCAAAACCCTTTGCAGATCCTCCGGAACTTGACCGCGTACCGTGAATGAGAACAAGCGCGCTTCTCGCGCTTCTGGGTCATGTAGACGTTCGTAGAACAGTTTCCCCAGTGAGCCGATCAATATCTCCAGCGCACGAAGGTCGTCCCATTTCTCCGGCTCACTCGACTGCCTAAGGCTTCTGAACCGATGCACCAGGAATTCCTCCGAATATTGGAACAGCACGGCATCCTGAACTCCCGACGGGACTCGGTCAATCTCAAAGGGCTGTTTGCCTTGATCTAAGAGCCTTCCGAACATCAGGTAGCAGGGCTCAAGAAAATCCCGCACGATCCCTGATGATAGATGTACAATGCTATCAAAGCCGGCGTAGCTACGCCTCTGTTTGGTCTCGCTCAGACGTTGAAACAGCCGCGCCATGGCGTACCGCGTCACGTAGTCGTGCTGCCGCCCCGGTCGGCCGACCCTCGCCCACTCCTCGGCTGTGGCTGTGCGTAACTCCGAAAGCAGTCCTTCCTGATAGGGATCGGGCGGCAAGAATGCCTCTACGTCTTTAGTCGGAACCTCCGACAGCTCCAATCGGCGATTAGCAATGAGTCTGACCTTCTTGGCATAATCAGATTTTGATTCCGTATACAGTTCATCAACATCGACCGTCGAGTAGTCATGCGGTTCTTCGATCTCGACGCCATCACGCGTGGTGAAGGTCAAGTATCCCTCTCTTCGCGACGACACCTTCAGACACATATCACGCTGGTCTCGGTTGGCCATCCACGTATTCACGATTTGCTGCTGCAGCGGAAGGAGACGATCCGCATCGTCTAAGAGTATATAGATTGGGGCTGATGACGAGCGGAACAGCGAGCGAGCTGCACGCACGAATGGCAGCAAGAAGTCGTGATAGCCGGTCGTCGCGGCATCATAGCGTGCCTTACCGTTTTTCAGCGCTAGGTCTCGGAGGAATCGCGCGATCTTGGCAAGCTCAGCTTGGAAGAGATCACTCAACCACTGCAGGGGAGCTTGAGTCCGATCAGACGTGTCGTCGGCCTGCGCGAGGGAAGCCGCTATGGAGGCCTTGTCAAACAACAGCAACGTGTTCTTGGCAAAGCGGGCAGTCTCGCTCGTGTCAAGCCGATCGGCGGAATACTGCTCATCAAGGCAACGCACAACCTGCCGCGCCACCGCGAGGTTCATGAGATGCTCGGTTATCACAAGACGGGCGCTCTGTTCAAGAAGCATCAGTTCGACCTTGTTGAACTGCCCCTCTTTGCACGGACAATAGACGCCAATGAACGAATCCTCCTTCTTGAGGAAGGCGTCCAAGCTCTCATGCACAATGGCTTTGCATGATGGTTCTAGGTATCGCAACATCATGCTCTTGCCAGACCCGCGCGCGCCCCAAATGAACGTGTGCTTTCGCTCCTTGATTGTTTCGATTCTGGTGTATTGCGCAACGAAGAGCTTCACGATTTGCTCCCGCGTGAGTTCTTCGGGACTATTTACGCTGAAGGGGTTGTGCAGAAAGGGGGTCGGAGTCTTCTCGTTTGTAGGATCAGTCATCTTAAATGCCTCCTACCAGATTTCCTGGCGCCAATTGTGGATATGTCTCAAAGAATTGGTCGAAGAGTTTTATTGCCGGATAGTCTGAGTTGCTCATCCCACCATCACCGAAGATGATGTTTTCGACGAATTTCGTATCGGTGCCCTCACAGATTTGTAGTCTGACTTCAACGGTCAGGATGTCCGCATAACGCGTCAGATAAGGGAAGCAGTAAGCTCTCTCATTGTTCATCTTCTCGAGGCGACAGACCGCGTACTCGATCAAGCTGACCTTCCCTGCGGTATCTGCCCTATCATGAAGGTCCGACGGACAGGGGAATCGTCGCACTGCCGCTGTCCGCTGCAATTCGATAGCCAACAGCAAGCGACGTCTGGCTGGTTCTGGTTTCGAAGCAGTAATACCATTGGCATATTCCCAGTATATCTGTTGCTCTTGTGGCACGTTCGGGAGTAGAGCCAGACTGATCCGCGTTCGGGTCTCTGAAACCTCATCCGCGAAGCGCAACAGGGCCGCAAGTGATTGAGGATACACTGTGTATGTTTTGTGGGAGCACGGCGAAACCTCTTCTGATTGCTGGAGGAAGGACCAGCCATCCCGCCCCGAATGTGCTCGTGTGATTTGGCTTACAAGGCGGTACAGAGTTTGATCGGGGAAAAATGCCGTCCGCACCCTGTCGATAAAGGTCTCCGCCTGACGCGCATGGTTAGCTCTTGTGGCAAGCATACCGACATCGTGCCAGATGATGGATGCAAGGAGCAAATATGAATCCAGGCAGCTCACATCCTTGTACCCCGACAACAGGTGCTCAATAGTCTGTATGACGGACGCCACGTGCTTCTCGCCGTGGTCTGTGAACCAGGGGCAGTTGGCCTGAATCCACGGATAGTATTGCTCCGCCAAGTAACTTTTCATATTGAGGTAATTCGCCAGGTAAGAGCACCTCTGGCACTCTGGTGCCTCCGCTCCTTTTCGAAGAATGGCTTCAAGTGATGTGGTTTTGGCCATTAATCCACCTTTTTTGAGAGGGTAAGTATGGACGGGCGCTTCTGGAACCGCTTGCCGGGTGTCTTGCCATCGTGCGGCAGTCTGTCGCTCCTGACTGCACCATTTTCCGCTGGTCGAGAATCTGCACGCAATATTGCCTCGAACACGGCCTGCGCCAGTAAGGGCGGGACGCTATTGCCGACTTGTTGTTGCTGAAATCCAATAGAACCTTGGAAGACATACCAATCCGGGAACGACTGGAGGCGCGCAGCCTCTCGCACCGATAATCCCCGGTCTTGTTCAGGGTGAATCAGCATATTCTTGCGGAAGTTCCCAATGACCACAGATGGTTCCTTAAGCGAAAGTCTATGATAGATGCCCGTATGGCACCTGGTGCGGTCCCGATAATTCTCCATGAGCGACAGCGGGATGTCTTCCCAGTTGCCGCCTTGCGGTACATGGGCGTACCGCTGAATGACGTGGGGGGCATTCCGACTGACAAGATGGTTATCACAATCCGACAGATCCTCTCGCATGAGCTTGGCGTATGCGGACCGTGTAGCGGTACGGTAGGGCAGGCGGTTTTCAGAGGCTCCGTTCGAGAGGTACGGTAAGCCCGCAAGCGCCTTCTTGACGGTGATGTAGCGAGAAGGGGTGAGGAGGCAGCGCGGTTTAGGTACTTCATGTCCATCGGAAGATCCGACCACAAAAACGCGGGAGCGACATTGGGGAACCCCGAAATCGGCGGCATTCAGGACCCACAATGCTGTTGTGTAACCGTATGAGCTAAGTTCAGTCTGGACCTTTTCCAGAAAAAGGCCGCCCTCGGTCTCCGTAATACCTTTCACATTCTCGAAAACCACCCATTGCGGTTTCCATTGCTTGACTAGTCGCAGGAATTCACGGTAGAGCCAGTTTTGCTTGTTCTCTGCATTCCGCGTTCGTTGATTCGACGTTGAGAAACCTTGGCAGGGGGGGCCGCCAAATAAGATGCGAGTGTCAGACGACTTGCCAGTGCGAATCCGCTTCACGGAACGGATATCTTTGGTGAGGACCTTCGTGCCAGGATGATTAGTCTTATATGTGCGCGTAGCATGAGGATCGATTTCCACAGCTAACCGCACATCGACGCCAGCCCAGCGTGCTCCAAGGGACATGCCGCCAGCACCGGCGAATAAATCTACCGCGATTACTCGCCGTTTGCGCAAAGTTTCAGGTTTCCAGCCCATTGGGATCACGTCTCAACATCTTCATGTGGAATTATGAGTTGATACGTCTGTCAAAAAAAGCCATTTTTTACTATCATAATTTTCGATAGAAATCCATCGCAGGAACAAAAATATCATAAATTAACGACTTAGAAAGGAACAGACGGAATCATTCCCCGTATCCCTGTGGACTGTGGCAGAAAGAATCACTGTGGATCATACGCCGTCTCCTTCCACAGCCCCCAGAAGGAGATGGGCCGCCTCGACATCCTTTTTCCAGTGCGCCATCGCCGTGGAGGGCTTCTGGGAAAGATAGTTCAGCAAGGCGATGATCGTCTGCCGTCGGTCCCAGTAACCGGGGATCTCCTGCTTGAGATAGTCCAGCTCCGGTCGCGGATCATCCTCCTCGGCGGTCTTGTACACGGCAAAGAGGATCTGCCGCAGCAGCGATCCGGCAAACCCCTCGCCGGAAAGATCACGCCCCTTGAGTTCGTCGGGCGTCTTCAGGCGGGTCTGGTTGGCCGCGCCGCTACCGAGAAGACCCCGGTAATCGCGAATGCCGAAGCCGCGGGCGAACTCCTGATAGACGCCGTCGCGATATTCCCCGTGGGCCTCGATCTCGACGCCCTTGATATAAAAACGCTCCTCCGGCAGGAGGCGCTTCCAAATACCGCTGTCCAGACCGTCGGGGACGAGAAAATCGGAGACGATCCAGACGGCACTGGTGATCATGTCTGTCAGCGGCGACGACTCCCCGGCCCTGCGGACCCGCCGGAGCTCCCGTTCCACGTCGATGTCCTCGATGGCGCTGTAGGCGGTGACGATCCGTATTGCCGCCGCGTATGTATCAGCTTCTATGGCAAGCTTAACGTTGATTCCTGCTTGTTTGGCTCCTAAAGCCATTCCTCCTGCACCTGAAAACAAATCCACTCCAACCATATGATTTCCCGTGCTCGTGTAAGATGAGAATATAACTCTTTAAGAAACCTTAGAATTTTTTTCAGTATTGTAATCTGCTTGTTTCTCAGCAGCCATTGCCATAGACAAGGATTGCCGTTGCCACACTAATGATGCATCATGGGCCACAATCCTGAGGAGTTCCTCCGTCAGTTTGCTTAAGTCCTTTGTCTCGCACTCCCAAACAACAACCACATTCCAACCTTTCTGACCGAGTAGTTGTTGATTTTTGTTATCTCGCTCGACAGTACGCCCAAACTTGGGAAGCCAGTATTCCTGCCGGCTGGCTGGCGTCGTTGCATGAGGGCATCCCTGATGTCTGTGCCAGAAGCAGCCGTGTACGAAAACCACAGTGTGGTGTTTTGGAAGCACGATGTCCGGCTTTCCTGGCAGATCGTTTCGATGCAAGCGAAACCGGAAGCCAAACTTATGGAGGAGGGAGCGCACCCTCTTTTCCGGGGTCGTATCGGTCGAGCGCACGCAACGCATTATCTCGCTTCGTTTTTCTGGCGAAAACGTATCCACCGCGCTATCCCATCGCAATCTTCAAACTGGGATCGGTCTCGCACTGATCGATAATGCGATTATAGGCTTCCACCAGTTGCCGGACGGTCACGGTGCGTTTTGTCTGTTGAAAGGCGCTCCATTCGTATACATTGGTGGCGATAAATTGTTCGATTTCCAAGATGTCGATCCGCTCGGCAACATCTGCGTTCTTTGCCAGCGCAATCGCGCCGCCGACGCCGCTCTGAGTGGTAATCACCAAAGGCCTGAGGTTTTGTGCCAGGTTGTCGCAGCATTTCCTGATCAGAGCTTCTGTCGGCGCTGTCGTCACATGAATGGCCGTGTCGCCGATGAGGAAGTCTCCTTTTCTTCCCGCCGGCGCGTCAGCAACGGAGAATCCCTCATGCTTGATTTTGACATCCGGCAGGGCCGTTGCGATTTTTGCTCCCACCAGGTGCTGCATAACGGCGCCGGCAACCATAACGCCTGGACATGCCCGCTGACGGTCAAACGCCGCTTCGATCAAATCGGAAACGATGCTTCTGATCGACTTTGAAGAATCTACTTTAAGGCTGAATGGCTTGGAGCTGAAAAATTCTCTAACGCGGCAGATCCACCATTTTTCTATAGCGTCAAAATCGAGAAGTTTTTCCTGCGCGAGCTCATTTAGGAAATCCACGTAAGCCCTCATTTTTTGTATGCTTCCTCGGCTTGTTCTGCCGCCTTCCTCGGCAAGAACCCGATCTATGCCGTGATCAGCAAGTATGGATTGAACTGCGCCCCGCCCAAGTCCCGCAACCTGACCTCCCTGCGGTGTGAGATAATTATCCGCGGCAAAAGGCGGAATCTGTTCGCTTGCCTTGCGCGTCACGACGAGGACAAGGGAAAGGGGGCCTTTGCCTCTAATCTTGTTCTGGAATGCAAATTTCTCAAGCCGCGATTCCAATTTATTCACGCTCAACCTCCACATTCAGGCAATACTTATATATAGCAGTGAAACAGGGTAAACAGCAGTAAGATTAATTGCCAAACGCGACCTGCTTAGGCGCTCCCTCGGCATTCTTAAGCATCTCCTCAGCCAGCGGATTCAAGTAGTGCTTGGCAATCCAGGAAACTACGGGAACGCATACTGCATCGCCAAATCCGAAGAGCGCCTTGTTAAAATCAGCCTTAATGACAAAGTCGTCGGCGCCCATTAGCCGCGCGCATTCTCGCGGAGTCATGAAGCGGGCCTTAACCTGTCCGCAGCCTGCCTGAATCAATATTTGACGGGCGCTACCGCCGCGAGGGGTGCGCAAGCAGCCCGCTACCGAGTCGCTTCGCAACTCTGCCATGGAACGGCCCTTTCTGATGCGGCGGAACACCGTGCCGTATGTCCATTTGCGCCCTTCCATCATTTTTTTAAGCTGTGCCGCGTGCCTTTCGCTCATCTGGCTTATAAGATAATCCCGCCGCGCGTCGTTCCACCAAAACGGCGATGCATCGGGCAGATCCTCCAAGATGTCCGGCAGCGCCGGCGCATTGGCAGGCAAAGGCGGGACCTCTCTAATGTTCCAGACTATCTCGGGATGACACAAGATGAACTCCGCAAGCGGTCTGGGACGTATGTCGCTTTCATAGAAACTGGGCGTTTCCTGAACCTTCCACATTCCATGCCCATTTTGCAGGCAGCCCACAACAAAAAGCCGGACCCGGCTTTGTGGGACAAATCGGGCAGCATCGATGATCATGGGATCAACGGCATAGCCCAAGCGATTAAGGGCCAGCAAGGCCGACTGAAAATCGCGGCCGCCGTAAGACGTCAAGAAACCGGCCACGTTTTCGAGCAGCACGAGGGGCGGCCGCCGGTCGCCCATTTCGTCAAGTATGCGGACGAATCCCCAATATGCCGATGATTCTTTGCCGGCCAAACCCTTACGCATGCCGGCTAAGGAAAGATCATTGCAGGGGAAGGACGCTGTGGCCAAAGCGACCGTTGGGATAGCCTCGGCGCTCAATTTATGTATGTCGTCAAGAACAAAATGAGACTTTGCACCCCGGAAGTGTTCTGAATACATCTCATATTTGTCGGCGGCAATGTCGTTGGCGAATGAGATCGTCCATCCTTCCCTTTCAAGTCCCATTCGCATCAGCCCAATGCCCGCGAAGAACTCTGCGAACGTCTTTTGCTGCAAGACATCGCTGCATGGTGATATGTCATTTATGGGGTCAGTTTGCTTTGCCATTATTGTTTTTCGTCTCCGGATTCTATCTGCGAACATATGGTCAACATTAGCCTCTGATATGAATTGCCAAAGAAAGATACCATAAATTACACTAAATATTGTAGAAAAAAAAGGGATTATCTTGAAGGCATACTTTGCCGCGTCGTGACCTTGAACATGTCATTGAGGCGGTCGCGCAGTTCCTTTTCCCGCTGCTCCCGGAGTTTGTTTCTGGCGTAGGTGGCCACCTTGGCCTTCAGGTTTTCGACATTTTTGAAGAAGAGTTTTCCGTCCCGGGAGACATGGAGATACCAGGCGTCGGACTGGAGGCGGTCGAAGACGCCGCGCAGCTTCACGACATCCCTCTCCGGGGCGGCGAGATCGCCGAGGATTTCGGAACGGCTGAGCCCCAGGACGGGGTTCGTGGCCGTGGAGAGGGAGGAAAGAAAGATCAGCCTGGCGATATCCTGGGCGTCCGTCGAGGCGGCGCCGTCGATCTGCTGGGCCAGGGCGCTTCCGCCTTCCGCGGCGATGTCGCGGGCAACGGCTACCTCCAGTCCGGCATTGATCTGCCGAATCTCGCCGAGCATGGAGGCGTCCTGAAGGTCGAATTCGTGAGGGCCGATCAATCCGTGTTTTGCCGCCGCACCCGAACTCCACAGATGGGAAACGATGAGCCGCATGATCCGGATCAGGGCGCGGGTCTGCTGAAAGCCGCGATTCTCCTTGAAGCGGGCGTAAAGATCGCGGATCGCCGGG
>JAURXV010000064.1 GCA_030654195.1 Syntrophales bacterium | reverse complement strand
CTTGCCCCATTTGGTCGAGAAGGCCCTTCAGACCCTCAAACATGGGGACGGGAGGAAATGCAGAGCGGCTGAGGTGGTGAACCAGCCTCAGGGTCTTCAGGCCGTCAAACCAGACATGGAACTGACGCCGGAGGTGTTCGGCATCCGGGCAGTTCCGGCGGATGACCGGCCAATCGATTGCGAACCGGGAAAGATCGAGATACGCCTTCAGGCCCGAATGGATCTTTCGGGCGGCAGCCAGGATGGCTTCCGAATCCCTGTCCGGATCGGCCTCCATCCCGGACAGCCATTCCCGGAGAATCGCGAAAATCCGGGAATCATAGAGGCGGTATTCGTCCATCCCCCCGTTCATGAACCGCAGCATTCGCTGCCCGGTTCCGAAGGGCACTCTGTCCGAGGGCCGCGAAGAGGGAAAAACCGTCGTAGTTCCAATATGGCCTACTTTCCGGAGCTTGGCAAGCTTGTCGAGGAAGTGAAAATCCTCTGCGGCCTTCCGCCGGTTCATCCCTCGGACGGCCGCATAGGCCTGCGCCGTACAGGACATCGTCGAGCCGATCGCATGAAAGGCGTAGGGAGAACCTGCAAACGCGAGGCCCATCACATAGGCCCGCAGAAAGATCTCATAGCAGCAGATTGCCGCCAGCAGCCTTGGATCGGCAGGTTTCTGATGGGCATAGCCCGCGACGGCCGCCGGATCGTCCGTCCTCGAAAAATGGGCGTGAACCGCGGCAATATAGTTCTCCATCACCAACGTGTCCGCATCGAGACAGCAGATCACCCCTCCACCCGGCCCCCGTCCGCTGAGAACCGCCAGCGCGGCATCCATGCCGATCTTCCTCGCCGTCCCCACCCCGCCGTCCCGGTCCGGGATCTCCGCATCCGCGGAAGAGGCGTCGATGCAGCCCAGCCGAAGCCCGCTTCCGGCAATCCGTTCGAGATCACCCTTCAGCACGGCAGGTCCGGCTACGGAAGGTTTGCGCCCGGCAATGAGTTCCTTGAGGATGGTCAGCGTTACCTGGTTGTCGCGGATCTCTTCTTCAGCGGCGACAGGCGGTCGATGGTTGTTCACAACGCAGACAAGGAGGGTCCGGCGGAGCTCGCCGGAGGGATTCGCGGCGATGCAGGCGAGCGTGCGGAAGAGAGAGGAACTCTCCGCCAGGGCCGGAATGACGACCGCCTGATCCACGCCTGCGACCGATGCCGTCAGAAGGGAACGCATCGGAGAGACTGCATATTTTTTCAGGTATTTGTCGATGTTTCGGGGGCGATTCATTCTGGAAAACCGTTGATCAGACAAGGTTAGGGACGCCAGGATTAACGGGGTCTTCCTCCCCAGTACCATGTAACTCTTAAATACACGCTCAAATCAATCCCCTCCCCCTTGGCGGAGGAGGTTTAGGGTGGGTGGAAAGTTACCACGAGAAGGATAAATACGCGATCATTTTTTGTTCATTTTTTTCTTGACGGGTAACATCACATGCGATATCATTCAAACTCTCCCATCAAAGCCGTGTATATTATCCGTTTTCTTGAATTGATTGACAAGATCAAGGAGGTATGACCTATGAAACCAAAATTTGCAGATTACTCTTTTGAGGTCAAGCCTCTTTCCGACGCAGAGGGGGGCGGGTTTCTGATCACTTTTCCCGATCTGCCAGGCTGCATGTCCGACGGGGAGACGCCGGAAGAGGCGATTGAAAACGGCAAGGACGCCTTTGACTGCTGGATGGGAGCGCAGGTTGAATGGGGGAGACCAATCCCGTCGCCTTTCTCTACCGGAATGCCCGGCAAGTTTGTTCAGCGTGTTCCAAAAAGCCTCCATGCAAAGCTCGCCGCTCTTGCCAAGCAGGAGGGCGTCAGCATCAATACGCTGGTCCTGTCCTTCATCGCGGAAGGCGTTGGAATGGAGAAGGCGTATGCCGGGAAAGCCGAGGGAAGTTGATCCCCTGGTCTGCCCGAAATGACAGGGGTCCATGCGGATCATCAGTTTCATCGAGGACCAGTCGATGCCCCGAAATATCCTCAATCATCTGGGACTATGGCTGATAAGGGCTAGACCGCCACCAAAAGCTCTCGCCCCGCCAATGGGGACATGATGCTGCCGGAAACGTGTTATGATGATAGACGCCATCAAGGAAAAGGACGCGATGATTATCATAGGATTGCGTAAATTGCGCGCTAACTTGTATAGGGATGCTAAAACTCCTTCTTGACAAAGGGAAAGAAAGAATACTATAAGTAGCCAAAAGATGTTCCGCCTTTCACGGCAAATAACCATCAAGCAGTGAATACAATAAGGGGAAAATGTCTCAGCCTTCAGGATATTTATCATTGGAACAGCGAAAACCGGTTGGCGCTCACTATACGCCTGCCATTCTTGCCGATTTTCTTGCCGGAGAAATCATCAGCAGTCTGCGTGACAGCGATAAAAGTAAAATGTTGCGGGTCCTGGATCCTGCCGTCGGCGACGGTGAGTTATTGAAGTCGATATTGAATCAATTGTCAGCAAACGGCTACGTCAATGTAGAAGTGACGGGGTTCGATACGGACAAAAACGCGGCTTTGTATGCTTCCGAGCGTTTGCGTGCATTGTTTCCTGCTGTTTCTCAGAAGTATTTTAATGAAAACTTTCTTGATTTCGTTCAGACCAATAATGGTAACGATCTCTTTAATACGGTTAATATTGAGCCTTTCGATGTTATTATTGCCAATCCTCCTTATGTGCGAACCCAGGTTATGGGGGCAAAGTTGGCGCAAAAGCTGGCGCGGCAATTTCATTTATCGGGACGCGTCGATCTCTATTATGCATTTATCGCCGGAATGGCCGAAGTTTTAAAGACCGGCGGTATTATCGGCGTCATTGTATCCAACCGTTTTATGAAAACAAGGTCTGGAAACAGCGTCCGAAAAAGCATGACCGAGATTTTTGATATTATACATGTATGGGATTTTGGCGATACGCAGCTTTTTGAGGCGGCTGTATTACCGGCAGTGATCCTGGCCAAACGTAGAAATCACGCCTTGCCCTCAGAAATGAGAGCGGCCAAGTTTTCGACAATCTATTCAACAGACGACATATCAGAGGACTATCGCTGTAATAATGTCATTGAAGCCCTTGCCGTGACCGGTATTGTGCGTTTGGCTAACGATCAATGCTATCACGTTCAGCACGGCAATCTTGATTTTGGTACAAATTCCGGCGATGTGTGGCGGTTAAACGTCAAAGGAACAGATGACTGGTTAAGAAAAGTAAGGGAGAATACCTACTGTACATTTGGAGATATCGGAAAGATACGCGTCGGGGTAAAAACAACGGCTGACGATGTATTCATCAATCCCGATTGGGATGACATGGACCGGGAAGAACAACCGGAACTGTTGAAACCCTTAATTACCCATCATATTGCCAGACGATATAAGGCCATGGATACAACGCCGCAAAAGAAAATCCTGTATCCCCATGTTACAGAAAACGGGAAACGAAAAACTGTCGATCTTGAGAAATATCCGAAAACTGCCGCGTACCTGAACCGTTACCGCTCCATATTGGAGAAAAGGGACTACGTCATGAAATCAGGACGCCAATGGTTTGAAATCTGGGTTCCTCATCATCCCCATATGTGGGCGCAACCGAAGATTGTGTTCAGAGATATTTCCAAAAATGCCACGTGTTGGCTTGATACGAGCGGTGCCATTGTAAATGGTGATTGTTATTGGCTTACCTGCAATCAGGCATCGGTGGCGGATATTTTGTGGCTTGCTTTGGCCGTGGGCAATTCTTCGTTTGTTGAAACTTTTTATGATCATAAATTTAATAACAAACTCTATTCCGGACGAAGGCGTTTCCTGACGCAATATGTAGAGCAATTTCCCTTGCCTGACCCGGCCAGGGCCTTATCTAAGGAAATTGTCAGTAAAACTAAGAAAATTTATTCAATAACACCATCGCCTGAGGGAGACGACTTGGCGGAAGAAATTGATCGACTCGTCGGGGAAGCTTTTGGTGTGGCTAATCAAAAAAATCGTTAGGCAGCGGTATTTGCAGCTTCCTGTTCACAACTTTGCCCTGAAATTGCTGAAAACGCCGGAAAAAAGCTTCTCCCGTCGTTAAATACATATGGGTCAGGGAAACAAGATCGCCGTCTATGCGGGCATAGAAAAGTATGTAGCGTACATCGCAATGGCGGATCGTCACACCGTGCAGGGCTGGCAGGTCAAGAAATCCCTCGCTATCTGGCCTGACGAGTCCCAAATCAATCGTCGGAGAAGTTTGTAGCTTGACTTCAAGGAGTTGATGGCGGATGTCAGGGAACCTGCCGTCATCCTGATAATTCTCATAACCAAGGGTTCGGCAAACAAGGCGATGGAGTTCTGCACCCCGATTACGCTCCTGGTCATAGCCGGCATTGAGAAAATTCTTGCCGACGAGGTGTGACAGCCGTTGAAAAATCTCTCTGATCGGTAACAGGGTCTCACGATCAGGTTGGTCAGTAGGTTTTCCCTTCAATGCTGTTGGGAAATCAACATTTTTTAGGATTGTTTTTAAATGCACCGTATCTTCATGGACAACCAGCTCTTTATCATGGGTTCCGATTGTCAGCCGGGCTTGATACTTTTGTGTAAGCGTACCGGTTGTATCGAGGGCCGCTAAAACATCTCCGGTGACAACTTTGACTTTTTCAATGGTATCATTAGCGATCAGGCGCACGACAACATACCGCCGGGTAGGGGTAATGTCTTCATTCCATATCTGGAGATTATTTGACTTTTGGATATAGGTATCAAAGGACTGTCCGAGAAATCGGGGACGGGTTTTCTTAAAGGTCGGGGGGATCGGATAGCCGAGAACTTGGCAAACCCACTGTTTAAGCACTTTGGAACGAGTCCGCAGCGGCAGCCCTTTTAAAGATCGCCCCCTTAGTCCCTTGTTTAAAAGGACTTCCAGCTCGGAGGTGGGTATCCAGAGATTTCGATCCGTTATGGGTTCAAAGATGGACAGTCCGCTTTGAGCAATATGGAAGGGGTATTTTGTATCACTCATTATTATTGCTTGATTCGGTGAGTAAATTGACCACGGATACACCCAAGGCGGTTGCGATTACCTCCAATGTACTCAAAGTTGCGTTTCTTTCGGTGCGTTCGATGGAACCGATGTAGGTGCGGTGAAGGCCACATCTCGCGGCAAGCTCTTCCTGAGATATTTTGTTCTTTGCTCGATAAGTGCGAACATTTTGGGCAAGGATAAGTCTTAATGTCTGGCCGTGGGCAGATGTTTTTGCCATGTTTTACACCGTATGATTTAATTCAGAGGTTCACACTTACGATGGGCACACTATACAAGTGCCCCCTGTAAATCTACAGACTTTAAGTAGCATCTTGAATTTGAATTTTTAAAAGCTCCGCAAACTGGCCTGCACAGCGATACTGGTTCAAGTTCTTAACGCCCACGGACTACGATGATTTATAGTAAGCGATCACAGGTGCCCAGGTTAACCGAAAGAATATGCACGGCCACACGGGGCTTGATCAGCAACAGTTTATATGACGACGTCAGTTACCGGCCCCTTGCCGAATACGAGAAATATGTTATCTACGATTCGGGAAAACGGGATCGCAGTTCTTCCAGAATCCGGTATTGAATGTCAGCTTCGGTGAGATTGCATAATTTTCAAGATATTTGTCGATGTTCCCGGGGCGATTCATTACGCAAGATCCATGATCAGGCCAAGCGCGGCCTCTTCATCGGCGCCTTCGATCCAGTGGATCCGGACGCCGTTCCTCTCCATCCGCCGGAACCATGTTTCCTGCCGCTTGGCAAACTGATGGATTCGGGTATTCAACTTTTGAAACATCTCCTCCGCGGTGATTTTCTGCTGGAGATAAAGGGCGATGTAGCGATATTCCAGGCCGAAGGCGTCAATCCGCTCCCATCCGATCCCGCGGTCATGAAGGCGCTGGACCTCCTCAATCATTCCGGCCTCCAGACGCATTTTCAGTCGGGCGGTGATCATTCGGCGCAATGCTTCTCTTTCGCAACGGATCCCGATCACCAGCGGCGTAACGGTGATTGGCAACGCCGCTGCACCGGGATGGTCGCGCACGAATTCGGCGATCTCGATCGCGCGGATGACTCTTTTCCGTTCCAGCAGGTCGGTGGTGTTGTGAGCATCCGGACAGAGCAGGCGGAAACGCCGTCGCAGGAGTTCCATCCCCTCCCCGGCCAGTTGATCGCGAAGGTCGCGATTTTCCGAAACGGCCGTCATTTGGTATCCCCGGAGAATGGAATCCAGATAGAGCCCCGTACCTCCCGCCATCACCGGGATCTTTCCCCGTTGCGAAATCTGCTGAAAGGCCCGGTAAAAACGGTCCTGGAAGGCAAAGAGGCTGAATTCCTCCCCCGGATCGCAGATGTCGATCAGGTGAACGGGGACGGCCTCCCCTTCCCGGCCGTATTCGGAGAGGTCCTTTCCCGTCCCCAGATCCATTCCCCGGTAGACCTGACGGGAATCCGCCGAGAGGATCTCCCCGCCGATCCTTCGCGCCAGACGGACGGCGAGTCCCGTCTTGCCCGAAGCGGTCGGTCCCAGGACGACGAGAAGATTGTATCTTTCCCGAAACCTTCGGATGGATCTACCTTCAATGATCATGGAATGAAACCCTCTGTCATTTCCCGATTCATCCGCAACGCTCTTCGGGAATGCCGATGAAGAGATTGTTCGACCGGATATCCGGGCGACGCCCAAGATTCGCGTGAAAAAAAAGCCCCGGCCGCATCGGGCGACCGGGACTTCCACGGTTGTAAATGTTTCCTTATAATGGCTGAACGTTTACCGCTGCAGGTCCTTTTTTGCCCTGCTCGATGTCAAAGCGAATTCGCTGACCCTCATAAAGCGTCTTGAAGCCTTCGCCCTGAATGGCACTGAAATGTACAAAGACATCCCCGCCCTCATCATTCTCGATAAAGCCAAACCCCTTTTTCTCGTTGAACCACTTTACCTTGCCTTCTGCCAAATCCGTACACCCCCCTTTCCTGATATTTGTCCAAGCGGGCTTCACAACCTGGAGGCACAAAAAAACCACCCCTTTTCAGGAGCGCGCCCTGAACCGGTGGTGGCTTGATTGTTCTGCAAGTTATGAACACCCAACTTTTCCCTGCCCCGCCCTTCATCATTATCCCATCAAACCCAATGTACGGGCTATTTTCCGGGCGGATGGCTTTGCGTAACATCCATTTTTTGAAAATGCAAGCATTTTTTATCAACCGCCCGGACATTACCGCGCTCCGTCTCAAAATGGGTGCGGAGACCTCTGGCTTCCAGAATCGGTCCCATTCTGCCGGCCATTCCCTGTCGTCCCTATTTTTTCCCGATCGGATACCGGTTCCGGAGAAACTGGACCAGGAGGCGAACCCCTACCCCCGAGGCGCCCTTGGGGATATAGGGTTTTTCCTTCGTGAGCCAGGCGGGACCGGCGATATCAAGATGGACCCAGGGGGTATCGCCGGTAAACTTGCTCAGAAACGCGGCCGCCGTGATGGCCCCGCCCGCCCTGCCGCCGGAATTCTTGTAATCCGCCGCATCGCCCTTGATCAGTTCGTGATACTCCTCCCAGAGCGGCAGCTCCCACACCTTTTCTCCGGTGAGATCGGCGGCTTCGCGGATCTCCTGCTTCAGCCCGTCATCCGTTCCCATCATCCCGATGACGTGATCACCCAGGGCCACGACACAGGCCCCCGTGAGGGTCGCCAGGTCGATGATTGCGGCGGGCTTGTAACGGCCGGCATACGTGAGGGCATCCGCCAGGATCAGTCGTCCTTCGGCATCGGTCGTTACGACCTCGATCGTCCGGCCGGAGAGGGAGGTGAGGATGTCGCCGGGTTTGTAGGCATTGCCGCCCGGCAGGTTCTCCGTCGCCGGCACAATGCCGACCAGATTCAGCGGCAGTCCCAGCTCCGCCGCGGCTCGTACGGCCGCAATCACGGCCGCCCCGCCAGCCATGTCCGTCTTCATCAGGTCCATCTTTTCGGACGGCTTGATGGAGATCCCGCCGCTGTCAAAGGTGATCCCCTTTCCAACCAGCGCGATCACCGGGCTCGACTTCTTCCCGCCGCGGTATTCGAGGGTGATCAGTTGGGGCGGCGCGTGGCTTCCCCGGGCCACACCCAGCAGGGCGTTCATCCCGAGTTTCCTCATCTGTTCGGCATCGAGCACCGTACAGCGGATGTTCTTCCCCTTGGCGCTCTCCCGCGCCTCGTTTGCGAGATCCGTCGGGGTCATCTCATTCGCCGGTGTGGAAACGATATCGCGCGCAAACGAAACCGCGGCGGCGATGATCCCGGCCGTCTTGGCCGCGGCACGAACGGCCTTGTATGCCGCCTCATCTGATTCCAGAAGGGTAAACCCGGCAATCTCGTGGTTCGGCTCCCGATCGACGGTCTTGAACGGCAGGAAACGATAAAGGCCCAGAAGCACCCCTTCCACGACGCCTTCGGCCATCCGTTCAAGCGGCAGGTCGATGCCTCTGAAATGAAGCGCGGAGGAAAACTCGCCGATGTTCAGGGATCGGATCTGCTGCGCAGCCTTGGCATACGACCCCCGCAGACGCTCTAGCGTAAAATCCGCTCTCTTCCCCAGCCCCGCGATGACGATCCGCTTGACCGGAAAACCGTCCCGGGTGTAGATGACGGAAATCTGATTCGTCCGGCCCGTAAAATCGCCGAGGCGGATGATGTCGCCGATCAGACCGCCGCTCCTCTCGTCTAACAGCGCGGCTGCCCCCTCCAACCCGGTTTCACCCTCGAAGTGGGTTACGACGGCCGCTTCGGTTTCATGTTCCGCCAAGCTGCCTTTTCTGACCTGAATCTTCATGTCCGCCTCCATGCAACGGTTGTTCGGGTTGAAGGGTTGATAACGGTCTTTATCGGCAACGGGGGGGTTCCGATAGGTGATTTCCGCGGCCGTATCCATCCAGGCGCACCGCCGAAATGCCATGAAAAAAAGGGGCAAGCCGAATATTGCTGCCCCCCTTTACGATCTGGAGGCGGCACCCGGACTTGAACCGGGGAATAACGGTTTTGCAGACCGCTGCCTTAGCCACTTGGCTATGCCGCCGTTCGGAAAAAAAATGGAGCGGGCGAACGGATTTGAACCGTCGACGTCCACCTTGGCAAGGTGGCACTCTACCACTGAGTTACGCCCGCTCAGTTTGCAATGGCGCGTGACTATAGCAAATAAAAACCGTTTGTCAATGAAAAATATTCCCCCCTTCTGAGGTGGTCTGGGTTGTTAGGACAGGAGACAGGGATTTATAAGTGGTAAAGCGCTCCTGGTTTATGGTCATGCCGCAGCCTGTTTCTGCGGTAGCGTGTTGAAGTAAACCATAGCCGGGGTCTCCCTGTCAAAGTTTTG
>JAURXV010000034.1 GCA_030654195.1 Syntrophales bacterium | reverse complement strand
TGTTACCGCCGGTCAGGAACTGGGCCAACCTCAGCGGATAAAATGAGGCCATGTCGTTGAGTAGGCGCAGTAGTTCCCTTCCAAGTTTCGAACCTTGTATCATTATTCCTTTGGTTTGGCCAGAAAGGACTTAGCGGTTCTGGTCTCAACCATTCACAATGTATCGTACTTATCCATTCAGCTTTTGTTTTTCGTTCGATAGCTTGGTCCTTCCATGAGAATGATTTCGGAGTTATGGACGAGTCGATCGGCGATAGCGGTAGCAACGGTGGTGTTGTCGAAGATATTTCCCCACTCTGCAAAGATGAGATTGCTGGTGATGACGGTTGATTTCTTTTGATGCCGGGCGCTGATAACCTGAAAGAAGAGGTTGGAGCCTTGGGTGCCGAGGGGGAGATAGCCGACTTCGTCGATGACCAGAAGATCAGGCACCTGATAATCATGGAGTTTTTTGAATAGAGAACGATCGACATCGGCGGCGGTGAGGAGATTGATCATATCCATGGCGGTGGTGAAGAGGGTTTTGACGCCACGCTGGGTGGCGGCAAAGGCGATGCATTTTGCCAGGAAGCTTTTTCCCACGCCGGTATTTCCGATGAACAGGACATCTTTTTTGGGGGATATAAAGGTCATATCCATCAGGTTGAGGATTTTTGTTTTCTGTTTTTGCCGGGAGATGTGGAAGTGAAAGTCGAACTGATCGATGGTTGGTTTTTCAAGGAGCCTTGATTGCTTGAAGCGCCGAAGGATACGATTTTTCTGTCGCATTTCTCCTTCGATGTCGACCAGGGCTTCGATGATCATAAGAGGCGGCAGGTTTTGCGTATCTGCCCGCTGGAGGATTCGGACAAGGTGCTCGGCGGCGGTCTTCATTCGCAACGCCTTAAGTTTTTCGATGACGGATTCGATGTTTTGTTCATTCATGGTCTCGTCTCCTTTTGAGTATAAAAGCGTCATATTCGGCCAGGGATGGCGCGGCCAATCTGAGATTGTTTAGTTCTTCGTTTTTGAGCTTTACCGGAGGATGCAGCTTTTTGGGGGTGCTCTCCTGGTGGAGGATATTCCGGATGTATTCGGCTCCATAGGCTTTGTGGGCAATGGCTTTTCTGACGGCGCAGATGAGGGCCGCCTCCCCGTATTCGTCTTTGAGGGTTAAAAGTATGACAGCGGTTTTTTGGACCGGTTGTCTTGCCAGGGCGATTGCGGACAGATAATCGACAGCCTCCGGACAAAGGGATGACAGGAGGGCGATGTCCCGCTGTCGCCATAATTTGTTCTGGAGTTTTTTGACCTGTTCCCGATGAGAGGGAAGCTCGATGCGCTGTTTGCGTTCCCATGAACGGAAGTGGGCTGTCACCTGCTTTTGCAGATGATAGAGGGCAACGGTGTTAAAATCCGCCTTCAGGATGAGATGTTTCCCCACTGTCCAGGGCGGCGCCGTATATTGGTTGCCGTCAAAGATCACGGCAAAATCCTTGTGTACCAGGACCGTTTCCGTCTCCCGGCAATCCGGCAATCCTTCCGGTAATGGTCTGGGAATGACTTTGGCAAACCGATCTTGCGGTTTTTCGCCCGTGGTTTGGTGGATGCGGACATTGGCGACGGTATCGCACCACTGATTGACTTGGTTTTGCACATCCATCAGATCAGCAAAGGTTCTCGCGGGCCAGAAGTTCTGGCGCATATATTGGATGCTTCTTTCGATTTTTCCTTTTTCCTGGGGTGACCGGATGTTGCAGGCCACCGGGACGATTTTGAAGGGCCTCAAAAAGTCCAGGAAAGCGTCGTTGAAACGGACAAAGCGCCCCCAGCGCTCCGTGACGGCAGTCAACATATTATCGACGACGATCTCTTCCGGTGACGTGCCGAAAAACCGGAAGGCGTTCAGGAGGCCCTGATGGAGTACCTCCTGTCTCTGGCTGTGGGTAAACTGGACATAAAGCATTCGGCTGTAAGATTCTATGACCGCCAGGGCGTAGAGCTTTCGCTTGGTTACCCCATAGGGAAGGGCATCGAAGTGTCCCCAGTCTATCTGCATCTGCTTACCCGGAGCGGACTCGAAACGAATGAATACCTGTCTGTTTTTCAGGGCCTTCTCCCGTACTTTCCGAAGATAATCCCGGACAATCGTGATCCGGCCATCAAACCCCTTTTCTTGAATCCTCTGAAGCACCACAGGGGCTTGCACGAGGGGGTACTCTTCCAGAAGCGAGTCGACCAGGTCGCAATAGATAGAAAGCTTGGAAACATTGGGTTTCTTCGCGGCAACAGTGGCTTCCGGGTTCGCCAGGTATTTTTTAACGGTGTCCCTGCCGAGCCGCATCTCCCTGGCAATCTGCCTTGCCGAATACCCTGCATTTTTAAGCCGGTGGATCTCGAAGACTGTTTTTCTGTCAATCATGGCCGCGCCTCCTGTAAGGACTGCCGGATCATCCGGGCAACCACGGCCGGATCTTCGTAGGACGGCGATGCCGCACAGCTCGGCGCAGCGGGAAGATCGAGCACCTGGAAAATCTTCCCATCGAAGCAGATAAGATCCTTCTTCAATAATCCATCCCTGGCCTCGATATACTCGTCCAAGGTCAACTGGATCAAAGAGCAGATCATGTCATAGCTGTAGTAAGAAAGACCGTATCGGTCGGACACCAGAATCAAAAACAGATACAGCAGGATCTCCTTCTGCTCCAGGGAGGCTAAAAAACCACCCGTGAGAAACCGATGGGGAATGTAACTAAACCCGCCGGCAATCTGTCTGACTCTTCCAGGGTTGAGGATTCTTTTTTTGATCATCGCCGTCTCCTTTCCAAAATGAACCAGGATTTTCGGCACGACTATCAGTAAAAGAATCTCTAAGTCGATCACGTCCTTCTTTGCAATCATCGTTATGTGGCTGGAATCTGGTGTAAAATTACTTTTATCGCGTCCATCTTTGCAATCACCGGAACCAACCAGAAAGAACCCGGAAGCCATGATCCAACAGATGATTTGCCCGATCGTGACGCGTCCATCTTTGCAATCACCGACGTGTCCATCTTGACAACATCTCGCGAATGACGATGTTTGTTCCGAACCTTCTGCAAATCCCGGTTGCGATCCGCCTGCTTCGGATGCGCCGCCCGGTAACGATTCCAGTAATCGGCGTTCCTGCTTAACCAATCTGCCTGGCTCTGTTTCTGATTGGCCCGGTAAAACGGATCGCTCACCATCTTCTCCCGCTGCCAGGCCGACTTCCTGGCCCGCTGGCATGCCTTCTCCCTACAATAACGCTGATTCTTCTGACGCGGATCGGGAATGAAATATCTCCCACATTGGCAACACGGTATCTTCTCCATAACCACCACAATCACAATCGTTGATGGTCACGGCTTAACCCTGTAATCAGAAAATCTAAAGGCAATAATAAAAAATGAGATGGACTGGGTATCCCAGGACGGGAAAATCAGATGACTGGCTCTATAGGACCGGTGGCAATGGCTCCCTACTGTCGTTGGGAGACTGGCGTGGAATCAAAGCGCTGATGACATATTATTCGGTTCCTATGTGTCTGGCAGGCCGGAGGAATACAGCGATATCGATATCGGTCTTTTTATCGACAGATTAGACGACAACGTGGATTACCTGAAGCTGATGTCCAGCCTTTACCATGTGGCGGTGGATATCGACGTGCTGATAGAACCCCACCTTTTCATCCGGGGTGAGGATAAATCCGGTTTTGGCGAAGAGATCGAGAAAAAAGGGGTCGTTATCGAAGAGTGAAAGAGAGAAGGGGAATTCCAAAGTAAGCAATATTCTATGAACAAAAAGAGGGAGCCGGCAGGCTCCCTCTTTTTTCGGATAGCGGATTTTCCCTGGGAACAAAGGCCGTTCCGAAAGGGAAGCAATCAGTACTCCTTGGTCAGCTTGTCGAGCTCGGCCAGCGAGAAGACCGGGCCGTCCTTGCAGACGTATTTTTCCCCCACGTTGCAGCGGCCGCACTTCCCGATCCCGCACTTCATCCGCATCTCAAGCGAGGTGATGATGTTCTCCTTCGAAAAGCCGAGTTCGAAGAAGACGGGCAGCGTGAACCGGATCATGATCGGGGGGCCGCAGATCACCGTCACCGCGTTTTCGGAGCTCGGGGCGACCTCCCTGCAGACCGTCGGAACAAACCCCTCCCTGCCCTTCCAGTCCGCATCGCCCTTGTCCACCGTGACGTTGAGGTTGATATCGTCCCGCTTCGCCCACGCGGCGAGTTCATCCTTGTAGATCAGCAGCCCCGGAATCCACGCCCCGAAGATCACGGTGATCTATCCGAAGCGGGCGCGGTTCTTGTCGTCGATCATGTAGTTGATCAGCGACCGGAGCGTCGTAAAGGCGAAACCGCCGCCGACGATCACGATATTCTTGCCGGCCAGGAAATCGATGGGCCAGGAATTCCCCAAGGGGCCCCGAATCCCCATCACAGTCCCGACTTCCATCTCATGGAGGGCCGACGTGACCACCCCCGCCTTCTGGACGGTGAATTCCAGATAACCGGGCTGCGTCGGCGAGGAGGCGATGCCGATCGGCGATTCCCCCTTCCCGAAGATCGAAAGTTCCGCAAACTGCCCCGGCAGGTACTGAAAGGCGGCCTCGTCCTCCTTGTTCTGAAAGGCGAAGCGAAAGGTCTTGATGTCCTTCGTGTCCACTTCCGTTACGATCTTGACCACTTCGACAGGGGCGGGTATGTATGGATTCTGCATGACGCTCTCCGACAGTTATATTTTTGCGATGTCCGTGACGATCTTCCGGATATCCAGGTTAACGGGGCAGGCCATCACGCATCTCCCGCAGCCGACGCAGGCGATTGCATTGAAATTGTCCGGGTAATAGCGGAACTTGTGCATCACCCGCTGGCGCCAGCGCTCCTTCTGGGAAGAACGCGGATTGTGGCCCGAGGTCTCCTTCGTGAACATGGGGAACATGCAGGAGTCCCAGTTCCGGATGCGGATGCCGTCATCCCGCTTCACCTCGTCGCTGATGTCGAAGCAGTGACAGGTGGGGCAGAGGTAGGTGCAGGTGCCGCAGGCGAGGCATTTCTGATGGAGCGTGTTCCAGAACGGGTCCTCGAAGTGGGTATCCAGGATCGGTTTGATCTCATGGGCCGGAATGTGGGAGGCGATCTCCCCGGCGGCCCTGGCCGCGATCCCCTCTTTCGCCTTTTCGGCCTCCGCGCCTGCGGGTGATCCCCCGAAGGCCGCGAGAAGCTCCTCCCCCTTCGGCGTGAGGAACTCGGCCAGATACTCATTTCCCAGGTCGGTCAGCAGCAGATCCACCCCAACGGAGTCGACCGGGCTTCCCCCGACGGAGGTGCAGAAGCAGGTCGTATAGGGGGGATGGACGCAGGCGATCGCCACGATGGTCGTCTTCGCCCGCTTGTCGATGTAGTAGGGGTCCTTGTACTTTTCCTGGTCAAAGAGCATATCCAGAAGGGTGAAACTCCTGGCGTCGCAGGGGCGGACGCCGAACAGGAGGGTCTTTTCCCCCTCCTCCGGCTCCCCGGCCCGGACCATCCCCTTCCCGGTCCGGGTGAATTTCAGCAGCGTCTCGGTCCGGGGAAAGAGGAAGTTTTTCGGCGCGTTTTTCGTATTCGCAAAATCAACGAGCGGTTTCTCACCCGCCTCCAGGATCCGGAAGAGGACCTGATCCTCCGCCTTCATCGGCGCGCAGACCCGCATCTTTCCCGCCAGTTCCCCGACGATTCCGGCCAGCGTCTCCTTCTTGATGAGCCTTTTTTCCATAATTTCCCTTTTCGGTCGTAAATGAGATCGTTTACATTGCCGCCCCCCTCCACCCTCACCCTCCCCCGCCAGGGGGGAGGGGATTTTGGGGAGGGGATTTTACAGAAGCCCCAGCCCTTGGAGTAGCGGGCGCGGATCTGTTTGGTGCAGCTTGAACCACCCCTCCGGTCCCTCCTGCCCCATTGCCAGCGCCGCCAGTTCCGTGAAGTAGAAAACGGGGAGTTTAGCGCCCGCCGACGCCCGCATGTCCAGATTCGCCGTACAGACCGGGCAGGCCGTCACCAGGCAGTTCGCCCCCGCCTCGCGCGCCATCTTCATCAGCTTGTCCACCATCTTCGTTACGATCGTCGTCTTGCTGATGGTCAGGCTCCCCCCGCAGCAGTCGGTCTTGAAGGACCAGGGACGGGCCTCCGCCCCGAGCGTCGTCAGGATCCGGTCGAGGAGGACTGGATTTTCGGCGTCATCGAAGCGGCAAACCTCCGGCGGCCTGAGCAGCAGACAACCATAATAAGAGGCCGGCTTGAGTCCCGCGAGTTTCTTGACGACCTTCGCGGAGAGGGCCTCCAGGCCGATGTCGTTTGCGATGATATCAATCGGATTCCGGATGGCGATGCTTCCCTGATAACGGCCGCCGACGATCTCCTCGACCTCCGCCTTCAGCGCCGGATCATGACTAAGATGGTGTTCCGCCGTCTTGAAGCGGTTGAAGCAGGCGGCGCACGGCACCATCACGTCCTGCGTCTTCTTCTCCGCGGCGATGAGATCCCTCGCCGGCAGCGCGATGGAGAGCTTGAAATTGGTGCTGTGGGCGGAGCTGGCGCCGCAGCAGGACCAGTCTTCGATCTCCTCGAGATCGATCCCGAGCGCACGGCTGACCGATCGGACCGACTGGTCATACTCCTTGGCCGTGCCATGCAGCGAGCATCCCGGATAGTAAGAAACTTTCAACACTTTCCTCCTTAGAGAACCTTTACAACGTCACGACTGCTTCGTCTTTTCGAAGATGCGCCGCACGCTCTTCATATCCTTCGTCCGCGGGGAGATCAGCGAGAGCTTTCCCTTCATGAACATGTCCATCCCCATCGCCATATCGGAGAAGAGGTCCCCCGACTTGAGCTTGTAATGGACCATCATCGAAGGCTCGTTGATCCGGCCGCCCACGCGGATGTTGGTGAGGAACGCCTCGTGGAATTTGAGGATGTTTTTCTCCTTCGCCCCCACCCCCGTCCCGATGGCGATCTCTCTCAAGACATCCATCATCCGGGCGATATCCACCTCGTTCGGGCAGCGGGTGATGCAGGTCTCGCAGGAGACGCACAACCAGATCGTGGCGCTGTTGAGAACCGCCTCCCGCCTCCCCATCTGGATCATCTTGATGACCCGGTTCGGGTTGTGCTCCATGGCCGAGGTCATGGGGCAGCCGGCCGTGCACTTCCGGCAGTGGTAACAGCGCTGGATGGGAACCCCGTTGATCTTCTCGTTCACTTCTTCCAGAAAGGTATTCATGGCGACTCCGTGTTCAATGGTCTCGAAAAACACCAACGTCATACCGGCGAAAGCCGGTATCCAGAAATATCAGACGGTTACAAAAGCACTGGACCCCGGCTTTCGCCGGGGTGACAACTCTTTTCCGGCTACCCCCCGGCCTTCGGCTCGAAGATAAATTCCTCCCCGTCGGTTTCACGGTAGGCGCCCAGCGGGGCCGGTTCCTCCAGGGAAACCCCGGCCCGGTGACCGAACATCTCGAAGGCATCCTTGTCCAGTTTTTTCAGAAACTTCCGCAGATCCACCCCCATCGGGCAGACCGCCGTGCAGGAACCGCAGTCGACGCACCGCCCCACCATGTGGTACATCCGCATCAACTGGAAGAGCTGGGTGTCGGAAGCATCGGCACCGATGTCGACCCAGCGAGGCTGGGACTGCTCGGCGAAACAGATCCGGCAATAGCAGGAGGGGCAGACGTTCCGGCAGGCCGTGCAGCGGATGCACTTGGCCATCTCCTTCTCGAAATAGGCCCACCGCGCCTCCGGAGGGAGGTTCTCAAAGGCGGTCACCGGATCGTATTCCTTTTCGGCCTCCGCGACCGGCGCAACCTCCCCCGTTTGGATGTCCGCAATGACCGGCTGATTGAAATGACAGACCAGGCAGTTGTCGGCCAGCAGATCCTTGAGGGCCGCCTGACGCTCTCCGCTTACGGTCTTCACAACGATCTTCCCCTCGGACAGGGCTCCTTCCCGGACCTCCTCGCCGCCGGCGAGGGCGGCAAGCTTCTTCCCGTCTAAATATCCGCCGCAGGGAACACCAAGGATGACGATCTCGTCCTTCCCGTACTGCTTTTCCTGCAACTGGATCACGAGCGAGCGGCTTGTGCAGCCCCGGGCAACGACGCCGACCACCTTTTTCCGCCGGGCTTCCGGTTTGACCCGTTTCTGGGCTTCATGGTGCTGGTCCAGCAGGTCGTGGACGAATTTGGCCAGATTCAGCACGCAGAAAGGATTCCAGACCAACCGGTCCGCCTCCTCCGGCGTCGTGATGAAGCAGGGGGTCGCCGTAAGCGGCAGGGTTCCCTTCTCGTACCCCACGACCACATCCACCTTCTTTTCGGCCAGGAGGCCCTTCGCCTCTTCCCGCAGCTTTTTCTCTACATTTTCCACTGTCGCTGATCCCTCATTCTGATGGACGTTCCATTACATTCTCTTGACGAGTTTACGGGCCGGTCCGAGCGCCCGCACGGCGTCGGTGACCCCCCGGATCACCTGGGCAAACCGGTCTCCCTCGGAGGCGGAGACCCAGGTAAACAGCGTCCGGTCCCCTTCCAGTCCGATGTAGCCCAGGAAACTCTTCAGTGCGGCGAACTTCCGGCGGGCCGTCAGATTTCCGGTGATGTAGTGACACTCGCCGGGGTGACACCCGGAGACCAGCACCCCGTCCGCCCCTTCCTGAAGCGCCCTGAGGATGTAAAAGGGATTGATCCGCCCGGTACAGGGGACCCGGATTATCCTTACGTTCGGCGGATACTGGATCCGGCTGATGCCGGCGAGATCCGCCCCGGCATAGGTGCACCAGTTGCAGACGATGGCGACGATCTTCGGTTCCCATTCCTTTGCCGATTCTTTGTCCGTCATATCACCTCTTCTCCAGGAAATGGGGACAGGTCCATTTTCCTGAAATCCCATAAAACAGTTTTCAACGGCCTGCTAAGAGGAAAATGGACCTGTCCCCATTTCCTAAAAGAGCGCCCCGATCTGCGCCAGAACCTCCTCATTGTTGTAGCCATTGAGATCCGCCGCGTTCATCCGGCAGGAGGCCGTGCAGACCCCGCACCCCTTGCACAGGACGGCATTGACCACGGCCGCCCCTTCCTTCTCATCCACCGCAATGGCGCTGAAGGGACAGTTGATCTCGCAGAGGCCGCAGGCCATGCACCGTTCCTTGTTGACGTAGGCCGTCTTCCCTTCCGCCTCGATGAAGTCCTTCGCCAGAATCGTGCAGGCGCGGGAAACCGCTGCATTCGCCTGGGTGATGGACTCTTCGCTGAACTTCGGGGCGTGGGACATCCCGCACATGAAGACGCCGTCCGTGGCAAAATCGACCGGCCGCAGCTTCACGTGCGCCTCGAGGAAGAAGCCGTCCTGGTTGGTCGGCACCTTCAGCATCTTGCCGATTTCCGCGTTGCCCGGGTTGGGAACGGTCCCCACGCTGAGGGCCAGCAGATCCGCCCGGAGCTCGACGGTCTCGTTGAGAATGGGATCGAATACGGTCACGGCGATCTTGCCTCCCTCGGCCTTCACCTCGGGTTTTCGATCTTCGTCGTAACGGACGAACCGGACGTCGGCCTCCCTCGCCTTTTTGTAATAATCCTCCTTGAGGCCGAAGGTCCGGATGTCGCGGTAGATGACGGTGATCTCCCGGTCCGAATCGGCTTCCTTCAGCTTCAGCGCGTTCTTGATCGCCTCGGAACAGCAATAGCGGCTGCAGTAGGGACGTTCGTCGTTCCGTGAGCCGACGCACTGGATCATCACAACGCTCTTCGCCCCCAGGGCCTTGGCGTCCTTGCCGGCGATGAGCTTCTCCAGCTCCCGCTGCGTCACGACCCGGTCGGACGCGCCGCAGAGGTACTCATCCGTTTCGAGTTCGTAGGCCCCCGTGGCGACGATCACAACGCCGTGTTCAACGGTCTCCTCGCTCCCCTTCGTCGCCACCGTCGTCTTGTAATTGCCGATGAACCCTTCCAGCTTGCGGATCTCCGCCCCGGTGAAGACGCGGATGAGAGGGCTCTTGTCGACCCGATCGAGCAGACCGGCCAGATGGTTGCGCGTATCGAGACCTTCGAGGGTGTAGTGGAGTTTCCGGTAGTTTCCCCCGAGTTCTTCTTCTTTCTCGACGATGAAGGAGGCGAAACCCTGGTCCGCCAGCGATAGGGCCGCCGTGATGCCGGCGAGTCCGCCGCCGATGATGAGGACCGCATGGTTAACGCCGAGCTGGCCCGGTTTCAGGGGCTTGAGGAATTCCGCCTTGGCAATCGCCATGCGGACAAGATCCTTCGCCTTTTCCGTCGCTGCGGCGGGTTCGTGCATATGGACCCACGAATCCTGGTCCCGGATGTTGGCCATCTCGAAAAGGTAGGGGTTCAGGCCGGCCTTTTCGCAGTTCTCCTGAAAGAGACCCTCATGGGTGCGGGGCGAGCAGGAGGCGACGACGACCCGGGAGAGCTTGTGCTCCCGGATCACCTCGCCCATCTTGACGGCCGTATCCTGGGAGCAGGTAAAGAGGTTGTCCGTGGCGAAGACCACATTGGGCAGCGTCTTGGCATATTCAACAACGCCGGGGACGTCGACGACGCCTCCAATGTTGATGCCGCAGTGGCAGACGAAGACCCCCGTCCGCGGACCGATCCCCCGGAGATCGCTCTCCATCGGAAGATCCTCCACCGTGGTCAGCGTGCCCCGGCGGGAGGCGAGGAGCCCCTCCGCGCAGGCGGCGGCGCCGCTCGCCTCCATGACCGTCTCGGGAATATCCTTGGGACCGCCGAAGGCGCCGCAGACGAAGACCCCTTCCCGGCTGGTCTGGACCGGGTTTTCCCGCTGCGTCTTGCAGAAGCCGTGTTCCTCGAGCTCGATGCCCAGATTTTTCGCAAGCATTGCCGCTTCCTTCGGCGGCGTCAGGCCGACGGAGAGGACGATCATGTCGAACTCCTCCTCGGCGAGGCTCCCGTCTTCCAGCACATACGTGACGAGCAGGTTCTTCGTCTGCTGGAGTTCCTTGATGGTCGAGGGCATCGACCGGATGTAGCGGACGCCGTACTCCTCCTTGGCCCGGTTGACGAAGCGGTCGAAATCCTTGCCGTGGGCCCGGATGTCCATGAAGAAGATGGTCGGCTCCAGCCCCTTGGCGTGCTCCTTGGCGATGATCGCCTCCTTCGTGGCGTACATGCAGCATACCGACGAACACCAGCTGTTGCCGCAGGAGGTGTCGCGGGAGCCGACGCACTGGATGAAGGCGATCTTCTTCGGCTCCTTGCCGTCGGAGATCCGCTGGACATGGCCGAAGAAGGGACCGGAGGCGGAGAGGATCCGCTCGAACTGGATGCCGGTGACAACGTTTGGATAGAAGCCGTAGCCGTACTCGCCCCGGAGGCGCGGATCGAAGACCTCGAAGCCCGGCGCGGCGATAATGGAGCCGACCTCGATCGTCTCCTCGGAACCGGTCATCTCATGGTCGATCGCCTTCGCGATGCAGGCATCGACGCACTGGTAGCACTCGGAGCAGATCCCGCAGGAGAGACAGCGGTTCGCCTCCCGGACGGCCTCCTCCTCGCCGAACCCTATCCCCACCTCCCGAAAGTCGTTCTTCCTCTCTTTTGCCTCTAACAGCGGATACTCCACCCGCGGAAGCTTGGCCACCTTCGAGACATCGGCCTTGTCGGCGAGGTCTTTCGTCCAGTCCTTCGCCCTCCCCGCTGCGATCTCCTGGCCGCACAGGTAGCGACCGATCGAAACGGCCGCCTCCTTCCCGGCATAGACGGCCTTGACGACCGTGGCCGGCCCGGTCACATTATCTCCACCTGCGAATATCCCGGGAACGCTGGTCGCGAAGGTTACGGGGTCCACATCGAAGGTGTTCCATTTGTTGACGGCGATGCCGCTCTCCTTCGGGATAAACGACAGATCCGCCGCCTGGCCGATGGCCGGCACGATGCTGTCGCAGGCGATCGTGAATTCGGAGCCTTTGACCGGCACGGGGCGGCGGCGGCCGCTGGCATCGGGCTCGCCGAGCTCCATCCGGATGCACTCGACCCCGGTGACCTTCCCGTTCTCGCCGAGGATGCGGACCGGCGCCGCGAGAAATTCCATCCGGATCCCCTCTTCGAGGGCCTCCTCGATCTCCTCGGGTGAAGCGGGCATTTCGGCCCGGGAACGGCGGTAAAGAATGAAAACCTCCTGCGAACCGGTCCTAACGGCCGTCCGGACGGCATCCATCGCGACGTTGCCGCCGCCGATGACGGCGACCCTTCTACCGAGGGAGACCTTTTCTCCCAGATTCACCCTTCTCAGATAATCGACGCCATGGACGACCCCCAGAAGCTCTTCGCCCGGGACGTCGAGTTTGCTGGAGAGAACGGTCCCGCAGCCGATGAAGAGGGCGTCGTAATCCTGACGGAGTTTTTCGAAAGAGATATCTTTGCCGATGCGGGTGTTCAGGTGAATCTTGACGCCGAGATCCTCGATGACCTTGATCTCCGCCTTCAGAACGTCCTTCGGGAGGCGGTATTCGGGGATGCCCACGGCGAGCCAGCCGCCGGCCACGGGCAGGGCCTCGAAGACATCGATGTCGTACCCCTCGATCGCCAGATAGTACGCCGCAGTCAACCCGGCGGGACCGGCGCCGATCATGGCAACCCTCTTCCCTTTTTTCTCTTTCACCTCGGGGATAAACCGGGTTTCGTCGTTGAGATCCAGGTCGGCCACGAAGCGCTTCAGGTGCATGATGTCGATCGGTTCATCCACCTCTCCGCGCTTGCAGGCCTCCTCGCAGGGGTGGTTGCAGACCCGTCCGCAGACAATCGGAAAAGGATTATCTCTTTTAATCAGTTTCAGGGCTTCCTTGAACTTTCCCGCCGCAATCAGGGCCACGTACCCCTGGACGCTGATGTGGGTGGGACAGGCCGCCTTGCAGGGGGAGGTCCCCAGCTTGTCGATCGCGAAACCGGAGGGAATGGCCTGCGGAAAGTGGCGGTAGACGGCCTTGCGGGTATTGAGATTTTCGTTGAAATCGGAGGGAACGGAGACAGGGCAGACATTGGCACAGTCCCCGCAGCCGGTGCACTTGTCCAGGTTTACATACCGGGGGGCCTTGGTCATCCGGACTCGGAAACGGCCCGCCTCGCCCTCGACGGCCTCCACGGTCCGCCCGGTCATGATCTCGACATTGGGATGCCGTCCGACCTCGACCAGCTTGGGGGAAAGGATGCAGGCTGAACAGTCGTTCGTGGGAAAGGTCTTGTCGAGCTGGGCCATGACGCCGCCGATGCTGATCTCCCTCTCCACGAGAAATACCTTCATCCCGGAATTGGCAAGGTCAAGTGACGCCTGGATGCCTGCAATCCCCGACCCCACCACCATGACCGCACCGACTTTATCGCTCTCTTTCAGCACCCGTTCACCCCTTTACCCGGATTCTTTGCATCGAAGTTTGAAACGAAGTTAACTCGCTGCGGAGGCTTTTCCCTCCCGGTCGGTGGCGTTACCATGAATCGATTTTCCCGTCAAGGGCAATTATGACCGGCGGTCATCATCCCCAAGGCCAGCAATTCCTGACAACCGTTATCATCGATTGAACCCTTCTTCAAACTGTCGGATGACTGCCAGCACCTCATCAAAGGGTGGTGGTTCGTCGAAAAACATCTCCTTGCGCATCGCTTCATAATCCCGCCGCCAGTCGCTCAACTGCTCCGGAGGCGGCAGCAGACGCAGGGTCCCCTTCCGAAGCGTGTCGTAATTCACCCAGCGTACCTTGAAAAAAATCTGCCGGTGCCGGGCTACACGGCTGAATAACTCTGGATCGGCCGTGGCCTGCACCGCAATACCCTTCCTGATCAGGCACCAGAGGTCATAGTAATGACGGGACAGCCCGACCCGGCGCGGCTTGTCGGCGGGGCGAAAGCCCTCCTCATGTAGCAGCATCGCCTTCTCCCAGAATGTCCGCTCGGCCGCCACCGTTTTCAAGGCAAAGGCGCTCTTGCCCAGCAGATCGGGAAACGCCTCCGCCAGATAAGGTTGAATAATCGGGTTTTCGACTGGTTCCGTTTCTGATCTGGCCCCCAGTTCGATTTTGACGACTGGCCGCACATAACCAACGCTGTCAGTAAAAACGGACGGATAGTGGAAAAGAAGCGTCTGCTGATCCGGGTCTTCCTCCTCATCCGCAGGCGTCAACCGCCAGTCCATGTCATCGGGGAGCATTTCGCGAAATCGGTTCTCCAGGGATGGCCCAAGTTCCGCCCCAATACGCCGGCTGCATTCCTTGACAAGCCTCTTCTGCTGTTTCCCGCTAAGGGTTTCGCCGCCGAAACCGAGGTGCTCCCGGTCGATGACCACATCGATATCCTCCGAAAACCGGGAGATCAGCCGCCAGCCTTTGGATAGAGATGTTCCGCCCTTGAAGGTCAGGTGTTCCCCCCATTGCGGTAAACCGAATAGCTCTCTAAGTGTCCAGCAAACCCAGAAATCCTTCTCGATGCTCGCCGGGATCAGGCCGAGTCGCTGTTGTCCCTCTTCACAGAGAAGCCGTCGACGTTCAGCGGGAAGTCGCAAGAATGCATTCATGCGGTCATTTCCCCTCCGGCCCGGCAACGCGCCGCAGAATGGCGGCAATCCAGGTCGGGGCATAGCGGATGTCCTGGAGGAGTTGCTTCCTGTCGTCATCGGACAGCCGCTTTTTCAGACGGGCTACAATTGCATCATCCACGTACCGTTGACCGATATGGCGCAGGGCCTGGATGACCAGTCCGGACACCCGCCCGGCGGTTGCCATGGCGCGGGGGGTGGTGTGTTTGAGCATGATGACTTGCTTGCCAAGATGAACCCGGCGCGCCGGTCCATCCGTGAGGAAAACGATTTTCATCGGCACCTGATCGGAGAGCCCCAGCAGGTTGGCGGCATAGCCCCCGGACGGCTGAAGGAGAATCCTGTCACGGCCCTTCAGGGCTTTTACGATGGCATCTGTCGTTGGGGAGAGAGGGCCAAGGTCCGGGTCGATCCGCGGATAATCGTACAACCCGCGGGCCAGACGGCGCAACGTCGCTTTT
The DNA here is from genome assembly GCA_030654195.1 of Syntrophales bacterium. GTDB lineage: Bacteria > Desulfobacterota > Syntrophia > Syntrophales > UBA5619 > UBA5619. Next base: position 3,305 of record JAURXV010000034.1, on the reverse strand, counting down.
TTTAACAGACGATGCAACGCCAAGTCTACCGCTTGCCGGCTTCCCAAGTCGAGAAAATCGCCTGGGGTGACGACGCAACCCTTCCCACGACCATAGATACGGCTAATTATTTTTGAATCAATGCTTTGCATGATATATCCGTCTACAATTTTGTAAGAAGAAATAGCATCTTTTTCTTACAAAAACAAGTGGTATATCACTCTTAAATAAAGGTGTAAGACAATACACCGACACGCTGAACACCATTTTTATTGTAGTCAGTAAATGTGGTCGATGCGTTTTCGTAGCACCTTTGTACCCGTAATGTGCAGGCGCGATAGCGGAAAAAAGGGGATGTGGCCGGAAATCAGAATCTTGCGGGCGGTGGGGCCGTTATTCTCAGGCGAGCAACGGCATGTCTTCCTCGCTTGGCAGGACGGATAACTCCATCCTGATACTGTAAAACATAGTAGAAAGATCGTTTTATTGCCAAGGGGAAATTTCAGACAGCTTGTTGATTTCCAGACTTACTTTCACGTGTTAAGCGTTCACCTCGATTCCTTTTTTCATTTTTCATTTTAACTTTTGCCTTGTCATCGCATCTCCTCCAGACTGTCTTTAATTTCCTTCAGTTCCTCCTTACTCAGCCCCCAAAGTTCTGCGGCAAGCTCGTCGATTTGGTCTTCGAGATCGCTCACACTGATGCCGGAGGCGACTTTCTCGTGACATGCCTTGGAGAGCTTGCAAAGATCGAAATTAAGAGTGCTCTTATTGTCGTACTTTGGTATGGCTATATGTTCGAGTATGTGTGGGGAACCGAAGCTGCCAGTGCCTTTGTTGGAGTAGGCGGAAATGGCAAATCTGCTGATAGATGAGTTCAGAAGAGCACAGAAAAAATGGCTCTCGTTCTTGTCTTCGAATGCAACGAAGACAACGGTTTCAATAGGGGCGACAACCTTGTTTGTTAGATACTCTTGTTGTCTGTCTCCAACGACAGCGCATTTCAATTCATTGCCAACCCGGGTCCACACAACCTTGAAAGGAGCGAAGGAATATGGCCCTGTATTGTAGAGTGCATAATAAGGTTGGTTTTGTAGGAATTGCTTAAGAATACTGCGTTTCTCCAAGTCAGGTTTGAAAGATTCCAGGTAATCAAAGGTTTTAGGAAACTTCTTTTCCAAAGTTTGAGGGTGCATTGCATTACTTGGCTTGTTAGGATCTTGTGGCAGTACAATAGCTATCTCTGGCTTGGCTTGCCAACGAATGATTTCCCGACCACGAAGCGTAGGGTAAACGAGATCAGCTTCCAGGAGAGCCTCCACCTGCTTTACCTTCTTCTTCGCATTCTCTGTGAAGTTAGCCACTCTTAAATAACGACCCTCAGTACGCAGAGGTCTAAGGAGATAAACACTGTTCAAACCGCCCGAGCTACCTTCACGAGCTTTGTATGGCGACATTGTCATAACTTTAATGATTGCCTTTATAGCTTTGGGTCTCGCTGTGATCCACGAGCCCTGTTCAGAACCGTCAACACTTTGCGCTTTAAAGTATTTGACTTGAGTTTTTCCGAGTATTTCTTTCCAGGTCATGTCAATCTCAATTGACCCTGTGCCATTCTTTGTCCAGACATGATATTCGACCGGGTACGTGGTTTTTTGACCTTTCTGACAGAAAAAAACCGAAGTCTTATTGGTGGCAGAATCGAATGGCTGGAGGTCTACCATATCATCTACTTGTAAAACCTTGAACGGTGTTCCTTTTTTCCCAAGTCTGAATCGTCTGAATCCTTCGCCACCGCCAACCGTCTTGAATAGTGACTGTGTGATCACAAAACAGAGTTTACCTTCTTGCTTGAGATATTTGTCGATGGCAACATACGTCATCAAAACAGAGATGTCGTCTTTTGCGCTGCCAAGTCGTGCTCGCAGTCCGGTGTGCTCGAATAGGTCGTATTGCTTCCAGATGTGAGCGGTCTTGTCCCGGTATTCTTGCGGCAGCGACTCCCAATTCACCCACGGCGGGTTGCCAACAATCAAGTCAAACTGTCCCACAAACAGTGGAGCAAAGGCATTCTTGATAATCCTTGCCCAGATACCATTGATCCCCTTCGCTTCAAGTTCAACAAGCTTTTCGTACGTTTCGCCGAGAATAAGATCGAACTTCTTGATATCCTTCGGCTCAGTCTTCAACTCAGCGTGAACCCGCTCAAGAAATTGCATAGTGGATTGCTTCTTCTTCACAAAGTCTTCGAGAAGTACGGTGACCCTTTGAATCAAAGCCTTCTGAACGAGAGATTCTGGAAAGCGGAAGAGTCCAACGCTTGTTGAAATCTGATAGTGCCCGGCTTCCTGGTCGAACAAATCGTCCTGATGTTTTGCGCTCGGCGGGTTGATGCTGTCGCAGAGATAAATGGGAATAGTGATTTCACCCTTCTTGTACTTCAGCAAATCGGCAATCGCCAGCAGGTAGTTGGTGCGTGCCGAGATGACGGCAAGCGGATTCAGGTCGAAACCAACGATGTTCTTTGTGATCAGATCCAGTGTTTCAGCGGGACTGATGCCGTAGATGCGTGCATGTTCTTTTGCACGCTTGATTGCAAGGATGTCGAATGTACCGGAGCCGCATCCCGTATCGAGCAACCTTTTCTGGGTCTTCTCCCGACCGAGTGGGTGGAATCAGCATCTAATATGTTGCAAGTTCTTTTCTATCAAGGGTTAGCGACCTATGGATCGTTGTAAAAGTGTGATATGAACTCTGCATGCAAAAAATCAAACAACTGTACGACACGTATAACTTCCCCGGTTTTCGAGCTGAGTGCAAGGTTGCCGGGGTATTTGGAGACCCGTACGCCGTGGTTCTCCGCCTGCGTCGCCGGGGAAAAAAACGATTTGCGGGGTCTGCGGACGTGCGCACCGGACGTTTTACGATCGCAAGGTTCGTCGGGTGCGGGATCTTTCCTGCGGGGATCGGCGTGTTTGGCTGGCGGTGGAGATTCGCCGAGTTTGGTGCCGAAGGTGCGTGAAGGTGAAGCAGGAGCGTTTGGACTGGCTGGCCGACAATCCCTTTTACACGAAGCGTTTTGCCTTCTGGGTGGGGCGGCGGTGTCGTGTCTCGACGATTCGCGATGTTGCCAGAGAGACCCATCTGGATTGGAAGACGGTCAAGGCGCTGGAGAAGCAGTACATGGCGGAGCAACTGCGGCGGGCGGGTACGCCGGGGCCTCAGGTCATCGGGATCGACGAACTGTCGATTCGCAAGGGGCATACGTACCGGATCGTGGTGAGCGATCTGATTCGAGCGCGCCCCATCTGGTTTGGGGGAACGGA
>JAURXV010000032.1 GCA_030654195.1 Syntrophales bacterium | reverse complement strand
CGCCATGAGATACGAGGAAACGACCAATGTCTATTTCGAAACGATCTCCGACCTCGATCATGCCGTTTTCAAAAGATCGCAACGCTGGAAACCAAAAAAGATAAAAGAACTATGTCAAATTATTTAGGTCGTTTGCTATAGATCGGAGTTGTTCATAAGGATTAGTTCAACCTTTCGGCTTTATGTTAAAAAAGATGAAACATGAACCACCTGTCATAAATTCTCCAACATCTTTCTTTAATTGTCAAGAAAAAAGAAGCAAAAGGAAGGAATTTTTTATGAGGGGGCGAGACCATCCATGACAAATTGGACGGCTTCATTTAGGAGTGATTTGGGAAGTTCCGCAAGGGGCAATGATTTCCACACCAACCACTTAAGGCCGATCATATGATTAAAACCCATGAGAGATCGAGCCATAAAGACCACAGGGAGATTCCGAATTTCCCTTCTCTTCACCCCCTTCTTCAGGCCGGGAATATATCCTTCGGCCAGCTTTTCATAGTACCACATGCCCGCGTCTCGGCCCACCGTTTCATTTTCCGCAACCACCCGGTAAATCGAACTATGGAGGCGCAGAAACCGGAAAAAGGTCAACATGCCTTCCCGTTCCATCTCCCGCCTATCCTTAATGCCCTCAGTCGCCTGTTTGAGTGTTCGGCGCAATTCTCTACTCAAGTACCGGACAAACTCTTCGAGGAGATCCCGCTTGCTCTTGAAATGGATATAGAAAGTTCCCTGGGCCACTCCCGCCAGCCGGGTAATCTCGGAAATGTTGGACCTGTTGAAACCATACTGACCAAAGACCTTTTCTGCGGCCTGGAAAATGGCTCGCTTGGTTATCTGACCCTGAGTGACATCCTCCTCAGGCTCAAGCAGGCTCTCCATTTCCTCAGGGGAGGAAGAGATGGTAAGGTCCATGGGTCTGGCCCACGGTTTGGGGCCGCTGATGCCCTTTCGGATCAGGTCTACGGTCAATTGGACCAGTTGTTTTGGAGTGTAAACTTCACCCTCAGACCCCCAGTCAAGGGAGTGGAAATAGACAATCCCTATTAGGCCATAGGCAATCAGGTTGGGATCGAAAGGACGGATGGAGCCCAAACTCGCTTCCTTTCGGAAGAACCCTCGATAGAAACGAGCGATAGAGTCATAGTACCCGATGGTCACCGGGTCTATGAGTTCGAATTCACCAAGGATGCGGTGGAAATAGAAGTTATCTGAAATATGATCGAAGAGGAGTTGCACCACCTGGGCCAGGCGTTCTTCAGAACTCAGACTTTCCTTGCGCAGGGCGTTGACCCGGTCCCCAAAACGAGCGACAATCAGGTCGTTGAGTTCCAGGAATATCTGCTCTTTGTTCTTGAAATACTGGTAAAAGGTCCCCATGGGGACACCACAGCGACGGGTAATCTCAGAGACGGATGAGCTATAATAACCCATGTCTTTGAAGACCACTTGGGCCGTATCCAATATAGCAGCCCGCGTAGCCATACCCTTGGGAGTAAGGGAACGTCGGGATTGTAATTTTTCAGTTAGCTTGAACATATCGAGAGTTTATTCCTGAATTTTCGCTCATATAGTTCAAATGGACAAGATCCGCAATAAGATAATAATATCTGCCTGAAAGAGTTCTGACGGGTCATACTTACGAACGGTTCACAAAGTAGCTTTCTGCGTAATCCAGATGTGTCAGAATGGCTTCCCTCGCCTTTTCCGGGTTTCGTTCCCGGATGGCGCTGAGGATCGCATGATGCTGTTGCAGCAGGCGTTCTTTGTTCACCGTTTCCGTGAACATAACCTGCCTTGTTACCCGCTGGGTCTGATGCAATAGCGCCAACAGCGTGGAAGCTATATGTGAAAGGACGGTGTTTTGCGTGGCCTGATAGATGGACAGATGAAAACGAACATCCGCGTCCACACCCAGTTCGTCGTTTCGGAAATCCCGATCCAGGTCCTGGTAAACCGTTTCGAGGGTCTGTATATTTTCCTCCGTTGCCAGCCGGCTTGCCTCGGCAGCCGCCCAGGATTCCAATATCTTACGCACCTCCAGCAATTGGACAACCATGGCTGCATCGCCCTGAATGACTTTCACCAGAGGATTCTGGAGGGAGAAATCGGCTACGGACTTAACGACGCTCTTGCGCCTCTGCCTGACTTCAATGAAACCAAGACATTCCAGCGTCTTCAGAGCTTCCCGCAGCGGAGGTCGGCTGACACCTAATTTTTCCGCGATCTCCCGCTCGGAAGGAAGGGAATCGCCCGGCTTGAGGCGACCATCTTTGATCAGGCCGATCATCTGTTCGACGATTTCATCGGAAAATCGTTTTCGTGGCAGGGTGGTAAACATCGTGTCTCTCCATAGTTTTGGTCCACATAGCATGGCGCATCCCTGATTGTCAATACGGTATCTGATATTACCAGATATCCTGAAAAGGTATTGATTGCAAAGCGCTAATATAATCACTGTATAATTGAGTATATACAGATATCTTGCCGGTGGCGAAGAAAATTCTTGACAGGGATTTTCTTTTGCCCTATTGGTCATACCAGATGATTTATTACAGAAGCGGCGTTCGGCGGTCTTGAGAATCCCCTCTCCGCACCCGATGATCATCCTGATCGCAGGATCTTAAAAAAGAGCGACTTCGGCGACAAGTTTACAAGAGGAGAACAGCCCCCATGAACGACAAGGAAAGAACAACCAAGGAAATCCTGACCGAAAATATATCGGCTCGAGAGCGGACACCCCTGTACAACCCGGCTGCGCTGGAGATCCTCCGCAAGGAATTCGCCGGATGGATGCAGTCCGCGGTGCGGGAGAAGGACCGCAAGGCCTGGTTGAAAACACCCCGGACGGTACTGGGATCGGATATTCCCCGGGAAATGCTCTACACCCCCCTGTCCCACCCCGATTTCGACTACCGGGAGGATCTGGGCAATTCCGGCCAGGAACCCTTCACCCGGGGGATCCACGCCAACATGTACCGCGGCAGGGAATTCACGATGCGCCAGCTCACCGGCTTCGGGTCTCCCGAGGACACGAACGAGCGGATCAAATTCATGCTGGACCACGGTGCGACGGGCCTGAACATCCTCTTCGACATCCCGACGATCCAGATGTACGACTCCGACGATCCCCTCTCCCAGGGCCAGGTCGGGATGTCCGGCGTTTGCATCGATTCGGTCGAAGATATGGCGCTCCTCTTCAAGGACATCCGCCTGGACAAGATCACCGCATCCATCGTCACCCATTATCCGTCCAACACGGCGATTCTCTTTCCCATGTTCCTGGCCCTCGCCGAGCAAAGGGGAATCCCCTGGGAAAAGCTGCGGGGCAGCGTCCAGAACGACACCTCCCTTGAGGAACTGATCCGCAGCGGCGCGGAATTTATCGCGCCGCGGGACTGCTTTCGGATTCAGTGCGACAATATCGAATTTATCCGGAAGAATGTACCCCAGTGGAATTTCATCACCCTTAACGGTTACAACCTGCGCGAATTCGGAACATCCGGGATTACGGAAATGGCCGTCGCCGTGGCCAACGGCATCGCGACCATCGAGGAGATGGTCCGCCGTGGATATGAAGTGGACTCGGTTGCGGACCGCCTGGCGTTCTTCTGGTCGCCGGCGAGCGATTTCTTCGAAGAGGTGGCCAGGCTCCGGGCCGTCCGCAGGCTCTGGTACAAGATCATGAAACATCGATTCCAGGCGAAGAACCCCCGCTCCATGTGGATGCGCTGCCATGTACAGACCTCCGGCGTATCTCTGGTCCAGCAGGAACCTCTGAACAATGTAATCCGGGCAGCCTATCACGCCCTCTCCGCCGTTCTGGGCGGCGCGCAGTCGCTGCACGTCGACTCTTATGACGAGGCCTATTCCGTCCCGACGGAGGAGGCGGCGCTTCTCTCTCTCCGGACCCAGCAGATCCTCCAGGAGGAGACGGGAATCATCGACGTGGTGGATCCGCTGGGGGGCTCGTATTACATCGAGACCCTGACCAGCGACATCGAAAAGAGGATCCTGGATGAGGTGGACGAAATCGAACGAGCGGGAGGGTATGTCTCCGCGATCGAATCGGGACAGCTCCACCGGAAAATTTCTTCCTACTTCTATAACCAGCAGCAGGAGATCGAAAAGGGCGATATCAAGATCGTTGCCTATAACAAATACAAATCCGAGGCGGCGCCGCCCCCCATCAACGTGTTTCGGTATCCCGAGGGCGTGGAAGAGCGGCAGAGGGAAAAACTGGCCCGGTTGCGGCAGAGCCGGGACAACGAGCGGGTGGGTGTCGCCCTAACGAAACTCAGAGATGCCTGCAAAAAAGGTATAAACATCCTGCCCTATAGCGTCGCCTGCGCCCGCGTGCGCTGCACCGAAGGGGAACTGTTCAAGGTTTTCAAGGAAGCATTCGGGTTGTGGAAGCCCCCGGCCCTCTGGTAGCGGCGGCCGGCGCCGCAGAAAAAAATCCCTTTTAAGGGAGAGCACAACAGGAGGTCAACGATCCGTGGCAAAGAAAATCAAGGTGCTATTGGCAAAGTTGGGTCTGGACGTACATAACCGGGGAATCATCACCGTGGCCAAGGAACTGGGAGATGCCGGCATGGAGATCGTCTACATCGGAAACTCCCTCCCCCGGGAAATCGTCCAGACGGCCATCCAGGAAAACGTGGACGTGATCGGAGTCAGTTCTCTTGGCGGCGCCCATCTCACCCTCGGCAAGCCGCTGATCGATATCGCCCGGCAGGAAGGGCTGACGGACAGCGTGGTCTTTGTGATCGGCGGCGTCTTTCCCCCGGACGATGCGGTCCGCCTGAAAGAGATCGGGTTTGACGCCGTATTCACACCGGGCGCCACGCGGGACGAAATCGTTCACACCGTTCAGGAGCTGGTGGAGAAGAAAACGATTTGAATGACCTCAGGTCATCCGAATCAATCATCGCTGGAGGTGAAACAAAATGAAGACGCAATGGCCGCCTGTGTACGATCCATCCTACTTCCCGGCGCCCGACGAGCCCTTCTGGGACCGAAAGCTGGAAACGATGGATCCCGGCGAAAGGGAGAAGCGGGTCATCCTGCCAAAACTCCAGGCGCAACTGGCGTACGCCTACGAGAACTCGCCCTTTTACCGAAAAAAATGGGACGAGGCCGAGATCAAACCCCGGGATATCCGGTCTCTGGAGGACTTCGAGAAGATGCCCTGCGTGACGAAGGAGGAAATCCGCCGGGATCAGGCGGAATATCCGCCTTTCGGAAGCAATCTGTGCGTGCCTTCCCGTGAACTGGCCCGTGTCCAGGGAACGTCGGGGACGACGGGAAAGCCTACCGCCTTCGGAATCAGCCGGGGAGACATGGCCCGCATCGCCGAGGCGCACGCCCGGATCATGTGGGGTTTCGGAGTCAGGCAGGACGATATCGTCTTCATCGGCTCCTTCTTCAGCCTCTACTGGGGAAGCTGGGGCGCCCTGCTGGGGGCGGAGCGTCTCGGCGCCACCGCCTTTCCCTTCGGTGCGGGCGTGCCGGGCCAATCGGAAAGGGGCCTCGAGTGGATGAAAGAGGTGAAACCGACCGTGTTCTACGGCACCCCCTCTTACAGTCTCTATCTCGCGGAAAAGGCGCGGGCGATGGGAGTGGACCCGCGGAAGGATTTTAATTTCCGCATTCTCTTTTTTTCCGGCGAGCCAGGCGCCGGGGTTCCTTCGACGAAAAAAAGGATCGAGGAGACCTACGGTGGCATCTGCATCGACAGCGGGTCCACCGCCGAAATGGCCCCCTGGATGGCCAACAGCGAATGCGCCCATCGCCAGGGGATGCATTTCTGGCAGGATATCGTTTACGCGGAGCTGGTCGATCGCGAGACCCACAAGAGGGCGCCCTACGGTCAGGAAGGGGTCACCGTCTATACCCATCTCGAGAGGAACTCGCAACCGATGATCCGCTTCTGGGCCGGGGACATCGCTCTGTGGGTGAATGATCCCTGTCCCTGCGGCCGTACCTACCCCCGCCTCCCGAAGGGAATCTATGGACGGGCGGATGACATGTTCGTGATCCGCGGCGAGAACGTCTATCCAAGCGCCATAGAAAATGTGATCCGCGGCATCAAGGGGATGGGTGACGAGTTTAGGATTGTCATCACCCGGGAAAAGACCATGGACGAGATGACCGTCCAGGCGGAGCGCTCACCCCAGGCCGATCCGACAATCATGCCCGAACTGAAGTCCAGGCTCGCGGGGGAACTGAAATCGCGCGGGCTCCGGGCCGTCGTACAACTGATGGAACCCGGGACACTGGAGAGGACGGAATTCAAGGCAAAAAGGGTGATCGACCAGCGACGTATCCATGACGAGATCACCGGTCGGAAATAGTCCCCCTTTCCCGACTAAACCCGCCGCCGGGTTCTTTTCACGGTGAGCCATGTCATGGTGAGTTTGTCGAACCACGCGCGCCTTGCCTCTGGAGCTTATTAAAGAAGCCGCCCCAAAATCGCGGCTTTTTCGACTTATTACGAGAAAATCACTTTTCATGATTCATTTCCCTCGTTTTGACAGACGCCGGATGATCTGCTATAAGCCCGATAACACCCATCCAACCCCTTGAAGAGGAGAGCGCATGAAACCGCTGGGCATCATCTCGGGAACCGTCCTGTTGCAGGGAAAGGGGATCTTCGCGGATCTGCGCGAAGAAACGGTCGAAACGGATTTCGGCCGGGCGGTGGTCTTTTGCTCCGCCGCCGTCGTTTTCGTCGCCCGTCACGGAACGGACCCCCGGCGTCACATCCTGCCGCATCGGATCAACCACCAGGCCAACCTGGCGGCAATGAAGAAACTGGGGGTGCGGGAGATCCTCGGCGTCTATTCGACCGGCGCCCTGAAGCGCCGTTTGAAACCGGGGATGCTCGTCGTCCCGGATGATTACATCATGCCGGCATCGGGACCGACCATCTTGAGAGAAAAGTCGGTACCCATCGTACCGGTTCTGAGCGCGAAGGTCCGGCGGAAATGGCTGGAAGCGGCCCGCGACTGTGACCTTGATTGCGTTGACGGCGGAATCTACTGGCAGACCGCAGGCCCCCGTTTTGAAACACGGGCGGAGATCGCAATGATTTCACAGTTCGCCGACCTCGTCGGGATGACAATGGCGAGTGAGGCCGTCATCACCCAGGAGCTGGAGATTCCTTTCGCCCCTCTCTGCTCGGTGGACAATTACGCCCACGGCCTGGAAGAGAAGGAGCTGACGCTGGAAAAGATCCTCTGGCACGCCCGACACAACACCGAGGCGATCCTCCGGATCCTGACGCGGTATATCGAGACGGACAACCGGACAGCCGGTCCCGCACTTTGCAGGCTGTTCAAAAATGTCCAGATGCAAGGCCCCCGAAATCATGAACCGTGAGGCGTACTGTCTGGTACGCTGAACGGCGAATGATGAGGGAAACGCAGCAGATGGGCGTTTTTCAACAGCCTGCTAATCAGAAGGCCCCGAGCTGGCATGGTTTGATTCGGATCTTTTGCGTCTCGCAGGCCGCGGAGACCTCCGTTCTCGTGATCCCGAGCTCTAAGGCGATCTCCCAGGCGGCCTTACAGGGGAGCCTTCCATCGGCGAGACGCCCGCGGATCGCCTCGTCAAGATCCGGGGCAACCAACTCCGCCGGCTGGACGGCCTTGCTCTCCGGCCCATAACCGAACAGGCCGAGCTGGCAGCGACCGATGCGAAGCTCCAGCAGATCCAGCGTCCGGCCGACCTCTTCCAGCTTCACACCCAGCGCCGCGCCGATCTGCTCGGCCTCGGCACAGGGCAGAGTCCCTTTCGCGGCCTTTTCCCGGACCGCTCCCGCAATTCTCTCATCCGGACTCGCGCCCGGCGCATGTTTGGCCGAATAGCGGCCCGCATCGGAGTGTGTCATGGCTTTATCCTCAGTATTTCATGAATCGCGATCCCGTTTCTTTCTGAACTTTTCAGATAACCCAATGTGTCATACATCGCTTCATAGCCTCTGCGCCAGATAAATAAAGACCGGAAGCGGCGAACTCATCTTGATCTCCCGGAACTCTTTCAATATCTCTCTTCTCCGCGAGGTTCCGATCAACGGAGAAAGGTAGACTGCGCCTCTGTCCCTTGCCGTTGTCTCGGCCGCAAGGACTGTTTTGATCGTCTCCAGATGCCGGGAAGGGAGATCTCCGCCCAACACAAAATTACAGCTTACCGAAATGTTGGACCGGCAACGGTTTACGGCCTGCATTTTCCGGAATGCCTCGCGCACCCGTTCCGCCTGCAGCGGCTTGCCCAATCGGTCGAGCGTTTCCTGATCGAAAGATTCCATGCCTACATTGATCGACGTACGGTAAGGCAAACGTTCCATGCGATCCAGCAGGGACTGATCCGCCTCCAGAAAAGAGTCCACACTCCCGAACATGAAGAGATTGGGTCGTCCCCGATGATAAGAGGCGGACAGGTTCAGGAGTTCATAGGCCATCTCGGCGGCGCCGACCAGGAGCTCTTCCCCTGCCGCCAGCGCATTGTTCTGTCCCAACATCAAAGAATTGTAATTGATGAGATCGGCGCCATAAAAATCTTTCAGCGAGCTGATCTGTGCGGCAATGTTCTGCGGGCTTCTCACCCGAAAACCGCCTGTCGTTTTAAAAAGGCAAAACCGGCAGTTATACGTGCAACCTTCGGTAAGAATCAGCGGAATGACTTCGTAATCGACGTCGATGGTGTCGGGCGGCAGCACCGGCAGGTTCGCACCGATAATGCGGTGCAGCGTCTTGGCCTCTTCCGCCAGCCTCTCCCGGTTTCGAACGGCAACCCTCTGCAGGAATTCCCGCGGCCTGTCGCAGGCAGCCGCTGCCGCCAGTCTGCCGGCTTCGATGGTCAGTTCGTCGAAGCCGTCCAGGGCCTGCCGTACAGGACGGCCCTCCAATGGATTTTCCGCGAAAAGATCGGAGCCATACATGCCGTTGAAAGGCACGTAGTAATTCTTGATCAGATCATAGCTGGATTCGTAACCGTGGGTTCCGTAATAAATGAAATCGTTCCCATCCGTTCTTTTCAGCACGTCCTGGGGATCAGGCCATACGCGCGGCCCGCCTGAAACCTTCTTCAATCCCCCGCGCAGATTAAAATCATATCGGTATTCCCGCCAGTTCATCTTGACGGGGATGCCGTACCACACGGGAAAGCTGAACTTCCCCCAGTCATCCCGACCGGCGCAGTCGAAGATGATTTCCAGCTCTTCCAATTGATAACGTTCCATAGCCCAAGCGCCCCTAAACGCGCCGTCATCATTAACCCTTCCCCGGAAAACTTTCAAGGAAATTCAAAGGGGATCCTATTTTCAATCGGAAGACATTCCGATTCGAAAAAACATTGCGAAATCGCTGCGGGCAAGATAATAATCTTCCCCGGTTCAAGCCCAATTGAAAGAGAAAGAAAAGATGCTGCAACCTTACCACGGGACGATCCGTAACATCGCCTGCCTTTTCGCCCACAGCGGTCATGCGGAGGAGGAGGGCAACCGGATCTACGAGATCGCCGCGGCGGTGATCGCCCCGGACCGGCCGGAGGAAACCTTCGCATCTCCCGTCCGTTACGGGAAGACGACGGAGCGGGACCGGCATGCCTCGGCCATTTCCCGGGAGGTGCTGCGGACGGCCCCGCCCCTCGCGGATGTGACGGCCTTTCTCTCGTCCCTGCTTCGGGAGACGAATCTCGTTGTAACGCTCAACCACCGCGAACCTATCGAAGCGCTGCTTGCCGGCTGCGGCAGCCCGCGGGTGGTCGATCTCCGCTTCGCCGCCGAATTCTTCCTCCCTCAGGCGGACAGCGCCGCGCTCAAACCGTTATGGGAATACCTCCACGGGAAACCGCGGGAGAAATTTTCATTCACCGCGCCGGAGGCGGTCGCGCTCTCCCTCGACCTCGTCCGCCACATCTGCGGCCGCGTCCTGAATGCTGCGGAATTCCCCCCTGCGGCGGCCCTCCGTTTCCACCTGGGTCAAAGCGCCACTCTCTTCGGCGACCTCTTTCTCCATTTCAACCGGAACTTCCGGGACTATTTCGGCGGCCTTTTTGATCCGTCGGCGGGAGGGGAAACGCCGGAATGGAAAGGATTTCTGGAAAAGACGCCGCCGCCGGCCCCGCTTCCGGACGGGGAGGCGATCCGGAAGAAGATCCCGATCGCCCGGATCGGGGATCTCTACCGGGGGCTTGCCGCAAAAACAAAAGGTTATGCGCTCCGGCCCTCCCAGATCGCCTACGCGGGGCATGTCGCCTCCGCGCTGAACGACCGCGCCGTCCTCACCATCGAGGCGGGAACCGGCACCGGAAAAACCCAGGGTTACCTGATCCCGGTGCTGGAGTTTCTGCGGCGGAACCCCGATGCCCGGGTCGCCGTTTCGACCTACACCAAGAACCTCCAGGAGCAGATCGTCCGGCGGGAGATCCCGCTGACCCTCTCCCTCAACCGGGCCTACCGGAAGATCCCGACCGCCCTTCTCAAGGGCAAATCGAACTACCTCTGCGCGGAGAAACTGGACCAGCTTTACGATGACGCGCTCTCGGGAGGCCGTCTGCTCGCCTGGCTCTACTTCGTCAACCGGGTCTTTCACTTCCGCGAAGTCGATGGGGACGCCGTCGGGGAGCGGGTCCGTTTTCACCTGAACGACGGCCTCTTCTTCCGCCGTCTCCAGCATGAAATCTCGGCCCGGAGCGGCTGCAACCGGAGGCATATCCGCTGTCCGGCGCAGGTGATCGCAGCCGAGGCCCAAAACGCCCGCCTCATCGTCACCAACCACCACAAGCTGGCCCTTCTCGACCGGGACGAGATCCTCGGCAGGCTCTTTGAAAACTGCGTGATCGACGAGGCGAACCATTTCGAACAGGCGGTCCGCGGCGCCTTCGCGATCGAAATCGCATCGCGGGCGATGGCCGACGCCATCGCCTATCTTGAATCGGTCCTCCGGCGCCTTACGCCGACGCCTGGAAATTTCGCTGCAAAGGGGATCGCCGCCGCGCTGACAGCCATGATCGAATTCCGCGAGGACACGGCAGGATTTGCCTTTGCGCTCGCCGCCGTTCGCGGCGCCGCCGCTCCGGGGGAAGCGATGGTTCTTCCGGCGGAACACCCGGCCTTCCGGGACGGCCGTCTGAAAATCCACCTTGGCGTGTTGAGGAAGCGCCTCAAGGAAATCGCCGGAGACCTGGCGTTCATCAAGGACCCGGAGGCATGCAGGAAACTCGGAATCCGAACCCGGACCGTCGACCGGTTGAAAACCGCCCTCCGGGACCTCCAGGAGAATGCCGAGACGCTCAAGACGATCGGGGAAAAGATTCTTTCTCCGGGGCATGTCACGGCCGGCGTCCTCTTCGTCCGCCACTGGACAATTTCCGTCCGCGCCGTGGAGGTGGCGGACATTCTCCGGGATCATCTTTACGCAGGTCGGGACTGCGTCATCTTCACCTCGGCGACGCTCCGCCAGGGTGAGAGCTTCGAAGGTTTCCGGCGCGCAGCCGGGATGATGCCCGTGGAAATGGGGACACGATGCGGCATCGTTTCCCCAACTGATCCCGGTATCGTATCCCCAGTCGACGGGGAAAATGGGGACACGAAGCGGCATCGTGTCCCCATTTTCCCAGCCCCAGTTCCATCCGAAGAATCATCACCGTCCGCGGAAAAACCCAAGAACAGGGACTTCCGTTTTGAGGCGATTCCGTCTCCCTTTGACCCATCCGCCGTGGAGATCTCCGTCCCCAGAGATGCCGTGAGCGGCGCATTTGAATGCAAGGAGGCCTGGCTCTCACGGGTCGCGGAGCTTCTCCCTGGCCTGATCCGCCGGAACCGGGGGCGCACCCTCGTCCTCTTCGCCAGCTACGGCGATCTGGAGGCGATCTCCATGCGGGTGGCGGATGAGATCCGCGCCGACGGCTATCCCCTCCTCCTCCAGCAGAGCGGCGTCCCGACCGCCTCCCTCTGCGACGAATTCCGGGCGATCCGGGAGAGCGTCCTCTTCGGCGTGGACACCTTCTGGTACGGGGTCGATTTCCCCGGGGAGACGCTGACCCAGGTGATCATCACCCGCCTCCCCTTTCCCCACCCCCAGGATCCGCTTCAGATCGCGCGGAGGAACCTCCTCCCCAGCGAGGAATACTGGCGGCGCTATCGTTATGAAACCGCAATCAAACTGCGGCAGGGGATCGGCCGCCTCATCCGCTCGGAGGCGGACCGGGGAAGGGTCGTGATCCTTGACGCACGCTACCGAGGTCACAGGCACAGAGGAGTTTCAGCATGACCGGTGTGATCCTTTCGGGCGGCAGAAACGTGCGAATGGGGGAAAACAAGGCATTTCTCCGCGTCGAAGGCGAACGGCTGATCGACCGGACCGTCCGGCTCTTCCGGGCGGTTTTTCGGCAGGTGATCATCGTAACCGCCTCCCCGCTCGATTATCTCGATCAGGAGGCAACCATCGTCACCGACATCCTCCCGGAGAAGGGCGCCCTCGGCGGGCTCTACACCGGACTTTTCTTCGCTTTGGATGAATACGTTTTCGTCGCGGCGTGCGACATGCCCTTCCTGAACCGGGCCTTTCTGGAACATATGATCCGGCAGTCGTCGGGATATGATATCATCGTTCCGGCCCCCCCCGACGGACTCCAGCCGCTCCACGCCATCTATGCCCGCCGGTGTCTCCCGGTTATCCGGAGTCTCCTCGATCGGAACCGCCTGCAGATCAAAGAACTCTATCCGGGACAGAGGCTCCTGAAGATTCCCCCCGAGGTTCTCCGCTCCTTTGACCCGGAGGGGCGGATGTTCCTGAATGTCAACACCCCGGAAGATCTCCGGAATCTGCAGCCGCGTTGACCCGCCGGGTCGCGGAATCGATCTTTTTTAACCGTCGATCGTCAGTTCATCCTTCTTTCCCTGATAGTCCGGCATGATGTTCTTCCATCCCTTGATGCAGCCATAGATGACAAAACCGATGGTCGCCAGCACAATGACGACCCCAAAGACCAATATGGTGTTTGCAGGAATTGTAAACATCTGAGTCATCGCATACTCTCCTTCCAATTGATTTCAGCGCCGAATATACATTTCGGTCCCGAAGGCTATATTCGGACGGTCTTCACCAGAGGGTTCATCTTCCGGATCCCCAGCAGAATCTCCGCCAGTTCCCTGTTGCTCCCATGACAGAAAAGATAGCCGCTCTCCCGGGGGAGCTTCATCTTGATAAAACCGAACCCGGCGGGAAAGCGCGATCCTTCGATGGTGCGAATCTGCTTCGCCGTGACCTCCAGGTTCCTCCTGAGACTTCTCAAAACGATCCGCCCTTCGCCGTCCATAGCGATCCGGTAGAAGAGGCCCAGGGCCCAAAACCAGGTGTAGAGATAGAAGAAGCCGATCATGGAGGCATAGACCCAGTGGCTTTGAAAGCCAACCTGCTGGAACTTCATATAAATAACGGGCAGGGTCCCGACGGTCCATGCCAACAGCAACAGGTAGAAAAGAATCACATACGCCGTCGGGGCCTGGAAAACCCGTGACGACTCTGTCGCCTGATCCATAAGGATACTTCCTTTGCAAGAGAGTCCGGGAAGGAGACCGGCTCCCCGTCGGGAACGGGGCGCCGGATGTTCTTCCGGTAAAAAATGGTCCCTCCCAGCCGATCGGCCCTACAGACCCCGGAAGAAAAACTTGGGGCCGATCAGGATGATATCGGGGAAATACATGCACAGCACCAGACCTATGAACTGCAGGGCCAAAAATGGGGCGGCCGATTTCCAGACATCCACCGTGGAGATCTCCGGCGGCGCCACGCTCTTCAGGTAGAAGAGCGAGAAGCCGAACGGCGGCGACAGGAAGGCCATCTGCATGTTCACGGCGAAGAGGACGCCGAACCAGATCGGGTCGAACCCTAATTGACGGATGATCGGCCCGAAGAGGGGTACGGTGAGCATGATGATCCCGACCCAGTCGATGAACATGCCCAGGAAGATCAGAATGCCCATCATGATCCAGATGATCGCCCATGGACTCAGGCCGGAGCCCAGCAGCATGCCGCTTACGAAGTCACCGCCGCCCACCATGATGTACAGGGCAATGAAGATGTTCGCCCCGAACAGGCTCCAAAAGACCATCGCTGACGCCTTGATCGTGTTTTCCGCCGCAATCACGAGGCTTTTGAAATTCATGCGCCGTTTGAAGATCGCAATGAGAAAGGCCCCGAGGCACCCCACGCCGGCCGCCTCCGTCGGCGCCGCAACCCCGACGATGATCGTTCCCAGAACCAGGAAGATCAGCATCGCGGCGGGGATGATCGGCGTCAGGACCTTGAACAGGCCGAGCCAGTCCATCCGCTCCTCCTTGGGGATGGACGGACCTAACTTGGGGTTGATATAGCAACGGATGGTGATGTAGATGATGAAAAGCCCGGACAGCAGAAAGCCCGGGAGGAAAGCGCCTGCGTAAAGCTGCCCGATGGAGCAGTTGTCCACCATGCCGTAGACGATCAGCATGACGCTGGGGGGGATCAGAATCCCCAGGGTTCCGCCGCCCAGGATGCAGCCCAGGGCGATAAACTTGTCATATTTGCGGTTGAGCATCTGGGGCAGGGCGATCAGGCCCATGGTCACTTCCGTGGCGCCCACGACGCCCGCCATGGCCGCCATCATCGTGCAGGCGACGACAGTGGCCGTTGCGAGGCCGCCCTTCAGCCAGCCCAGCCAGTTATAGACCATGTGGTAGATATCCTCGATGATCCCGCTCCGCTCCAGGATATTCGCCATCAGGATGAACAGCGGGATGGCGTCCAACAGATAGTTGACCATCAGGCCGAAGATCCGCGTCGGCACGATGTTGACGGCCGACGGTCCCTGGAAGATGGCCGTGTAGATGATCCCCGTGACGCCGCAGGAAAAGGCCACCGGCAGTCCCATGAAGAGGAAAAAGACCATGGTGCCGAAGATCAGAACGGTGAGAAGTTCAATGCTCATACGAATTCCCTCCCTGTCCGGGCCGTGTAGATATCACGGATGGTCCAGACAATCCCCTGCAAGAGCAGGAGAACCCCGCCGAACGGCATCAGGAACTTGACGGGGTAGAGCGGCGGCCCCCAGTCGGTGAAGGAGTTCTCACCGATGATTTCGATTCCCAGAAAGGTGTTGCCGGCATTCATCATCTGGGAACTCCAGTAGAAATTCCAGGAGGTGTAGATGTAAACCAGCACAAAGAGGTAGAAAAACGGGGCGGTCAGGAGATCCATGATCGCCTGAGTCCGGCGGCTCCGGGAGGCATAGACAACGTCCACCCGTACGTGGGCGCGGTAGAAGTGAGCCGTGCCGGCAATCATGACGTAGTACATGGCAAATAGGGTTAACATCGTTTCATGTCCCCAGTTCGTCGGCAGGCTGAAGAAATAGCGCATGATCACTTCAAAGGAGATGACCGCGACACAGACGAGCGATATGTAGGCCATCATCTTGCCCACGAAGACGTTGGTCTTCTCCACGGCCATCATGAATGTTCGTAATTTATCCATCGCATCAACCTTTCCTGATATTTATCATTCCCTTTCAAACGCTTTGAAAAAAAGGGGGAAGGGAACCTTCCCTCCCCCCTCTCAGGACGTGATTAGATGTTCAGCTTCTTTCCCTGGCTGTCCACCATGTCCTTGTCCGAGTAGTATCTCATCTTCTCGGACTTCATATACTCCCACTGGGACTTGAAGGCCTTCATGGCCAGTGGGTCCTTCTGGGCCCACTTCACCCAGAGTTCGGGGGCGAACTTCTGGAACTTGGCGATATCCGACTCCTTCAGGCGGATGACTTCGACGCCCTTGGCCAGGTACTTGGGAATGGCATCGATATCGGCCTTCTGGATCGCCGTGTAGTGATCCCACGAGTGCCACTTCACCGTGATTTCGAGCAGCTCCTGGAGGTGCTTGGGGATCTTCTTCCAGGTGTTCATGTTGATATTGATGCTCATTAGGTCGACGGGCTGGTGCAGACAGGGGGTGGAGGGCGGACCCATGATGATGTACTTGGCGATCTCGGCGAACCCCAGGTTGTAGTTGATCGCCCAGCCGACGTAGTCGGAGGCGTCGATGACGCCCTTCTCCAGGGCCGGATAGACCTCGCCGCCGGGCAGCAGGACCGTGGAGACGCCGGCCGCCCGGTAGATGTCGGCGATGATCCCGCCCGGATAACGGATCTTCTTCCCCTTGAAATCCTCAAACGAGCGGATGGGGATCTTGGAGTGGATCAGGTTGTCGTCGTGCTGGATCGGCCCCAGGTACATCATGTTGTGGGCGCCGTAGGCCTGACGGGCGATTTCCTTGCCCCCAAGGACGTCGTACCAGGTATCCCACTGATCGGGACGGTCCAAAGCGAAGGGATAGGAACTGAGGAAGGTCGCCACGGGGATCTTGCCGGGCCAGTAGACGTCGAAGCAGTGCATCGAATCGAACACGCCGGACTTGACGGCATCGAACATTTCAAAGGTTCCGACGATGGCGCCGGCTGGGAGGCATTCGATCAGCAGTTTACCCTCGGTCACGGCAGCGACCTTCTTGCCGAAATCCTGGAACTTCGTGTACCCCACCGTGCCGGCGTCCCAGGCGGTCTGCATCTTCATCTTGATCGGGGCCGCCGCCGACAGACGCATCACACCGGGAAAACCCATGACGCCCGCCGCGCCGCCGGCCACCACGGCTGCGGTCTTCAAGAAACTTCGACGGGACCCTTTTTCTACGCTGGACTTCTCCTGCTTCACTTTCTTGCTCATAACATCTCCTCCTTATTCTTTGGTTAGGGTTAGGTTGCTGTTTAGACTGACCCTGCCGCCGAAACATTAGGTTAACATGCCTGAATCAAGAGACGTGAAAGGATGAGCGGTCTCTTTTTAACGGCTATTTACTACTATCGCCAGGGAGCGGTGTCAAGAATATTCACGACCCATTCCGTCGGAAATCATTGTCATCTATTTTTCATTATTCATGTTTCTTTCGCACCACCCTGACCAAATTCCGTCCCCTTTTCTCCCCCGCCGGTCCGGAACGTGAAACCTTTCTTGGGATGCCGCAGAGGGGTTGATCCGAACCGCTAACGTTTCAAAGCCTGCTGCAGGAGCTGGACCGGATGCAACACCTTGATCGCCGGATCGAGGTGATTGGAAATGGTCAGGTTGCATCCGGGGCAGCAGGTGGTCAGCACCTCGGCCCCGGTCTCCCGGATATTGTCTACCTTCCGTTTCGTGATCTTTTGCGAGGTCTCGGCATGTTCCACCTGGAAGGAACCGCCGCCGCCGCAGTCATTGGCACCCGGGAGTTCCACATATTCCACGCCGGGTATCGACTTGAGGACGTTCCGCGGTTGGGCGCTGATCTTCTGACCCTTCACCAGGTGACAGGGATCGTGGTAGGTGACTCGAAGCTTATTGCCGTCGGCTTTCATTGCAGGCAGCCACGCCTTGTGTGAGTCGATAAAGACGGTCACGTCCGCAAG
>JAURXV010000031.1 GCA_030654195.1 Syntrophales bacterium | reverse complement strand
TACCGGGGATGTCCGGGATGGGCGGCGGGTGGAGAAGGTCTTTCAGGCCTACCGGCCCCAGGTGGTTTTTCACGCCGCTGCGTACAAGCACGTGCCCATGATGGAGCACAACGCCACCGAGGCGGTGAAGGTAAACATTCTCGGGACGTATATTCTGACGGGGTGCGCCGTGGCCCACGGCGTGGAGAAGTTCGTCATGATCTCCACGGACAAGGCGGTCCGCCCCACAAGCGTCATGGGTGCGACGAAACGCATGGCGGAGTATATCTGCCGGGCGTATCATTCTTCCGCACTCCTTTTGCCCCATCCTTCTCGCACGGAGATTTGGGGACATGACCCGAATTCCCCGGAATTCGGGATCGTGTCCCCAAATCTCCTGACCCCTAGTCCTACTAGTCCTACGCAGTTCGTTTCTGTCCGCTTCGGCAATGTCCTGGGCAGCCGGGGGAGCGTCCTGCCGCTGTTCCTGGATCAGTTGAAACACGGGGAAGCGCTGACGGTGACCCACAAGGAGATGAAACGGTACTTCATGACCATCCCTGAGGCGGTCTCCCTGGTCCTGCAGGCCGCTGTGATCGGCAACGACGGCGAGGTGATGGTCCTCGACATGGGCGAGCCGGTCCGCCTGATGGAATTCGCGGAGGAGCTGATCCGCCTGCACGGGCTGGAGCCCTACAAGGATATCGATGTCCGCGTAACGGGTTTGCGGCCGGGGGAGAAGCTCTTTGAGGAGATCCTGACGGCGGAAGAGGGGACGGATGCGAGCCGCCACGAAAAGATCTTCATCGCCAGAAATTCCACCGGCTATTCCCGCGAAGAAACGGAAAATATGATAGCGGAATTCACAGCCGCGATCTCCCGATCCTCAATCCAGGACGAACGCGAAATCAAGGACCTGCTGAAGAAATATGTTAAATACTACGAGGAGGGTTCCGGAAATTTGGGGACACAATCCTGAATTCTGGCGAATTCAGGTCATGTCCCCAAATTTCCTGAGGAGGTGAAAGAGACGACATGAAGAGAAATTTCCGGTTTGTCCACTTGGCTTTGCAGATTGTCGCAGTTGTTGCTTTCCTTGCCGGTTTCGTTTTGCCGGCGCATGCATTTGACGCGGAGGCTTCGCGGGAGACCCTGAAGGGGTTGACCGGTTTTTACGTCCTGATCGAGGAATTGAATCCGAATATTGTGAAATATGCAAACGTCCAGAAAAATGACATAAGCACGCAGCAATTGAAAAGCCAGGTGGAGAATCGCCTGCGTGCCGCCGGCATCCGGGTCCTTTCGTGGGACGAGATGATGAAGACGCCGGAGAGGCCGATGCTGTATGTCTCCGTCAATACGCACGAATATGAAAAGTTCTGGTACGCCTACGATATCCGGGTGGAGGTGCGGCAGTTGGTGGCCCTGGTGAGCCAGCCGGGGAAGCCGATCAGCGGGGCCACATGGTCGGTCAACATGACCGGTGTTATGAACATCGGCCAGCTCCAGACGCTCTATGACAACCTCGGGTTGCTGCTGGACCGGTTTATTCAGGCGTACGGGGCGGTGAATAAGAAATAGGGAAAAAGGGGGGAGAACTCCCGATTATTCCCAGTTCCCCTTGACAACATGCTGAAATCATCATTATGATTATTCTCCAAGCAGGTAGGTTTACATGAATGGAAGGTCTGAATGCTGAAGCAAGGGGCGTTGGCCCTTTTTTTTGTTTGGTTGCTGGTCGTGACGCTGGTTGGAACCGCGGCGGCAGGGGATGAGCCGTTCGACGGGCCGGCGAACTGGGGCGGGACGGGGCTGATGGAGATCCCGACGGCCCGGGTGATGCGGCAGGGGCGGTTTCGCTTCGGCGCGAGCCAGATCGATCCGTACCGATACTACTCTTTTGCGATCACGCCGCTGGAAGGGCTGGAGATCGGTGGGCGTGTGACGGAGGTCATCGGTGTGCCCGCGCTGTTATCGGGCTACGGCAACACCAAGGACAAGGCTATCGATCTGAAGTACCGGGTCCTTCCCGAGGGGAAATGGCGGCCGGCGTTCGCGGTCGGAATCATGGACCCGCACGGGACGCGGGTCTATCCCTCGCAGTACGTTGTGGCCAGCAAGCAGATTTATCCGTTCGATTTCACGATTGGGTTCGGAAACGGGCGCTTCGGGAAGCAGCCGCTGCCCTCCCAGGGCGAAGGGGTCGCGGTCGAGATGTTCACCGACAACACCTCCTGGCGGCAGGACGGGCAGTTCTTCTGGGGTGTGCAGTTCGCCGTGTCGGAGGAGGTCCTGCTGATGGCGGAGTACAACCCGATCCGCTATGAGGTGCAGACCGGCGACCCGGCGCAGGCGAAGTATTTCACCGAGGCCGTCCCGTCGAAATACAACTTCGGGATCCGCTGGCGGCCGTGGAGCTGGCTGGAGACGGATCTGAGCTGGCAGCGGGGGAATCAGATCGGCGTGAATCTGAGCGCGGCCTTCGACCTCGGCGTCCCGATGATCCCGCTCTACGACCATCCCTACCGAGAGAAGCCGGAACACCGGCTGAGCCCGGCCGAAGAGCGGATTGCGCGGGGGCTGGAGGCCACCGGCTTCAGCGACATTATCGTGCGGAAGGATGGGGATGCGCTCGCGGTGGAGGCGCGGAACGACAAGTACTACTACACGCCGCGGGCGCTTTCGGTGATGCTCCGGGTCGTGGCGGATCTGGCGCCGGCGGAGGTGCGGGAGATCCGGCTGATCCTTTCGGACAACGGCATTCCCGTTGTGGCGATGACGGCGACGCGGGAGGACGCCGCCCTTTTTCTCGCGGAAAAGCTGACGGCGGCGGAGTTCCTGGGATTAAATAGGGACAGCGCCCTATTATTCCCCGGGAATAATAGGGCGCTGTCCCTATTTAATCCCGAGGTTACCCAGGGGCTGCCGGGGAAGAAGCTCAACCGGGAGTGGTGGGATTACGGGATCAGGCCGTCGTTCCGGATGTTCCTCAACGACCCGTCGGGATTCTTCAAGTACCGCTTCGGCATGCGGGGGTGGGTGAGCCTCTATCCCTGGTCGGGCGGGACCTTCGTGACGGGCCTGGAGTGGTACCCCTTCAACACGGTCTCCTCCTCCAACGCCCCCCCGGAGACGGCGGTGCGGACGGATCTCGTCCCTTACCAGCAGAACAAGGAGGTGCTGGGGGTTCTGATGCTCGATCAGATCGAGAAGTTTCCGTGGCAGATCCACGGGCGCGTGGCGGCGGGACTTCTGGAGGTGCAGTTCGCCGGGATCGATGCGGAGGTGGCGAGACCGTTCTTCGGCGGGCGGCTGATGCTGGGGCTCTCCGGCAGCGTCGTAAAGAAGCGGGACCCGGACCGGGCGCTGGGGCTCAAGGAGAACGACTTCAGGGACCGCTATGAGACGGCTTTCGTCAACACCCGCCTGAACCTCCCGGAGGTGGAGGCGGCGATCGATCTGAAGATGGGGCAGTTTCTGGCGGGCGACCGGGGGACGCGCATAACGCTGTCAAAATTTTTCAACGGCGTGGTGCTGTCGGCCTGGTACAGCGAGACGAATACGGACCTCTTCACGGACAACTTCAACCGTGGCTACCACGACAAGGGGGTCTCGGTGACGATCCCGCTTCGGCTCTTCGGCGGGACGGATTCCAAGACCTCTTACGGATTCGGCGTCTCCCCCTGGACGCGCGACGTCGCGCAGGATATCGACCACTTCAACACCCTCTTCGACTACATCGGCCGCAACACCGACACCTACCTGAAAAAAGACTCCCTCTCCCGAGACTACCGCAACGCCGGGTTTAAATAGAAACCTGTTTTCCCATAATTTGTCGTTGACCAATGAATCCAGATCATGTTTTTCATTTCAGATTTCCGGTTGATTTTTCCCTTCCTGCCATGCTACACGTGAATCACGTGTAAAAAGGAGGTTTTAGGGGTCAGGAAACTATGGACTTGTTAGCTAAAATCGATTCCAGATCCGCCCGGATCGGCGTTCTTGGCCTGGGATATGTCGGGCTCCCGCTGGTGATTGAATTTTGCCGTGCGGGATTCAGCGTCACCGGTTTTGACTTGGATGCCGAGAAGGTATCTATGCTCCGCCAGGGAAAGAGCTACATCCGGCATATCGACTCGGCCATGCTGGCGGCAATCTCCTGTCCCCCCTTTTTGCCGACGACGGATTTCTCGCTGCTGCAAGAGATGGACTGCATCATCATCTGCGTTCCCACACCGCTGAACAAAAACCGGGAACCGGACATGCGCTATGTATTCAACACGGCGCAAACAATCGGGAAATATCTGCGCAAGGGCCAGCTTGTCGTCCTCGAATCCACCACTTATCCCGGGACGACCGACCAGGATGTCCGGGCGATTCTTGAAAAGGACGGCCTCATCGCCGGGCGGGACTTCCACCTGGCGTTTTCGCCGGAACGGGAAGACCCCAACAACAAGGATTTCGGTTTGCGCACGATCCCCAAGGTCGTCGGCGGCTACACCCCGGAATGCCTTGCAGCCGCGATTGCGATGTATGGCGCCATCGTCGACAGAACCGTCCCCGTCTCGTCGCCCCGCGTCGCCGAAGCGGCCAAACTGCTCGAAAACATCTATCGTTCCGTCAACATCGCGCTGGTCAACGAACTGAAGATGCTCTTCGACCGGATGGAGATCGACGTCTGGGAGGTGATCGAGGCCGCAAAGACAAAACCCTTCGGCTTCCAGGCCTTCTATCCCGGCCCGGGGCTGGGCGGCCACTGCATCCCCATCGACCCCTTTTACCTGACCTGGAAGGCGCGCGAGTTTGAATTCAACACGCGATTCATCGAGCTGGCGGGCGAAATCAATACCGCGATGCCCGATTACGTCGTCATGAAAGTGATGAAGGCCCTGAACGCCGCCGGCAAACATCTCCGGGGATCAAAAATCCTGATCCTGGGGCTCGCCTACAAGGCAAACGTGGATGACGACCGGGAATCCCCCTCCTACCGCCTGATGGAAAAGCTCGAAGATCTTGGCGCCGAGGTGAGCTTCAACGATCCTTGCATCCCGGTCATCCGCCCTTCCCGGGAGTACGCGAAATACGCCGGACGCCAATCGCAGAAGATCGATAACACCTTTGACCTCATTCTGATCTCCACCGCGCATGACGAATACCGGGATGTCGATTTTGCCGCCCTCAACATCCCCGTCGTCGATACGAGAAATGTGCTCAAATCCCACCATCCCCTTTTTTTCAAAGCATAGACAAAAAATCAGCAATGTCCGGTTAGGAAAAGCTTGACAGGGTTCCCGATTTGAATTAAATATGCCCTCCCGCCGGGGTAAGGGCGGTATCCGTGAACGTCTTGTGATCTGCAGGCGGGCAGCGGGGAAAATGGTGAAAGGGTTTTTCTTTCATGACAGCGGCTGCGGTAAGAGCGAACATTGGTGGTATCACGATTTTGGCCCTCCTTTTGGGACTCGTCCTTCTTCGCCTTTCACATAGGCGCCGCCTCCCGTCGTTTTTCGGAAATTCGTAGAACCAAAAGAGATAGACGAAACCAAAAGGCCATGGGTGGCAAAACCCATGGCCTTTTTTATTTTTGTGCAAAGGAGCTTGAGCATGGAATCGACAGACGGCAGGAAAGCGGAAGAGAGGGTATTCATCTTCGACACGACGCTGCGGGACGGCGAGCAATCGCCGGGGGCGAGCATGAACCCGGACGAGAAACTGCGAATCGCCCGCCAGCTCGAAAAGATGGGCGTGGACATCATCGAGGCCGGCTTTCCGGTCGCCTCGGAGGGGGATTTCGCCTCGGTCCAGCAGATCGCCCGGGAGGTACGGGGCTGCCAGATCGCGGCGCTCGCACGGGCGAACGCCGCCGACATCGACCGCGCTTGGGAGGCGATCTCTGAAGCGGCCGCGCCAAGGATCCACACCTTCATCTCCTCTTCGGATATCCACCTGAAATACCAGCTCCGCAAATCGCGGGAGGAGGTCCTCAGCGAGGCGGTCGCCGCGGTCGCCCATGCCCGCGGCTACACGGACAACGTGGAGTTCTCGCCGATGGATGCGACGCGGAGCGACCGCGACTACCTCTGCGAGATGGTCGAGGCGGTGATCGCCGCCGGGGCGACGACAGTCAACATTCCGGACACGGTGGGCTACGCGATCCCGGAGGAGTTCGGCGATCTGATCGCGACGCTCTTCAAGCGGGTGAAGAACATCCGGCAGGCGGTCATTTCGGTCCACTGCCACAACGACCTGGGGCTGGCCACCGCCAATGCGCTGGCCGCCGTGAAAAACGGGGCGCGTCAGGTGGAGTGCACGATCAATGGGATCGGCGAGCGGGCCGGGAACAGCGCGATGGAGGAGATCGTGATGGCGATCAAGACCCGGAAGGACCTTTACGGCCTCCGGACGGGGATCAAGACCGAGTACATCCACCAGACCTCGCGGCTGCTGATGCAGATCACCGGCATCCCGGTCCAGCCGAACAAGGCGATCGTCGGGGCGAACGCCTTCGCGCACGAATCGGGCATCCACCAGGACGGCCTGATCAAGGAGAAGAGCACCTACGAGATCATGACCCCGCAGTCGGTCGGGATCCTGGAGACCCGCATCGTCCTCGGCAAGCATTCGGGACGCCACGCGATCGCCGATCGCCTCCGGGCGCTGGGCTACGGCCTTGCTGACGAGGAGATCAACCGGATCGTCGTCCACTTCAAGGAGCTGGCCGACGTCAAGAAGGAGGTGTTCGACGAGGATCTGGAGGCGATCGTCTACGAGGAGTCCTCCCGGAGCGAGGAGCGGTACCGGTTCGTCTATCTGAACGTCGTCAGCGGGAACGCGACGGTGCCGACCGCGACGATGCAAATGGAGGTGGACGGGAAGATGGTCCAGGAGGCCGGTTTCGGCGTCGGACCGGTGGACGCGACCTTCACGGCGATCAGGAAGATCACGAAGACGGACTACCCGCTCTTGAAGTACGCGGTGACCGCGGTGACCGGGGGGACGGACGCGCAGGGGGAGGCGACGGTGCAGCTCAAGTTCAACGGCCGCTCCGCCGTCGGGCGGGGCGCCCATCCCGACGTCCTGGTCGCTTCGGCCAAGGCCTACATCAACGCGCTGAACCGCCTGGAGTGGCTGAGTAAGGATATCAAGAAGGTGAAAGTTGCATAAATGGACAAGATCCGGTAAATACGAAAGTCGATTCGAAACCAGAATGATTTGAAAAACAGAAGGAGAATTGAAGCATGGGAATGACCATTACGGAAAAGATACTCTGCAGCCATACGGATCTCGCCGAGGTGCACCCGGGAATGCTGATCAACGCGAGGGTGGATATCGCCCTCGGCAACGACATCACGGCGCCGATCGCCATTGCGGAGTTCAAGAAGGCCGGGGGGACAAGTGTTTTCGATCGCGAAAAGGTGGTCCTGGTACCGGACCATTTTGCGCCCAACAAGGACATCGCATCGGCCGAGCAGTGCCGGGTCATGAGAGATTTTGCGCGGGAACAGGAGATCACCCATTATTACGAGGTCGGCATCGCGGGGATCGAACACGCGCTTCTGCCGGAACAGGGCGTCGTTCTGCCGGGGGATCTGGTGATCGGCGCCGACAGCCACAGTTGCACCTACGGCGCTCTCGGCGCGTTCGGCGCCGGCGTCGGGAGCACGGATCTGGCGGCCGCCTTCATGACCGGGGAAATCTGGATGATCGTCCCGGAGAGCATGAAGATCGTTTTGCATGGGAAGATGCAAAAGTGGGTTTCCGGAAAGGATCTCATCCTCTACATCATCGGGAAAATCGGCGTGGATGGGGCTTTGTATCGCGCGATGGAGTTTACCGGGGGAACCATTCGGGATCTGACCATGGCCGACCGTTTCACGATGGCGAACATGGTCATCGAAGCCGGCGCGAAGAACGGTATCTTCATCCCGGACCGGATCACGGAAGATTATGTGAAAACGAGGGCCGAGAGAAGTTATCTCCTCCTCGATTCGGACCCGGACGCCGTCTATCACTCCGTGGTGGATATCGACGTCAACCGGATCGAGCCCCAGGTCGCGTTTCCTCCGCTGCCGTCCAACACGAAGGGGATCAGCCAGGTCGGCGACATCCGCCTCGACCAGTCGGTCATCGGCTCATGCACCAACGGCAGGATCGAGGACCTCCGGATCGCCGCGAAAATCCTCAAAGGGCGAAAGGTCGCGTCCCACATGCGGCTGATCGTCATTCCCGCCACGCAGGAGATGTTCAAATCGGCGGTGAAGGAAGGGCTGGTGGACATCTTTCTCGAGGCAAACGCCGTCGTGAGCACGCCGACCTGCGGGCCCTGCCTGGGCGGATACATGGGAATTCTGGCCGACGGTGAAAAAACCGTCTCCACCACCAATCGAAACTTCGTGGGCCGCATGGGGCATCGAAACAGCGAGATTTACCTGGCGAGCCCCGCCATTGCGGCGGCGTCGGCGGTTCTGGGAAGGCTCGGGAGCCCGGGGGAGTTGTGACAATCGGAAGGATCCCGTTTGATGAGAACGGCATTTCAACATAGAAAGGTGTTAAAGTATGAATTTTACAGGTAAAATATGGAAATTCGGGGATGACATGGATACGGACCTGATCATCCCGGCGCGTTATTTGACCACCTCGGACCCCAATATTCTGGGCGGCAACTGCATGGAGGACGCCGATCCCGATTTCGTCAGCAAAATTCGGAAGGGCGATATCATCGTGGCCGGAAAAAATTTCGGTTGCGGCTCCTCCCGTGAACATGCCCCCATCGCCATCAAGGCGGTCGGAATCGCCTGTGTGATCGCCAAGAGTTTTGCCCGGATCTTCTATCGGAATGCCTTTAATATGGGGCTGCCGATCTTTGAATCTCCCGGCCTGTGGGACAGGGTCTCCAACGGCGATTCCCTGACGGTGGACGGGGATGAAGAGTGGGCGAAGACCATTGACGGTTCGATCTTTCCCTTCAAGAAAATGCACCCTTTCATGCGGGAACTGATGACCGACGGCGGACTGATGGCGCACATCGCAAAGGGGAGGGTGAAATGAAAGGATACCGCATTGCGGTTCTCCCCGGCGACGGGATCGGACCCGAGATCGTCCGGGAGGCGGTCAAGGTGCTCGGCGTCGTCGCCGAACGGACCGGCGTCCGGTTCGACCTTCACGAAGGGCTCGTCGGCGGCGGCGCCTACGACCGTTTCGGTACGCCCCTTCCCGATGAAACGATGCAACTGGCGCTGGCGAGCGACGCCGTTCTGCTGGGCGCCGTGGGCGGGCCGAAATGGGAGTCGCTCGATTACAGCGTCCGGCCGGAACGGGGCCTCCTCGGCCTGCGGTCGGGGCTGGGGCTCTACGCGAACCTGCGCCCGGTCGTCGTCTTCGAGGATCTGATCGACGCCTCGCCGCTCAAACCCGACGTTGTTCGGGGGATCGACCTGATGATCGTCCGTGAACTGCTGGGGGACGCCTATTTCGGGAAGCCCCGCGGCGTCCGAATCGAGAACGGCCGGCGGATCGGGATCAACACGATGGTCTACACCGAGGAGGAGATCCGGCGGATCGCGAAGACGGCCTTCGACCTCGCGCAGACGCGCCGCAAAAAGCTCCTCTCCGTGGACAAGGCCAACGTCCTCGAAATGACGGAGCTCTGGCGGGATGTCGTCACGGAGGTCGGCCGGGACTACCCGGAGGTCGAACTCCGGCACATGTACGTGGACAACTGCGCGATGCAGTTGATTAGGAACCCGGGACAGTTCGACGTGATCGTGACGACGAACATGTTCGGCGACATCCTGAGCGACGAGGCGTCGATGTTGACCGGCTCGCTGGGGATGCTCCCCTCCGCGAGCCTCGGGGCGAAGACGGCGATGTACGAGCCGAGCCACGGCTCCGCCCCGGACATCGCCGGGAAGGGGGTCGCCAACCCGCTCGCCACGATCCTCTCTGTGGCGATGATGTTCCGCCACTCCTTCGATAGGACGGCGGAAGCGGACCAGGTCGAGAAGGCCGTCCGCATGGTCCTGAAGGAGGGGTTCCGGACCGAGGACATCCGTCAGGCGGGCGCCGTGATCGTCGGCACCGCGGAGATGGGGGATCTTGTCGTGGAAAGGCTCCGGGCGTTTCCTGCATAATGGCGCACAGCGAGGGTCAGGTCTTTAAATTTAGCGTTTTGTGGAGGGCCTCCCAAGGGTCAGTAGAGAAAACGCTAAGCTTTTAGCTTCAAAAACGTAAGAAAAATTCGCGTTTTTTCATGAGCAAGGAATGATGGCAAGTTGTTGGGTTAATTTAGATAATCCGAGATGGATGGAGTCATAGGCTTCTTCGATTTGTGAGGGTTGCGCAGCGAGTT
>JAURXV010000030.1 GCA_030654195.1 Syntrophales bacterium | reverse complement strand
GCCGTTGACGGACCCCTCATAGGCGATCTTTTTCCCCTTCGGCGACCAGGCGGGGGAGGTGTTGTAATTCCCCCCATAGGTCAGCCGCCGGACGTTTCCTCCGTCGGCGTCCATGACATAGATCTGCGGGGAACCGCTGCGGTTGGAAACGAAGGCGATGCGCCGTTCGTCCGGGGAACGGACAGGAGAAACATCGATGGAAAAATCACGGGTCAGGCGCAGAAGGAGGCCGTTTTCCACGTTCATGTCATAGATCTCCTGGTTCCCATCCCGACTGAGGGTCACCAGAAGCCTTTTACCATCGCGGGACCAGGAACCGGGCAGGTTCAGCCCCGGATAGAAAGCGATCTTCCGCGTAGACCCGCTCTCCAGATCCCGGAGATAGATGTCCGGGTTGCCTTCTTTATAGGAGGTGAAGGCCAGAAACCGGCCGTCCGGGGACCAGCGCGGCGAGAGGGTCAGGGCGTTGTAGTTTGTAACCCGGCGGGGGTCGGAACCGTCGAAATTGATTGTATGGATCTCCGCGGAGGCGGCGCTCTTCCTGACGAAGGCGATCCGCGTGTCGAACAGACCCGCTTCGCCGGTCAGGGCCAGAAGGATCTCGCTGACGAATTGCACGACCATCCGGTTATGATCCCCGGACTTTCCGGCATACCTCTTCCCGACGACAAGTTCCCCCCGCACCACGTCAAACAGACGGAACTCGGCGACCAGCTCGCGGCCGTCCGTCTGAAATCCCCCCTTGACAAGATATTCGGCGCCAATCACCGTCCAGTCTTCAAAGCGGATACCCTCCGCCGTGATTCCCGCCTGTTTCGGATCCTCCAGGAAGGCCTTCCGGTCCAGCAGATGAAAGTAGCCCGTCAGCGCAAGGTCGCGGGAGAGCGTGTCCGAAAACAGCAGAGATAGATTTTCATTCTCAGGGAAGGGCCGGAGGGGTTTGAAATCGGCAACGGCGATCGGAAATTGTTGGAAAGACGGGGAATCGATGTCGATATAGACCTTTCCGCAGGCGGGGCCGGCGGAGAACAGCAGGAGCAGAAGCAGGGCTAAAACCGCCGGAGGCTTCAGATTGTGCATGCAGACATCCCTTTCCAACAACAGACTTTCAGGGCCTCAATTCAGACGAGTGAAACCGGATCCCCACACCGAGGCTGACTTCGCCGACCCACGCCGGCAGCGGCGGGAAAGGGCTCGCCTTCCGGATCGCCTTCAGGGCGGATTCATCAAAAAAGCGGTTCCCCGACCGTTTTTCAAAGTTCACTTCCGTAACCGCCCCGCTGCGGAGGATGGTTACATCGATCACCGTTTCCAGCACATCTCCCGGAAGAATCCCCTGGGGAAGCGCCCACCCTCTCTTGATCCGGGACCAGATCGTCGCGTAGTAGGCATTGATTTTCGCGTTCATGTCGGCATCCCCGGCGGGCAGCGGAGACGCCGGACCGGCCTTTTCTTCCGGCATGGCCTTCGCGTCCAAACCGGCATTCGTCTGCGGTTTCGGGGTCGGCCCGGCCGCTGCGGCGCGCTTCCGAATCTCTTCCATCGCCTTTTCCAGGGTCCGGTCCTGTTTCTTGCGGCTCTCCAGGCTGCGGATCGGAATGGCCGGTTCCGCCTCCAGGCGCTTCTTGAGAACCGTCTCGGAACGGCCCGCTTCCATGAGCTCCTTCGCTCCGGCCGCGACACCCTTCTGTTCCAGGGTTTTCCCGGAAAAGTTCACCAAGGCAACGGTGTAGACCGGTCCGAAGGTCAGCTTCGGCGAGGGAAACGAAGGGGTGAAGAAAAGGAGGCAGAGAACCACCGCATGGAACAGCAGGGAGATGAAGATCATGCCGTTCAGGCGGCCTCGCCCGCTCCTCTCCCTGCCTGCCCGTTCAGAGATCATCGGAGTTCCTCGGGCGGTTCGGTGATCATCCCCAATTTGTCCACACCGGCTTTTCTGATCTCAGCCATTACCTCGACCACGAATCCGTATGGGACGTTCCGGTCCGCCCGCATATAGACCTCGCGTTCGATCCGCGACGCGAAGATGTGCTCGAGTTTTGTGCCGAGCTCGGGAAGCGGCGTCCGGCTCTTGTTGAGGAAGATCTCCTTGGCGCCATTGATCGTCAGCACCAGCTTTTCCTCCGCGACATCGATGCTTTTTGCCTTGACTCGGGGCAGGTTGACATCGATCCCCATCTGAAGCATCGGCGCTGTCACCATGAAGATGATGAGCAGAACAAGCATCACGTCCACAAGGGGGGTGACATTGATTTCCGCCATCGGCCGGTCGTCATGGTTATTTCTGCGTTTCGCGTATCTCATGGCATTTTATCGTTTTACATAAAACCGCTCAACAATATTCAGCAGTTCCGAGGCAAAATTGTCCATCTCCAGGGTCATGCCCTTGATCCGGTTCAGGTAGTAATTATAGAAGATGACCGCCGGGATGGCGGCCGCGAGACCCGCCGCCGTTGCGATAAGCGCCTCCGAGATCCCCGGCGCCACGACGGCCAGCGTCGCCGAACCGCGGGCGCCGATCGACTTGAAGGTCTCCATGATCCCCCACACGGTTCCGAACAGACCGATGAAGGGGCTGGCGCTTCCGGTGGTCGCCAGAAACCCGAGGGCCGCCTCTAATTTGGTCGTTTCCGTCCCGCAGGCCCGGTTCAACGCCCGCTCCACATTGTCGATCCCCCCGATCTCCAGAACCGGACCAGCCGCTTCCACGGCGTCCTTGACCGTGGGGGTTCCCCGTAACACCCTGGTAATCTTCACGAGTTCGGTATACCCCCCCCGGAAAACCTCCGCCAGCGTCGAATTCTGGAACTTTTTCGCCTCGGGGAAGATCTCCGACAATTTTGTGCTCTTCATGTAAACACTCAAAAATGCGCTGTTCTCCTTCCGGATTTTCCGGATATTGACGTACTTCATCAGGATAATGGCCCAGGAAACGACGGAGAAGAGGAAGAGGAGCAGCAGGACCAGTTGCACGACAAATCCCGCGTGAACGACCATGTCGAAAAGAGAACCATGAAAATTCCCCCCCAGATTCATTGCGGCAACGGACGACGCTTCTTTCACGTTTAATCTCCTTTATGATCCAAGATGAAAATACGGCATTACCTCTAATGGAAAAGTCGGGGCTTGTCAAGGCCCGATGAATCCGCCGGGCCGGTGCGAAACAAGACGGGAGGCGGGAGATTACAGCGATTCGGGTGTAAATGCGACCACATCATCAATCCGGGACTTGTCGGCGAGGAGCATGACGAGGCGGTCGACGCCGAGTGCGATGCCTGCGGAGGGGGACATCCGCGGAAGGGCCTGAAGGAATCGTTCCGGCATGGGATAGACGGGGCTGCCTTTACGCTGACGGTTACGGGAGGCTTCCTCGAAACGCCGCCGCTGCTCCCCGGCATCGATCAGCTCGGAAAAGGCGTTGGCCAGCTCCAGCCCGGCGATATAGAGTTCGAAACGTTCGGCGATCCCCGGATCCTGTTCCGTCACCCGCGCGAGGGCGCCCTGCTCCACAGGATAATCATACAGGAAAACGGGGATCTCCATGCCAAGATGGGGTTCAACCTCACAGGCGAGGACCTCATCGAAACGATCCGTCCTCAGCGCCTCGGCAGCGCTGATCGTTGCATACCGCGTAAAGGCATCCCGGACGGAGATCCTTTCCCACGGTGCGTTCAGGCCGATCCTCCGTCCCTGCCAGGAAACGACGCCGCCCAAGCCGATTTCCCGGGCAACCGTGTTGATCAGGGCCTCGCAGTCGTCCATCAGGGTCCGGTAATCGGCGCCCCCGCGATACCACTCGAGCATCGTAAATTCCGGCAGATGACGGTCGCCCCTCTCTCCCGCTCGGAAACATTTACAGATCTGGAAGATCCGTGAATAACCCGCCGCGAGAAGCCTCTTCATGCACAATTCCGGGGAGGTATGCAGGAACCACGCCCCCGCGGCGACGGCATCAATATGAGATTCCGGCGCCGGCGCCGGTATTCGGAGGGGGGTTTCAATTTCAAGGAAATTCCGGTCCAGGAAGAAACGGCGTATGGCGCGTATCATCCGGGCCCGCAACCGCAGGGCATCCGCCCGGACGGTCAGCTTCCAGGAATCATTCTCAATCATCCCTTGTTGCTCTCGGAATCAATCACATCCGTTTCGAAAACAGAGCGGCTTCGGAAAAAGTTCCGCAGGCAAGGCGCGCAAATACCGTCATCCCTTGACGCGGGTCAGGTACTCGCCGCTGCGTGTATCGATTCGAATCTTTTCCCCTTCTTCGATAAAGGGGGGGACCTGGAGCTGATAGCCCGTCTGGACGGTTACCGGCTTGGTATTTCCCGACACGGAATCGCCCTTTGCCCAGGGATCGGCCTTGGTCACGATCACGTCGATGAAATTGGGAAGGCTGATGCCGAGCGGCCGGTCCTCGAACAGGAGTATCTCCGCTTCGATGTTGTCGAGGAGGAAATTCTTCGCCTCGCCGACTTGATCCTCGCTGAGGAAAATCTGCTCGTAGCTCTCATTGTCCATGAAGCAGTACTTTCCCTCTTCCTTATACAGGTACTGCATCCTCTTTTCCTGCAGATCGGCCGCCTCAAATACATCCACGGAACGGAACGTCCGCTCGAACTGGTTCCCGTTGACCATGTTCTTCAGTTTGCAGCGGTAGAGGGCCTGGCCCTTGCCCGGTTTGACGAAATTGAATTCCGTCAAGATGTAGGGGTCGTTTTCGATCTTGATTCGCAGTCCTTTTCGCAAATCACTGGCTGTGTACATGGGATTTCATTCTCCTTGTCGAATCGCTTCGGCCGAACGCCTCACCGCCCTTTGCTCTTGCAGGATGGGCGGAGGAATCCGTCCGCACATCCTGGCGTATTTCCTAATCCATCTGTGCTGTTTTGTCAAAACAATGTTTATTCTCCGGCAGCAGGGAGAAAGGCTGGAGGGGGATCTTTCCCCGGCCGCCGGGGCAGTCCAGAACGTAGCGGGGCAGGCAGAGCCCGGAGATGTTCCGCCAGAGTCGCTCCATGATCTCCATGCCGGTCCGGATCTCCGCCCGGAAATGGTCCGTTCCCTGGACCGGATCGCATTGAAACAGATAGTACGGACGAACCGAGATCCGCTCCAGCCCGTAGAGCAGTTCCCGCATCGAATCATAGTCGTCATTGACCCCCTTCAGCAGGACCGACTGATTTCCGACGGGAATCCCGGCCGCAAGAAGCATCTCGCAAGCCCTTGTGGATTCTTCCGTAATCTCACGGCGGTGATTGAACTGCGTATTGAACCAGAGAGGGCGGTGGCGCTTCAGCATCGCGCAGAGTTCCGGCGTGATCCGCATCGGCAGCGTGACCGGCGCCCGGCTCCCGATGCGGAGGACCTCCACATGGGGAATTGCGCGGAGGGCCCCCAGAAACCAATCCAGAAGCGGCTCGGAAATCAGCAGCGGATCCCCGCCGGAGACAATCACCTCCCGCAGGGCAGGCGTCCGGGCCACATGATCCACCATCGCCCGTAATCTTTCCCGCGTTCCCCCCGGCTTATCCGCGCGCCACATCCGCTTGCGGTTGCAATGCCGGCAGTAAACGGCACAGATTCCGGTAACGATCGCGAGACAGCGGTCGGGATAGCGATGGATCAACCCGGGAACGGGCATGTCTCTCTCCTCCGCAAGCGGATCCGGAACCCCGCCCAAAGAGAAGGTGAGCTCGCGGGGATCGGGAAAGCACTGCCGGCGCAGCGGGTCGTTTTCATCGGCGGGATCCAGAAGCGACATATAGTAGGGTGTGATCGCAACGGGGTAGGTCCGGAGCACGGGCCCGCACGGGGCGAGTGACGCGAGCGGCCTCTGCTGAATGGAGGCGAGTTGTCTCACGGAGCGGATGCGGTTCCGGAACTGCCATTTCCAGTCGTTCCAGTCCACGCCGGAAACCCCTTTTCCGGAAACATCGCCGGTCTCTTTACCCAATGTCATCGCAGGCCACCTTGTTGACGGATCTCCGCACCCGAAATCCCGAAACCTTCCGATCTTCTTCCCCTCCTCCGGCGGCGCCGGGAAATCCGAAAACAGCGGAAATTGATTGATCAGGAGGGCGGCTTCTATCACAACTTCCGCCCGCTGCAAAGGGAATATAACGGACCTGCCGAGGGGCAAATCCTTACCATGTACCGCCCCAAACGGGCAAGAAATGATTTGCTTTGTTTCGACAGATTTTATATCTTCTAACCGGAGGGTATTTTGGTTTTTTCCGGCCGGTTTTAAAAAAAAGGGCTCCATTCGGCCCCTGCTTAGGATCGTCCGGATCATCTTCTGCATACACTCTAAGGAGGGTTTAATCATGAGAAGGGAGACGGCCAAATGAATGCATTATCGCAGGATGAGATCAAGACGTTGCTGGGGAAACACCAGGGATTGTGCATTTCGATTTTTATGCCCACCTTTCGCACCGGCGTGGAGAGTCAGCAGAACCAGATCCGGTTGAGAAACCTGCTGCGCAGCGCGGAAGAAAAGCTGCTGGCCGGAGGTCTGCGCCCCCAGGAGATCAAGACCCGCCTGGAACCTGCGCAGGCGCTGACGGGAAATGTCCTCTTCTGGCGGCGGCAGAGCGACGGTCTGGCGCTCTTTATCTCCGCCGATCTCTTCCGCTGCTTCTGCCTTCCCGAGGCCTTCGGCGAACTCATCGTCGTCGCCGACCATTTTCACGTCAAACCTCTCCTGCCGCTCCTCGGCGGCGATAACCGGTTCTATATCCTCGCCCTCAGCCAGAAAGAGGTCCGGCTCCTCGAAGGGACGGGGAAGAATATACGGGAAATCGAACTTGAATCGGTTCCGGGTAGCCTCGCCGAGGCGCTCCAGTACGACGAACTCGGGAAACAGATCCGCTTCCGCGCCGGCACGGCGGGAGGCGGAGACCATTCGACGATGGTCTCCGGACACGGGGCGGAGCTCGATGATACCAAGGACAACCTCCTGAAATACTTCCGCCTGATCGACCGGGCTCTCCACGACCTACTCAGGGACGAACGGGCGCCCCTTGTCCTCGCCGGGGTAGACTATCTCTTCCCCATCTATCGTGAGGCCAACACCTACCCGCGTTTGATCGAAGAGGGGATTCCGGGGAATCCGCAGGGAATCAGCGCGGAGACGCTCCACCACGCGACCATGAAGATCGTCAGCCCCTACTTTCAGAAGGCCGAACACGACGCCGCCGCGCAGTACCGGCAATCCTCGGGAACAGGTCTGACCTCCGCCGATAGCCGGGAGATCGTTCCCGCCGCCCATCATGGACGGGTAGGTCTCCTTTTGGTCGCCTCGGGCCGCCAGCAGTGGGGAACCTACAACGGGGAGAGCGGCGCCGTCCAAAGGCATGAGCAGGCAGGGGCTACGAGCGAAGATCTTCTGGAGATAGCGGCCATACAGACTTTTCTAAATGGAGGGACGGTTTTTACGCTCTCTCCGGAAAAGATGCCGGATAAAAGCGACATGGCCGCCGTGTTCCGCTACTAAGATCCCTTCAAAGAGGGTTCCCGGTCTCTTGGTCGCTCTGCTTCCGGCCCTTGTAGATGTACCGGTCGAAGAGCCGGTGATAGGGTGTCCAGTCCGACTCCTCGTCGCGGGCCTCGCGGATGTACTCCTGGAAGGCATTCACCTTGGCGTCGAGGTCGTCCATATAGTGAACGATCAGGGCCTCCAGCGTCTTGGGACGCTTGGGCGATCCGTATTCGAGGACGCCGTGGTGGCTGAGGATCAGGTGGCGGAGCTCCATGGCCGTCTGCTCCGGGAAATCGGGTATCGCCGCGATCTTGGCATCGACCATCTCCACACCGATGACGATGTGGCCGACCAGACGCCCCGGATCGCTGTACTCCACGATCCGCTCAAAGGAGAATTCGTAGATCTTCCCGATATCGTGGAGGATACCGCCGGCGATCAGCAGATCCCGGTTGACCCCCGCATAATGGCCGGCCGCCCGGTCGAGGAGCCGGACGACGGAGAGGGTGTGTTCCAGAAGACCGCCGATGTAGACATGATGGAAACCCTTGGCCGCCGGCGCCCTTCCGAAGAGCCCGGCGATCTTTTCGTCCTTGAAAAATGATTGCAGAAGCGCGGCCAGACAAGGGGTCTTCACCTGTTCGCAATAGGCGAGAATTTCGGCGAACATCGCCGCACGATCCCCCTTCGCGACCGGGAAGTAATCCGCCAGTTCAACCTCCGCATCCTCCACCTTCCGAAGCTCGATGATCGACAGCTGGATCGCATTCTTGAAGCTGAGCGCCCGCGCCTGGATGTGGATCAGATCGCCCTTTTTGAATGCCCTTTCCCATGCCAGCGCGTTTTCCCAGACCTTCCCGTCCACATCCCCCGTCCGGTCCCTCAGACGAAGATTCAGGTAGGGAGACCCTTTCTGGGAATAGGCCAGATTTTTCTCCGCCGCGAGAAAAATCTCGCTCACCTTGTCACCCGTTTTGATATCTTTGACATAGATCTTTTTCCCCGTCACACCTGTACCCGTCCTTCCTTAAAAAAATTGACTTGCGTTATTTTTCCTGCCTCTCCCGCAGAATCCGGTGATCACCCGCCCGTATGGTGAGTTTTGTCATATCGAAATACTCCATCAGCGGAATGATGAATTTCCGCGAAAGCCCGGTGAGCCCCTTGAAACTCGCCGGCGTCGCCTCTCCTTCCCGGACGAGGAGCCCCCGATACTCATCGCGAAGTTTCGCCAGCGAATCTCGGTGGAAGTTGAGATCCTCATTGATTCTGATCAGTTCTCCTTCGCGGGTCATCACCTGGAAAAGGCTTGTGATCTCTTTTTGCCGGCCGGGAAACCTCTCCAGAATCTCCCGGACCGTCGGCGGCGCCAGAGCGCCCTCACGGTAGAGGACGGAGAGGCTCTCCCGAAGAGACCCCATCTCCCCCTGCAACCGGACAAGGTGCCCCGCGAGACGAATCATCTCTTTTTCGGCAATCAGTTCGCCCTTCTTTTCAAGATCCCGGAGGGCCATCGTGAAGATCTTCTGCCCAACCCCGTCACCCATCCCCAGCGTCGTCCTCAGCTCCTCCCGGGAAAGTCCCTCCTTCAGCGGATACCGTTCATGGTACCCCTGCAACGCCCGGGCGATCGCCGCATGAAAGTCCTCATATACCGGAGCAGACAGAACCCGCATCTCATCCCGGTCCACCAGGACGGCCCTCTTCGCGGAGAACATCCCTTCCAGGAGCCGTCGCAGTTCCCTGCCGGGGATGCCGGTCCGCACGATGAGGAGGTTTTCGGTGATCCCCCCGATCCCGGCCCTCTCCAGAATGACGGCCGCTTTCTCGGCATCCCCGCCCTCGGCGAGGAGTTTACATTCCCGCAGAACCACGGCCGACGACCGTTTGTGTTTTGTCGGCAGGGGATCGATGATCACCCCGCCGCCGATCGTCGTCACGGGGGAGTAGCTCCGGACAACAAACCGATCCCCGGCCACGGCGGCCAGCGGCGCCTCCAGCACAAGCTGCGCAAAGCCATCGCCCCCCGATTCCAATTCGTCCCGGTCGAGGAGAATCACCCGCGCCATGATCTCGCTGGTTCCCGTATGGAGACGGACAAGGGTCCGGTTCTTCAGCTTCCGGCCGGCGACGGTCAGATGACGGTATGTGCAATCGAGGCGCTGCGAGGGCGTCAGGGCGCCGGGTCCGGCCAGCAGATGCCCCCGCTCGATCACCGCCCGGTCGGTCCCCTGAAGATTGATTGCCGTTCGCTGCCCGGCCTCAGCGGTCTCCACCGTCCGGTTATGCACCTGGATCCCCCGAACCCTGGTCCGAAGACCGAGCGGGGAGATCTCCACCTCCTCGCCCGTCGCCACCTTGCCGGAGGTCAACGTCCCCGTAACGACGGTGCCGAAACCCTTCATTGTGAATACCCGGTCGACGGGCAGGCGGAAGAGACCCATATCGGCTACCTCTTGCACCTCGCCGGCCGTCCTCTCGATAGCCGAAAGCAACTCGTCGAAACCGGCCCCCGTGAGGGCGGAAACCGGAACAATCGGCGAGGCTTCGAGAAAGGTCCCCTTGATGAACGCACGCACGTCCTCCCGGACCAGATCCAGCCACTCCCCGTCCACAAGATCGGTCTTGGTCAGCACAACGACCCCTTTTCGGATCCCGAGGAGGGTGCAGATGTGGAGATGCTCCCGCGTCTGCGGCATGACCCCTTCGTCGGCCGCAATGACCATCGCGACAAGGTCGATGCCGGCGGCGCCCGCTACCATGTTCTTTACAAATCGCTCATGGCCGGGCACATCGACGACGCCGAGGATCTTCCCGCCGGGAAGGGAGAGGGAGGCAAAGCCGAGCTCGATGGTAATCCCACGTTCCTTTTCCTCCTTGAGGCGATCGGTGTCCACACCGGTGAGCCTTTTGATCAGCGCCGTCTTGCCATGGTCCACGTGACCGGCTGTTCCCATCACAATGTGCTTCATGAATCGGAAGCTAACAGACTCACCCGCTTTTCTCAACAACAAAGATGGCACGTTTATATGAAAATTGCCACAGTACATTAATATTATTATCATTAGTTGCAAAGGCTCCGGAGCAATATAATCCGACAAACAGACAACCGCCGTTTTCATCTCCTCGGCCAACCCACAGGGCGCGTTTTCATCAAAAAACAGCTGCTCATATAGTTAACACATCATAC
>JAURXV010000026.1 GCA_030654195.1 Syntrophales bacterium | reverse complement strand
AGCTCCGATACAAAACCTTCTTGGCCGCCCTGACAATATCCTCTTCATCCGGGATCACGGCATTCTCGAGCGGCTCGCTATAAGGAATCGGCACATTAAGAGCTCCCACCCGTTCAACAGGGGCATCGAGATAATCAAATGCCTCTTCCTGGATTTGAGCGGCAATTTCCGCTCCGATGCCGCCTGTGCGGCATCCCTCGTGGACGATTACGACGCGATTCGTATTGCGAACCGATTTAAGGATGGCGTCAAAATCCATGGGAACGAGCGTTCTTAGGTCGATC
Organism: Syntrophales bacterium; assembly: GCA_030654195.1. Taxonomy (GTDB): domain Bacteria; phylum Desulfobacterota; class Syntrophia; order Syntrophales; family UBA5619; genus UBA5619. The sequence goes on along the minus strand of JAURXV010000026.1, from coordinate 7,641 downwards.
ACCTCCGCCTCGATGCCCTCTTCCGCCAGCCGGGCAGCGGCCTTTAAGGCCACTGTGACCATATAAGAAATGGCCACGATCGTGACATCCTTTCCCTTTCTCTTGATATCGGCCTGGCCGAACGGGATTAGATACTCCCCATCCGGGATCGATCCCTTTGAGGCATATAGCAGCTTATGCTCGATGAACATGACGGGATTATCGTCTCGGATGGCGGTCTTCAGAAGACCTCTTGCATCATAAGGAGTGGACGGCATAACGATTTTCAAACCGGGAATATGAAGGAAAAGCGCCTCGAGGCACTGGGAGTGCTGGGCGGCATTTCCCCTGCCTCCGCCTTCCTGGGTGCGAATCACCATCGGAACTTTTGCCTTCCCGCCCGACATGTAACTCATCTTTGCCACCTGATTGACAATCTGATCCATCGCCACGGGGGTGAAGTCTATATACATGAGTTCCGCAACCGTCCGAATTCCGGTCATGGCCGCTCCCAGGGCGGAACCGATAATCGCCGATTCGGAGATGGGGGTGCTCCGAACCCGATGAGGCCCGAATTTTTCCAGCAATCCCTTGGTCACTCCAAAGATGCCCCCATATCGGCCGATATCTTCTCCAATCAGCATAAGAGAAGGATCCCTTTCCATTTCCTCTTTGAGCGTCATTCTAAGCGATTCGACAAAAGTGATTTCCGGCATTTCACACTCTCCGTTCGGGACAATTTCAATGGAAGAGGTCTTGAAGGGCCTCTTCAGGCAAAGGCAATGGGCTCTCTTTAGCGAATTGAACAGCCTCTTCAATGGAAGCCTTCACATCGGCTTCCATTGTCTTTTCCGTCTTTTCGGTTATCCTCTTTTCCTTGATCAGGCGTTCCCTGAATCTTTTGATCGGACAACGTTCCAGCCATTGGCCCATCTCTTCCTTGGAACGATAGGTGATCCCTTTTCCCGGATCTCCCGTGAAATGGCCGAAGAAACGATAGGTGATACAATCGAGCAATGTCGGTCCTTCTCCAGCCCTCGCTCTGTCCACGGCTTCCGTCATTTTTGTATGCATCGCGATGATATCATTTCCATCGATGCTCATCCCCGGGATGCCGTAGGCCATTGCCCGATCCGAAATATTAACGACGGAAATGGACTCGCGAACCGGGGTGGACAGGCCATAGAGATTGTTCTCACAGACAAAAATCACCGGGAGCTTCCACAGGGCGGCCAGGTTGAGGCTTTCGTGGAAGGTCCCCTGATTCGTCGCCCCATCCCCGAAGAAACAGACGGCGACCTGGTCCGTCCCCCTGTTTTGAATGCCGATGCCCGCTCCTACGGCGATCGGAAGACCGCCGCCGACGATGCCGTTGGCCCCTAAGTTTCCTCCTTCGAAGTCGGCAATGTGCATGGAGCCTCCCTTGCCCTTGCAATAGCCTGTTGATTTCCCGAAAAGTTCGGCCATCATCAATTTCAGATCCGCCCCTTTGGCAATACAGTTGCCGTGTCCTCGATGGGTATTCACCATAAAATCATCCCGTCGAAGAGGGGAGCAGGCCCCCACGGAAACGGCCTCCTGCCCGATGCAGGGGTGAATGTTTCCGCGGATGAGGTTATGTTCAAACAGTTCGATCGCTTTTTCCTCAAAACGGCGGATGGTCAGCATCTGTTCGTACATTTTGAGGCAACGTTTGTTATCGATTCGTGATGTCATTTTCCCACCTGACCCTTGTTGGTTACCGCCTGATCGTTCTCATCGTCTCAAACAAGAAGGAGATCGGGGTTTTCGATGATTTTCTGGATATGGTTCAGGAAAAGACCCGCGGCTGCACCATCGACGATGCGGTGGTCAGAGGATAAACTGAACCATGCCATGGGTTTGATCTTGATCTCCCCTCCCTGAACCACCGGTTTTTCGACCGTCCTCCCCACCCCCAGGATGGAGCATTCCGGTGGATTGATGATGGGATTGATTTTATCGATCCCGAGCATCCCCATATTGGACAGCGTGAATGTACCTCCTCCGACGTCATCCAAAGAGAGTTTTCCCCTTCTTGCCCTTCGGGTGAGATTTCTGATAACGGTGGCAATTTCTGCCAACGATTTTTGATCTGCACGATGGACCACAGGAACGATCAACCCATCCTCGAGGGCGATCGCGACGCCCACATTGATCTCTTCCAGCAACCGGATCTGGTCTCCCTCGAATCGGGAGTTCATGATGGGGTGCTCCTTCAGCGCCGAGGCCACCACTTTAACCAATATATCGGTCAGGGTCAATCTGACCTTGGCGCGCTTTTCGACCTCGTCCTTCACCCTTTCTTTAAGGTCCTGGACCGCAGACATGTCTACCTCAACCGAAAGGTAGAAATGGGGGGTGTCCCGGAAACTCTCCGTCATCCGCTGGGCAATGATTTTACGGATGCCTTTGAGCGGGATCAGTTTATCTGCCGGTTTCTGCGTGGGAACCGAAGGTTTGGCCCCTTCGGTTTGAACTCTCTCGACCGCGCTGATAACGTCTGTCTGAATAATCCTTCCTCCCGGGCCGGACCCTTTCAGCGCAGAGAGATCGATTCCTTTTTCCTGAGCGATCTTCCTGGCGACGGGGGAGGCGAAAATCCGCTCCCGATGTTCTCTCTTCTCCTTCGGGACAGCCGCAGCGGGCATGGGCGCCTCTGCGGGGACTTCAGACGGGGTCGCCTCAAACTCCGGCAATGCCTCGCCTTCTTCGGCAATGATGGCGATGGGCGTTGTCACGGGAACAACCTTTCCTTCGTGATGGAGGATTTTCCGGAGAATGCCGGAAGCGGGAGACTCGTATTGAAAGTTAAGCTTCTCCGTGATGATTTCAACAAGCGGTTCCCCCTTTTCGACGCGATCGCCTTCCTGTTTCAGCCATTTCTCTATCGTCCCTTCTTTCATGGTCAGGCCAAGTTTAGGCATGATAACCGTAGTAGCCATTCGAGATTCCCCCTCATCATCCTTGACGGCTACGTAAAAAGTCCGGATGCTGCGTTGCGCTTCATCCTTCGTCATTGCGGCGTACATAGCAGTACGCCTCATTCCTCAGGATTCGCGCGCCTTGCCTGCGGCCTTTTTACGAAGCCGTCCCATTTTCACGACTTTGAAGACTTTTTACGAGGTCGTCATCCTTTCATCATATGGTAAAAGCCCCTCTTCCGCTTCAGCGATAGACAACTTGGCGCACGGCGCTGATCACATCTTCGGCCTTGGGTAAAACGAAGTTCTCCAGACGCGGCGAAAAGGGTATGGGTACATCCTTGGCGGCCACGCGAAGGACCGGCGCATCCAGATAATCGAACAGCTCACTGTTTATCCTGGCCGACACCTCGGCGCCGAAGCCGCCGGAGAGACAGGCCTCATGGACGACCACCGCCCGGTTGGTTTTCTTGATCGAATCGGCAATGGTGCCAAAATCGAGGGGTTTCAGGGTTCGCAGGTCGATCACCTCAGCCTCGATGCCCATGCCGGCAAGCTCATTGGCCGCCTCCATGCTCATGTAGAACCCCGATCCATAGGTCAGGATGGTCACACTGCCGCCTGGGCGCTTGACCGCCGCCTTGCCCAAGGGGACAATATGTTCGCCTTCGGGCACGGGACCTTCCCGGGCAAAAAGTTTCTTGTGCTGGAAGAAGATGACGGGATCGTCGTCGCGGATGGCCGCCTTCAGAAGCCCCTTCACGTCGGCCGGTTCGCTGGGGACGACCACCTTCAATCCCGGAGTGTGAACAAACCAGCTCTCCAACGACTGGGAATGATGCGCCGCTGCGCTCAATCCCGCGCCGTCCGGCGCCCAAATGACGAGAGGAACTTTGACTTGTCCGCCGAACATATAGCGGATTTTGGCCGTCTGATTGACGATCTCGTCCATGGCGCAGGTAACGAAATCGGCGAAGTGCATATCCACCAGCGGCCGCATGCCGGTGAGAGCCGCGCCCAGTCCGGCCCCGACAATGCAGGATTCGGAGATGGGAGTGTCGATGAGACGGCCGGGAAACCTCTCCGGCAGGCCTCTGAACTGGCCGAAAATGCCTCCGTGCGCCACCAAATCCTCGCCGATGATGAAGATAGCCTCATCCCGGGCCATCTCTTCCGTGAGCGCCTCGCAAATGGCGGCAGAACAGCTTATCATCCTCTCCGTCATGGAATATTCTCCGTTTCACTAACAGGCTGTTGAAAAACGCTCATCTGCTGCGTTGCGCTGCAAACCTCATCGCTCGACGTATTTCCATATACGCCTCGCTCTTCGGTTTTTGCACGCCTTGCATCTGAGCATTTTTGAACAGCCTGCCCTCTATGGGTGTTTTTCAACACCCTGTTAAGGGTTGACAAACATGTCCTCCAGGGCATCTTCGGGATTGGGCCACTCGCTCTGCTCGGCAAATGCGACCGCTTCTTTTAACTCACAATCAACCTGTTCCCGGATCTCTTTTTCCATTTCGCCGGTCAGGAGCTTTTTCTTTTTCAAGACGGAAGCAAAGCGGAGAAGGGGGTCGTTTTTCTCCCATTCTGCCACCTCCGCCTGAGTTCGATATTTTTGAGGATCTCCCTCGAAATGGCCGCGTCGCCGGTATGTCTTGTTTTCAAGAAGGGTAGGGCCCTCGCCCCGGCGGGCCCGATCGACCGCCCTGCCTGCAGCTTCACGGACAGCGAGGAGATCATTGCCGTCCACGGTTACCCCGGGGAAATTGTAACCGGCAGCGCGGGTGGCGATATTGTTCACGGAACAGGCATAGGCTGTCGGCGTGGTCGAGGCGTAGCAGTTGTTCTCGCAAACAAACAAGATGGGGAGCTTCCAGATGGAGGCCATATTCATGGCCTCGTGGAATGTGCCGCGGTTCGAAGCGCCGTCGCCGAAGAAACAGACGGCCACCTGGTCGGTGTGGCGGAGTTTGATCGACAATCCTGCCCCGATGATAATGGGGAAACCGCCGCCGACCACGCCGTTTGCCCCCAGGATGCCCAATGAAAAGTCGGCAATATGCATGGAGCCGCCTTTGCCTTTGCAGTATCCCGTCTTGCGGCCTATGAGTTCTGCGATCATCTTCTTCAGGTCCCCGCCCTTGGCGATGACGTGGCCGTGTCCCCGGTGGGTGGTGGCTATATAGTCATCCGGTCGAAGTACGGAGCAGACGCCTGTCGATGATGCCTCCTGGCCGATGGACAAGTGGATGAACCCGGGGATCTTGCCGGCGGCAAACAACTCGCCGGCCAATGTTTCAAACTTGCGGATGGTCACCATGGTTCGGTATAGCCGACGCATTTCCCTGGTTGATACAGACGACTTCATGGATGCCCTCCTGGAAAACAGGTCTCCGTCCCCATTTTCTTACGGCATTGACTAAGGGTAAATTTGAATAAGGGTAAACGCGAAGCCCCTTATCTCTTACATATAACTTTCCGGGCGGAATGGGTATCATTTATTTTCGATGGACCATTCCTTTTTGAAGGCGGCCTCCATCTCCAGGCGGAATTTCACCGTTTCGTCCTGCCTGCTTGCGGCCACATCGCCCCACGTGATGGTCTCACCGGCGGTGATGGGTTTCATGACCTTGACCTGATGGGCGAGCCCGATGGGGAGATACCCGGAGGCGATCGATTTGCGGGCCGGCAGGAGGGTCCCATAGACGGTGAAACCGCCCTCTCCATCCAGGGTCTCCCCGGGGAGCAGGTCCCTTTTTGCCGTTGCTACAACGTCTCCTGTAAAATCGCGCGCCGCCCCGGTCGGTTCTCCGCGCAGCGCCACGGAGGCGACGCTGATCCCGAGTTCGAGTCCGATCAGGTGGGCCGGCCGGTAGAGGGCCGAGTAACGGCCGCTTTCATCGGTATTGACGCCATATTCTCGAAAACACCGGGCAGAGTAACTGTTCTCGGTGGTAAAGGTCACGTAGACGCCCCAGCGCAGATCGCGGAATACGGGCCGCCCGTCCCGCTCCAGGCTGGAGACGACCTCCACCTGTCCCGCCGCGTCAAGGAGCCCTCCCGCGGCGCGGGGCTTCAGGATGCGCGGGAGATCATCCGCGCCGCAGGGGGGAAAGCGAAGCCCGTCTTTGGGAGGAACAAGGCCGGTCGCATTGGCCACGGCGGCCATCTCGATCGCCGATTTTGTGCCGTCCAAGAAGGAGTTGAACATCTTGGCGTTGAAATCCCCTTTTGCCAGCTGCTCTTCGGTGAAACCGTAATGGCTCCATACCGTATCCGGCGTCGATTGGTGATAAACGGGCAGGTATTTTGTCCCCTTGCCGGCGGCCACCACGGTAAAGCCGCAGGCGCGGGCCCAATCTACCAGTTCACAGATAAGCGCCGGCTGGTCCCCATAGGCGAGTGAGTAGACAATCCCGGCCTCTTCTGCCCGCCGCGCCAGCAGCGGGCCCGCCAGGGCGTCCGCCTCGACGTTGACCATGATGATGTGCTTCCCGTGCCGGCAGCAGGCGAGGACATGGGTGATCCCTGCGGAGGGGCTTCCCGTGGCGTCGATGATCACGTCAAGGCCGGGGGAGGCGATCATGGCGGGGGCGTCGTCGGTGATGAAGGTGGTCCCTTTCGCCAGCGCGTCCGCGAGGGAGGCCGCCGTGCCCTGCCCGTTTCGCCAGCCGGTCCGCCGGAGCGCTTCGACGGCCCTCGCCGGGGCCAGATCGGCAATGGCGGCGAGGTGAACGCCCTCCGTGCTCCCGGCCTGGGCCAGATACATGCTGCCGAACTTGCCGGCGCCGATCAGGCCAACCCGGAGGGGCCCTTTTTCATGATTTCGTTTCGTCAAAAGATGATGGAGATTCATGGCTTTTCCCTCCAGGATGGGAAGGAAAACAACCCTTCACACCAATGGGCCGAAGAGATGGTCTGCCCATCCTTCCCGCGCGGTCCCACAATCTGCAATCCCAGCGGCAGCCCGAGGGGACCGAATCCGACCGGGATCGTAATGGCCGGGACGCCGCAGAGGCTCCAGATGGAGCAGAAGGTGGGGTTGCCCGTTTGATTGAGTGTTGCCGGCGCCTCTCCCGTCGCGGGCGGTGTGATGATCGCATCGAATTTCGTCAGGAAACGGTCCAATTCGTCTTGCAGGTCGCGGCGCATCTTCAGGGCCTGCAGATAGACCACCGCCCCCGTATTCGTTCCTTCGGCGATAAAATCCTTCAGGGTTAAACTCAGCAGGGGGGACTGTTTGCGATGCAGTTCCTCCAGGTTCAAGGCGGATTCGACGGCCATGATGGTTCGGATTGCCCGGTGGGCGTGGCTGAATATCTCGGGCAGTTCGACTTCCTCAACGCGGGAGCCGCCCTTTTGGATCGTTTGGATGTTTTCCCGGAAATTCTGCTTGGCATCCTCCCCGGCCTGTTCCCAAACGGGGGTTTTGACGGCCGCCAGGCGGGGAGGCGTTGATCGGGCGTCGATCGACGGAGAGGGTTTTCCCCCTTCGTCGGCCAGGGAGGCTGCGAGAAAAGCGGCATCCTCCACGCAACGGGTGAGGATGCCCGGCTGATCCAGCGTGTGGCTGAATGTCAGGGCGCCCGCGATCGGAATGAGCCCCTGGGTCGGTTTGAAGCCGACAACCCCGCAAAAGGCGGCGGGCCGGATGACGGAACCGTTGGTTTGCGTACCCAGGGCGGCCGGGACAAAACCCGCCGCGACCGCGGCGGCG
>JAURXV010000025.1 GCA_030654195.1 Syntrophales bacterium | reverse complement strand
TACGGACTGCATGTTCGCCTCCGGTTGCTCTCCACCCCGCCTCACAGCGACGCAGTTACCTTCGGCTACTGGGATCGGGCATTCTCCCAGGAGAGGACTTTCACCTCTCAAATCCCGCCTGCTCCCAGGCGCACTCATTCCCGCGCAGGCGGGAATCCAGTCTTTTCAGGATCGGATTCCCGCCTGCGCGGAAATGACAAAGCAGGGGCACTTTTCAAAGGTCACCCGTCGGTTGCGCCCCTTCTTACATGACGGACATGATTTTTGTCAACTGTGTAAGCAAGAGCGGATGGGTGAAAAGCCCCTTTATTTTCAGCCTCCCGGAAACGAGATGACTTAAGACCCGCCGGCCCGCCTCGTCAAAATACCAGGGGAGCCCCCCGACGATCCGGAGGGCGTTCAAGTCCATCACCCGATCGGAGGCCGTCCGGATGACGATTTCCGGACGCCCGACGATCCCCTCCTCGATCCGGAGCTTTCCCGCCGCAAAGACCAGGGTCACCGCCGTTTCGATGTCGACAAGCTCGATGGCGACGGTCCCGCGCATGTTATCATAGACCGCCCGCTTCTCCGAACGCTGCGTCAGGTTCGCCGTCAGCAGATCCGCGAGGATCCCGGCAAACGGAACCGAGGCTGCCCGGTTTTCGATGAATCCCTCTTCCATGACATTCTCCCCAAGAGACTTTTGGAAATCGCGACCCCTCCGTGCGCTGGACATTTTTCGACCCGAAAAATCTCCAATGCGCGCTTCCAGGATCCGATTTCCAAGTTGCACAACGCTCTTCCCAAGTGATGTCGTTGTGCAACTGGATCGATCCGGCGATGACTCCGTCAAGCGAAGGTTCAGAACGCCGCCCGGTAGACGGCGATAACCTCCTCCTCGTCCAGGACGGGCCGCGGGTTGTTGACGATCGCCCCGTCGGAGAGGCTGAGCGCTGCTGACTTCGCGATGTCTTCATCCGTTACGCCCACTTCCGACAAGCGCAGCGGATGGCCGATCCGCTCAAGGAAGGAGCGGATCGCCGTGATGGCCGCCTCCGCGGCCTCGCGCTCGTCCATCCCCCTCTCGCGGACCCCCAGGGCCTCGGCGACCATCGCGTAGCCCTCCGCCGCGTCGTCGAGATTGAACGCCATGACGTGCGGGAGGAGAATCCCGTTCGCGATCCCGTGGGGCACACGGGCGATCGCCCCGAGGGAGTGGGCCATCGCATGAACCAGACCGACCATCGCATTCCCGAAGGCCCAGCCGGCCATCGTCGCGGCGAGCTGGGTCTGCCCGCGGGCCGCGAGGTCCGCGCCGTTTTCAGCGCAGACCGGAAGATCACGGTGGAGCAGGCGGATCGCCTGCATCGCCAGCCCGTCCGCGATCGGTTCTCGCTGAACCGACTGCAACGCCTCCACGGCGTGGGTCATCGCGTCCATCCCGGTCGAGACCGTCAGCAGCGGCGGGAGCTTCTCCGTCATCTTCGGATCGAGGATCGCGATCCGCGGCGTGTTGAAATACTCGACGATCAGGATCTTCTGCCCCTTCCGCTCGTCGAGGATGACCGCCATGCAGGTCACCTCGCTTCCCGTCCCGGCCGTCGTCGGGATGACGATGTGCGGCGTTTGCGGCCGGGTGAGAAGCTGGATCCCCTCGAAATTCTCGAGGCCGCCCCCCTCCGTCAGCAGGATGCAGATCCCCTTCCCCGTGTCGATCACGCTGCCGCCCCCCACGCTGACGACGCAGTCCGCCCCCTTTTCGCGGGCGAAGGCGGCGGCGCGGTTCACGATCCCCACGCCCGTGTCCTGGGGCACGTCGCTCCAGACGCCGACGCACCGATCCCCGAGGGCCTTCAGAACCCCCTCGACCAGCCCCGCCTTCATCACCCCAGGATCGGTCACGACAAGCGCCCGGCGACAGCCGAGACCGGCCATCTCCATATCGACGTCGCGCGCCGTCCCGGCGCCGAAGACGATCTTCGTCGGACCGAAATAGACAAACGACAAATCCCGATCGTACGCCATGGATGCCTCCTTCATGCGTTCAAATCAATCCAGCTTTACCTCAGCCGCACCCGATTCCCTGTTCCCAGGGTTGAGGGGGATCTCCGGCGGCAATGCCGGAGCGGGCCCTGTTCCGGGGTTCCTGCCCGGGAATGCCGCCGGGCGTTACGCCTCGTCCGGCCAGATGGCCTCGATTTCACAGAGCAGATCGATCACCTTGTTCACAGTCTTGATGTTCCGGACGATATAGGTCAGGTCGCCCTTCAGCTTCAGCTTCCCCTGCATCAGGGCCTTGGTAGAATCGACCTCCTTCTTCGCCACCTGCTTCCAGCGGGCGTAGTCGCCCGACATGACGAATTTAGCGCTCTCCGCCTTCGCCTTGTCGCATAGGGCGATCTCCAGAACGTCGCCGTGCCAGAAGTCCATGAAGAGGTAGATCGGCTCCGGGATCCCCTTCTCCGGATCGGGGTTCACGATCATCGAGACGCTCCCCTCCCAGTTCTTTGCGATCTCCCGGTACTCCTTCGACGTCGCAATCTTCTCTTTCCACGCGTCGAGCCACTCCTGTGTCATCGCATTGTATTTCGCCATATCCCTCTCCTTTTAGCGGTTGATTGTGATGGCTTCTGTCGTTCCTTTCCCCCGGTTTGAAAGAACAGCCGTATTAATTAGGGACAGAGCCCTATTATTTCCCGGAAATAATAGGGCTCTGTCCCTAATTAATATAATTAATAGAGCCGCTCCCGGAGATCGTCGAGACCCAGTTCCCGGAGTTTTTCCTCCCGCGGGAAGCCCCGTTCATCGAGCCCGCGGAGCGCGTAATACTCGCGCTTCAGCTTCTCGACGTCGGGAACCGAACCGGCGCCGGCGCCCTCCGCAAGCGGTGTCATGATCCGCTTCGGCAGCACATCGTCCTTTTCCGTCACCCCGAGGAGGTTGTTGATCCCCCGCTTCAGTGTCCAGTCCCGGGCGCCGCAGGCCATCAGACCGTCGAAGTCGAGGCCGAAGCCGGTGATCGCGTTGAAGGCGTCCCGGATCGTCTCCGGCTTCAGGCAGTCGGTAAGGTAGTGGCAGATCGAAAGCGAATTGCCGAGGATGCCGTAGTTCTCCGAGTGGAAGACAAGCTCCGCCTTCCCCTCGCTCGTCGTCCCTTTGTAGTCGTCCTTCATCGGGAAGAGCTGCGGCCAGGAGGCCATCCCCTGTTCCGTCGCGAGGACGGCGTGCTGGAGGTGGCAGGCCCCCCGGTTCGACATCATGTAGGCAAGCCCCATCCCGTGGAAACCCCGCGGGTCGTGCATCGGGAGATCGAGCCCCTTGACGTGGACGACCGCGTCTACGGCATTGCCGCCGATCTTCCGGGCGGCCGCAAGGCTCCCCTGCGCGAGCAGATCGCCGAAACCTTCCCGCCGGGCGATCCGCGGAAGAAGCGCAAGCACGCTCTCCATGTTTCCCCAGGCGAGGTCCAGGCCGTCCGTCTCCTTCACGGTCAGGGTCCCCTTTTCAAACAGCTCCATCGCCCAGGCGATCGCCGCCCCGCAACTGATCGTGTCCATTCCAAGGCGGTTGCAGATCTCGTTCGCCTTGATCACCCCCGCGAGATCCCGGTTCATGATCATTGTCCCGAAGGTGGCGCAGGTCTCGTACTCCGGACCCGGACCCTCCTCCGTTTGAAACGGACCGTCCGGAACCCGGACGACCCGCTTGCAGGCGACCGGACAGTGCGCGCAGGCATGGGCGCGGGTGAGGTAGGTTTCGGAAAGCGTCGGACCGCTCAACGCCGAGGAGAGGTCGAAATCCTCGCCGACGGACCAGTTCTTGACCGGCACATCCCCGTTGATCATGCCGATGTCCATGTTCGCGTCGGAACCCATCGCGTGGAGGGAACCGGCCAGCGCCGAATCCTTGATCTGCTGGACCGCCTCCCTGTGCAGCTCCCGGAAACGGGCCTCGTCGGCCTTTGCAAGCTTCCCCTCGCCTCGGACCGAGATCGCCTTGAGCCGTTTCGCCCCCATGACGGCCCCAAGGCCCGTCCGGCCGACAAAGTGGCCCTTGTCGTTCCCGATCGCGGCAAACCGGACAAGGTTCTCTCCGGCGGGACCGATGACGAGCGCTTTGGCCCCCTTGTCCGCCTCCTTGAGAAGATCCGTGGTCTCGTAGATGTCCCTTCCCCAGAGGCCGGAGGCATCGATCAGCTTCGCTTCGCCCTCCACGATGGAAAGAACGACCGGTTTCTCCGCGCGGCCGGTGATCACAATCCCATCGTATCCCGCCTTCTTCAGCTCCGGCCCGAAGGTCCCGCCGCAGGCCGACTCCCCCCAGATCCCCGTGAGCGGAGACTTTGCGCAGACCGCAAATCGGGAGGTCCCGGGGAAACCGCTCCCCACCATCGGCCCCGTCATCACCATCAGGGGGCTTTCGGGGGCGAGGGGGTCGGCGTCCAGCGGGTAGCCGTCCAGGAAGAGCTTCGCCCCGAGGGAACTCCCCCCGATGAACTTCCTTAGGCGATCCTCTTCCACCGTAAAGGGAGAACAGAGACCGTCCGTCAGATCGACACGCAGGAAACGCCCGGCATAACCATTGGCCATGTTGCACCTCCCAACTTTTGACGGCGGAAAAAAGAAACCGGAACGGTCCGCCCCGGCAACGGGCCTTCCGACCGGCGACGGGCGGGAAAACATCCGTCGCGCAAGCGAGACATTCCGGCGGAATATCAGAGTCTATGTAGCACAGGAGAATTTGTCTCCGCAAGCAATTTTGCGACTTGAAAAAGGGGTTCATTCGGGTGATGCGTACTATTGATTTAATAGCCTGGTCGAAATGAGCCTTGGCTGAGTTTCCCCTACCTAAGTTTCACCGCCACCCGTTTTGTAAGACCATTGACTTCGGGTTGAAATGTATTAAGGCTTAACAGTTGATCATTTCCTCCGGATTACATGCCTGTTCCGTCCTTGTTGTAAAATGAGCGGCGAGCCAGTATAATTAAACGATGGCGACGGTTATGGGAGGCAAGAAATGATACGCATCATATTGGTGAGACACGGGGAGACGGAATGGAACCGTGTGGAGCGTTTTCGAGGCCACGCCGATGTGCCGTTAAATGAAGCCGGATTGGCCCAGGCAGAAGGTACTGGCCGGCGCATTGCTGTCGAATGGAACCCGGTGGCGATTTACACCAGTCCGCTCTCACGGGCAGTTAATACAGCAGAAGCGATCGCCCGTTACTTTGCTCTGCCTGTTCAGGCGCATTCCGGACTGATTGACATTGACTACGGGCAGTGGCAGGGATTGACGCCCGGCGAGGCCAAAGAACGGTGGCCGGAGGTTGTAGATGCCTGGTACAATTCCCCCCACACAGCGCGCATCCCGGACGGTGAAACACTGGAAGAGCTTAGCGCCCGTGCCCGGGAGGTTGTAAACGATATGGTTGCCCGTCATGAGGGGCAGACAGTCGTGCTGGTAAGCCACACCGTTGTCAACCGCATCATCTTATTGGCGATATTGGGCTTGGGCAATGACTGTTTCTGGCGCTTGCGGCAAGACACATGCGCTATTAATGTGTTCGAGGCAGAACGCGGCCTCTTTACCTTAGTGTCGCTGAATGAGACGTGCCATCTGTGTTTCAATGTTTAGAAGAGATAAAATTGTTTTTGGGGACAGGATGATTCTTTCTGGGAAAGCAAGATTATTCCCTGTTCACCATCAGGTACTGATTGCCATTCGAAATGAGTAAGTTTTCATTACTCTGCTGGATTGTTGATAACAAGGAAGAATGGTGTTCGGCCTTAGAAAAGAAAATTGGCTGTCAAGCACTTGTGGCTCCTAAGAGCGCCTCTCACTCCCAGCCTGCGAACGGGGCGGGGATGATTACTCATAAACCGTTACCGGTCCAGCCTATGAATACCTGCCACAATGGCATCCCGGACGGCTGTGGCGTATTCTTCCGGGGTGATCCGCCGGTTGATCATGGGATCGCTGATGGCCGTGCCGCAGGGGTGGTATTGGGCCATCACGTTGACATAGGTGTCGGGGGAGATCGTCTCCGTGAGGAAGGTCATGATCCCAGTAGTGTTGGCTATGCCATGCGGCATCACCAGGTGGCGGACAAGCAATCCCCGAACGGCAATGCCCGCTTCATCCATGACCAGGTCGCCAACCTGGCGGTGCATTTCCCGGATAGCCGCCGTCGCCTGTACCCGGTAATCCGACGCCCGGCAGAAACGGGTCGCCCAGGTTTCCTCCCAGAACTTGAAGTCCGGCATGTAGATATCGAAAATGCCATCAAGAATTTTTAACGTTTCGGCACGATCGTAACCGCCTGAATTGTAAACAAGCGGAATATTCAATCCCTGCTCGACGGCGATGACGAGGGCTTGCAGGATCTGGGGGATCACATGGCTCGGCGTAACAAAGTTGATGTTATGGCATCCCCGCTTCATGAGATGGAGCATCATGGCGGCAAGGTCGTAAGGGTCCGCTTCCTTGCCCTCCCCCAGATGACTGATTTCGAAATTCTGGCAGAAGGAACAGAAAAGATTGCAGGAACTGAAGAAGATCGTTCCAGAGCCGGCAGACCCCACCAGCGGAGCTTCTTCGCCAAAATGGGGATGAAAACTGGCCACACTGGCTCGGGCGCCGGTCCGGCAGAAACCCAACTCGCCGCTTAGCCGATCCACATGGCACTCTCGGGGACAGAGGCGACAGTCTTGTAGCAGGTCGAGAGCCTGCCGAACCCGTGACAGCAACTGCCCTTCCCGGTAAAGCTTAAGATAGGAGGACTCATTGCGTTTTGTTGTCATAGCCCTACCCGAAAAACCCCACTCTTCAAGGGCATCACACTGGATACCCCCGGAACGCCGTCATGGCTTCTTCGGCCAGGACATGCGGAGTTATCTTGTATTTCGGGGAAAAGTGAAAAGGGACCATCCGTTTCACATGTGCCCGTCTCGCCAGCGTGCCCGCCTGCTGGGCGGTGAGGTGATATTTCCTTGCTGCCTTTTCTATATGATCCTGAAGAAAGGTCGTTTCGATAAAGAGCAGATCGGCATGATCGGCCAGTTCAAGGATAGCGGCGCAATTTTCCCGACTATGGATCGCGTCGGTGACATAACCGATCCGCAGACCAGGACTCACCTTTACGGCATGTTTCAGTACGCCCAGGGGCAACCACCTTTCCCTGACGTTGCCCAGTGGATCTCTGGACCAGATCCGGACAGGCGTCTCGTCGGCGTCGCCGTTTACGAGATGCTCTTTCAAGGTCATCAGCCAGACGCCTGTGGGCAGGTCCATTTCCTTCAGAACCGTCTTCAGGATGTTGAACCGTTGTCGCTCCTCGAAGCGAAAGGCAAGGCAGGGAATGAGGTGGTCGAGAAAGACGCCTTGCACGGTAAAGAAGCGTGTCTCCACGAGGATGCCGTCAAAAGCACGGCATTCCTCAAGGTTTTCCGGCTGGAAAGCCGTCCGGCAGCAATAGCGTTTTGTGGTCTTAGCATTCGGATGGACCTCCGTTGCGATTACCGCAAAATCGTTCGTGTAGTTTTCCACGAGATTCCAAGCGTAGGCCATCAGTTTGTGCTCCAGGTGCTGGAGAAACCCCGGCGGGCCGAAGAGGTGCAAGTGCTTGTCCCGGCCCAGACACAACCTGAGCAGATGGTCAAAACCGATAAAGTGGTCCATGTGGGTGTGCGACACAAAGATGTAATCGATTTTCAGGAGTTTGCGGGGCGGAAGGAGATGCAGATCGCCGAGATCAAAAAGGACGGCCTCCCGGCGGTACTTGCATTCCACGTAAACCCCGGGATCTCCGAAAGGATCGTTAATGAGGGCGGCGCTATACATTGCTACACCATCTTCGGCATAAGCGCCCACTTGACATGCCATAAACTGGCAACGCCCGGATCTTGCCAGGCATGAATTGTGGTATCACAGACTTGCGATCCTGTTTATCTGTGATGATACTTTCAAGAGTATCAATGTTTGCCGTAGCGACGATACGGGAAGAACATGGGAACCTTTTTCCTGTATTCCACATAGGATGAGCCAATACGTTTTTCCAATTCCGGCTCTTCGATCATCTTAAATTCAAGAAAGATGATGAAAATGACCGCATATGGGCGTTATTCAACAGCCCCTTAATACCTTGGCAGCAGCAGCGGAAGCGACGGAAGAGAAAGCGGTCCCAGGCGGTCCCCATCGTAGAGGACCTGGGCAAGGAAGAGCCCCGACGGGGGCGCCGTGCATCGTGCGGGAAGCTCCGAGGCGGTGGACAGCATTCGCTCCACGTCGGCCGGGGAGAGGGTCCCACGTCCCGCCTCGACGAGGATGCCCGCAAGCCGGCGGACCATCTTCCAGAGGAAGTGGGACCCGACAATCCGAAAGAGGATCAGCTCCCCCGAGGCGACGACCTCCGTCCGGTCGATCTTCACCTCCGTGGAGACATGCTTGTCGATCCGCTTGTCGGCGAAGGAGGAAAAATCGTGGAAGCCTCGGAAAATTTCGGCCGCAACCTCCATCCGGCCCAGATCGAGCGCGTCCTTGACCCACCAGACATAGCGCTTTCCGAAGGCCGTCCGGCTGCGGGAGATCAGGTAGAGATAGCTCCTCCCCCGGGCCATGTGGCGGGCGTGGAAGTCCGCGGGCGCCTCTTCCACCTTGAGGATGTTGATCGGCGCGGGGAGCAGGTCGTTGAGACCATAAAGGAGCCGCGGCGGCGGGAGGCGGCGCGGGGCGTCGAGGTGGGCGACCTGGGCAAGGGCGTGGACGCCGGCGTCGGTCCGTCCCGCCCCCTGGACCTCAACCTCCGTCCCGAAGAGTTCCCGTGCGGCGTCGATCAGGGTTCCCTGGATGCTCCGGGCGTTCTTCTGCACCTGCCAGCCGCTGTAACCGGTCCCGTCATACTCCAGCGTGAGCTTGTATTTGTAGCAGGAAGGGGAGAGCGCCTTCCCGCCGCGCCCCGCCGGGGCAGGTTTCCGAATCATGGTTTTGTCTCCTGCTCCGCTGTCCCGTTCTCCGGCGGTTCCCCGAGGAGGGTCATCCCTTCGAGGCCGGCGAGGCGACCGCCCCGGGGGGAATCCGGATTCGGGAGCTCGGCGCCGGGATGGAGCGTCGTAACCGCCGCGCGCCCGACGATGACCTTTCCCCGCTTTCCATCCGCATCCTGCGTATTGATGCTCCAAAAGCTGTGGAAAATCAACGGCTTTCCGTTATGGACCCCGATGTAGAGCATGATGTGTCCCGGCGTCCAGAGCAGGGTCCGCCACGGCACCCCCTGCCGGACGATCAGGGCCTCCTTTTCCGCCGGGGAAAGGTTCCGGAGGCTTATGAATTTCCAGGCGACCGCCTGATCCCCGGAGTTGCGGGGGAGCCAGAGGCCGAAAGGGGCGAAGATGTCGCGGACCAGAGCGGAGCAGTCCCGCCTTCCGTAGAGTCCGCCCCAGCCATAGGGTTCACCGGCAAGCTCCCGGGCGAGACGCGCGACGTGGCGGGGGGTGAACGGCACGGGCATGTCCGCCGCCGCCTCTTTTGCCACCGCCGCCTTCCGGAGAAGCGCCTTCCCCCGGGCATCGCGCGCCGCCGTCCAGATCCAAGTCTGTTTTGCATCCTTGCCGGTCGTCGGAAAGATCGCCCCCAGCGGCGCCCGGAAGAGAACCCGCTTCCCGCGCACCACCGGCGCCTTGTCCCGGACGATCGCCACGTAACGGCCGTTCTCCCAGCTCTTCATGAACTCCGGATCGACGGCCGCGATATCCGCCGCCGGCACCCAGCCGAGCAGGTGGCTCGTCTCCGCGAGGAACCATTTGCGATCGCGGCTGACCAGCGTCACAAGGACGGGCATCCCCGCCGGGGCGGAAGATTCCTGGAGGTTGTCAAACGGATTGTCCTTACCGGGGCCTTTCGGATTACGGGAATGGGACTCGCGGGTAGGAAGGATGCGGAAATCAACGCGGTTGACCGTCACCGCCGGGAAAATCCGCTGCGGATAATCGTCGATATGGGCATTGGCCGCCATTTTCCTGATCCAGTCCTTGGGATGCGGCCGTCCGCCTTTTCCATAACCGGGAGTCTCTGCATATTCGCGGAATCCCCATGATGCGTGGTCCGGAGTGTGACGGGGCTCGGTCCGATGCCACGGGGCGAAGTAGAGGAGGTCGGATTCGGCGTTCAGACGGGCCTGCTCCGGCGGCGGGAGAAGCGGGGCATCCGCCGTGTTCCGGTCCAGATAGGAAAGCGGGTCCTGGCTGAGATCGCCGAGATCACGAATCACCGCCCCCGCGGCAATGCCGCCCCATGCCAGCATGAAAAGCAGCAGCAGCAGGACAATGCCGTACCCCGGTCTGTCTCCCGATCGCTTCGCCGTCCCTCTCTTCCGCATCTTCCCTCCTGAAGATCTTTTCTGTGCCAGTGTAGAGGTTTTCGGGATTTGCCGCAACAGTTTTCCCTGCAACAAATCAGAATCCCCGAATCACAGAATAAAGTTTGACACAATAAAGTTTGACGATTTGCGTGAGGATCACATCCGGACGCCGTGGGCGAGGGCGGTCCGGTCTATGGCGATCCGCAGGGCGGCGTGGAGGAGTTCGTTGCCGTTGAGAATGAAAGGGTGGTACTCCAGACGGGATTCTTCCAGCGTGACGCAAAGACCGGCAAGCTTCGGATAGTGTTCCCGTTTGTCCATGATCATCTGGGCGAGGTTGATGACGATTCCCTCGGCCGCCTCACCAAAAGAAGGGTGACCCATTTCTGAGCCAATCACCTGTTTCTCTTATGGTGCCGAAGCCGGGATTTGAACCCGGACAGGCGTACACCCACTAGACCCCGAATCAAAGAAGGCCCGTCTCCTCGACGTCGCCCGACAGATGCTTCAACGTCATCCGGCCCAGAACCGCCCGCACCCACTCCTGGAGCTCCCGCCACACGGAAGGGCAAACCATCAGGCGGCGGTGTCGGGCTTGACCCCTTCGGTTTCCTCGCGGTCGCTTCCGTAGTAGCGGCTCTGTGCCCGCTTCTTCCGGTAGACTTTTTTCTTCTTTTCACCGTCCTCGCCGTAGTAGTAATAGTAATACTGGTAGTAATAGTAGCTGTCGCGGCCCATGTCGACGCCGTTCAGGATCGCGCCGAGGATGTGGGCATTGGCCGACTGGAGGAGGCCGATGCCGTTTTTGATGATCTCCCGGTGCGTCTCGCCCGCCCGGACGACGAGGAGGACGCCGTCAACCCAGCGGGAGATGATCACCGAATCGGTCACGGCCGTGATCGGGGGAGAGTCGATGATGATCCGATCGTACCGCCCGCGAAGGGTCTCGATAATTTTGAACATCGACTGCGAACCAAGCATTTCCGAGGGGTTGGGCGGCACCGGACCCGACGGGATGATGTCGACCCCGGGAATCGTCGTATGGAGAATGGCCTCATCGATGCCGCAGGTCCCGGCCAGGATGTTCGATAGCCCCCTGTCCCGGGGAATGTTGAACACCCGATGCATCCTGGGCCGTCGCATATCGCAGTCGATCAGCAGGATCTTGTTTCCCGCCTGGGCCATTGTGACGGCGATGTTGGACGCGGTGATCGTTTTCCCTTCATGGGGCGCTGCGCTTGTGACGAGGATCGTCCGGGGGGGGGCATCCGCAGCGGAGAAGAGGATACTGGTTCGGAGCCCTCTATAGGATTCGCTCGCGGTCGATTTGGGCGAGCCGATGGTGATCAGATCCTCCTCCGGTTTTCGGTCGTGTGTTCCCGGATTTCCACCCTTCCCGCCGGGGTTGTCCGTCGCAGCCCTAGCAATAACAGGCACCGGTCCGAGATAGGGGATCTTCAGCCGCTCCTTGATGTCGTCCGGGGTCTTGACCGTGTTGTCCAGGTACTCCAGGAAGAAGGCCAGACCGATTCCGAGAGCGAGTCCGACGATGAGGCCGAGGAGCATATTCTGCGTCTTTTTCGGCGATACGGGAGACCTCGGGATCTCCGCTACATCGACGACGCGGATGTTGCCTGTCCGGATGTTCTCCGTCATCGAGGTCTCCTTGAACCGTTTGATGACGAGGTCGTACATCTCCTTGGTGCTCTCCGCCTCACGTTTCAGAACGCTGTAGTCGATTGCCTTCTCGTTGAGGGTGAAGCTTTCCCCCTTCTGGCGGTTGAGAGAAGCCTTCAGGGACTGCTCGCGCGCCTGGGCAACCTTGAAGCCGTTGAAGAGGGAGTTGATAACCCGTTTCACCTCTTCGGCTTTGCGCGCATGGAGGGTCTCCTGTTCGTTCCGGATGGCGACGAGTTGCGGGTGATTCGCGCCATATTTCTTCGACAGCTCGGAATGCTTCTTTTGGAGCTCCACCTCCATCGTTTTGATCTGGCGGACCAGTTCGTTGTTCAGGACCTCGGGGATAGAATCGAGCATCTCCGGCGTCCGCTCCAGCTCGACCGCCTGCCTGTAGCGGGTTTCCGCCTCGACGCGCCTCACCTCGGCCTCGATGACCTGGGAGTTCAAGGCAGCCAGCTTCTGGGCCGTGACGGTCTCCACGTCCTTGGAGAAATCGGTGATGATGTTGTGCTTCTCCTTATAGCGGAGCAGGGCCTGCTCTGCCTGATCGACCTTCTTCCGCTCGTCCTGGATCCGGCTGTTGAGCCAGGCCATTGCGTCCTGGGTCGCCTTGAGCTTTGTTTCGAGGTTTAAGTCGATGTAGGAGCGTGAGAGCGTATTGGCGATCTTTGCCGACAGGGCGGGATCATTCGCCTCGAACCCGATATCGACGAGGCGGCTGTTCCGGATCGGGGCGACCTTTACCCGGCGGATAAAGGCCGTCACGAGCGGTGATTCATCTTCGCTTTCGGCTTTTGGATCCGTGGGCTTCTGCGGTTTTTCGGTCTTCAGAAGGGACTCGACGAAGGTGACGCCGTCCGATATGGATTGTCGGATGTTATCCAGAAACGTATCCTTGGGTTTCGGCACGAACTCTTCGTTTTCATTCAGTTTAAGACGCCGGATGACCTCGCGGGCGACGCTCCGGCTCTCGATGATCTTGTACTGGGTCTGGTAGTAGTCCAGCCCCGACGAATCCACCGACATCACCTCCTGAATGGAGACGACCTTGGGGTCGTCTTTTTCGATGATGAGGCGGGCCGTCGCTCGGTAGATGGGCGTTGCCGTAAACGTGAAAATGGTGACACTGACAAAGATGACGGCAAATACCGTTAAAATCGTCCAGCGGTGCTTCAGGATCACCCGCAGGTAATCCTGAAGGTTGATCTGTTTGTCCATGATTTCCATTAGAAGAAGCTCTCCGGTACAACGATCAAATCATTGGGTTTGATGGGAACGGCCTGGATCATCTTACCCGCCTTGGTGATTGCATCGACGTTCACGTCGTAGATCCTCTCGACGCCGTTTTCGATCCGGACGATTCGGGTCTTGTTGCGGGCGGCGATGCGCGTGAAGCCGCCGGCCATGCTGATCGCCTCGACAATCGAGATCTCTTTCTTGGTGAAGGTGTACGAGCCGGGATTCTTGACCTCACCGATGATGTAGAAGAAATCCGCCTTGGGGATGTAAATGACGTCCTGATCGGCGAGATAGATGTTCGAGATCTGATCCTTTCCCTTGAGGAGGGCCTGCAGGTCGAAGTTGATAACGATCTTGCGGGCATCGGGTTGGCTGGGATTCAGGGTGCGGATCACCATCCCCTCCTGCGCCTCGCCGCCCAGCGCGCGGCCCATGGAATCGCTCTCGCCGGCAATACCGTTGGCCTTGGAGATCCCGTCGAGGACCTTCTCCCGCGCCTGGAGAGGGTAGTTCCCCGGGGTCTTGACGGCGCCCAGGACGGAGGCCGCCGGCCTCGTCCCCGGGGAGATCGCGACCGTCGCCGCCTCGACGACCGATCCGGCCAAGACCCTGACCCGCCTCTTCCCAGGCCTCAAGGAGCAGTACTACCTCATCCGCCGCCGGAAGATGGCCCCCCGCCGCGCCGACCCTTTCAAGAAGGCCTTCAAGTACCGATTCACGGAGCTGGCGCCAAACCCCCTCTCCCGAACGCTGAGCCGCATCCACCTGGAGAGAGAGTTAAAGGCCCTCGGCTTTGCGAACTGCCGCCTGGAGCTCGTCGACCACCACGCCGCCCACGCCTCGGCGGCCGCCCTCTGCAGCGGCTTTCCGGAGGCGCTCGTCCTGACGCTCGACGGCGTCGGCGACGGCCTCTGCGGCTCGATCTGGACCTGGAAGGCAGGCGAACTCACGCGCCTGGCCGCGTTACCCGCCGGCCGATCGCTTGGGATCTTCTTCGAGCACGTGACGAACCTGATGAACATGCGCGAATTAGAGGACGAGGGAAAGGTGATGGCGCTGGCCAACTTCGCCTATCCGATCCCCGACGCCGAAAACCCGATGCTGGAGATCATCGGGGTCAAGGGGCTCGATATCGTCTCCCCTTACAACGCCACGGAGATGTTCCGGGCGCTTAAGGCGATACTCTGGCGCTACCCTTCGGAGCAGTTCGCCTTCATGGCCCAGCGGGTTCTCGAAAAGAGCGCCGTCGCGCTGGTCCGGGAGGCGCTCGAACGGACGGGAATGACGAGGCTGGCCGCCGCGGGGGGCGTCTTTTCCAACATCAAGATGAACATGCGGCTCGTCGAGCTGCCCGGACTGGAGCGGCTCTTCGTCTTTCCCCACATGGGGGACGGGGGGCTTGCGATCGGGGCGGCCCTCGCCGCCAACCGGACGCTGCACGGCGCGACGGCCTGCCGCCTCCCCCACCTCTACCTCGGTCCCGGGTATGCCGCCGGGGAAGTCATCCTGTCGCTCGGGGCGGTTCCGGTCTCTTCCGGTAAGGCCGATGCGACCGCTTCTCTTCAACCGGAGACGAAAGAGGGTGAAGGAGGGACGGAAAAAACAGGGGCGATGTCCCCCTGTTTTTTGAAAGATCCTGCGGCGGAGGCGGCGCGGCTCATCCTCGCCGGCGAGATCATCCTCTGGTTCCAGGGGCGGATGGAGATCGGCCCGCGGTCGCTCGGCCACAGGAGCATCCTGGCCCGCCCCGACAACCGGGCGATCAAGGACCGTCTCAACCTCCTGCTGAAAAAGCGGGTCTGGTACCAGCCATTCTGCCCCAGCATGCTCATCGAGGATGCCCCCGCGCTTCTCGAAACGGAGGGGCAGGAGCTCCGCGACAACCGCTTCATGACGATGGGGTTCCAGGTCCGGCCGGAGCGGCTCGCCCTCATGGAGGGGGTGATCAATGTAGACGGCACCTGCCGCCCCAATTTTGTCGGCGACGAGGAGCCACGCTACCGCGCCCTGCTTCTCCATCTCAAGGAGGCGCTGGGGTTCGGCGTCATGCTGAACACGAGTTTCAACCTGCACGGAGAACCGATGGTCTGCTCGCCCGATGAAGCCGTCGAGATGCAGCGCCGTACGGGAATCCGCTACCTGATCATGGAGGATTGGCTGATTGAAAACACAAGCACGGAGATTCCTTGACAGTCGTTCTTTCCTCGTCCTGACGGGGCTTCTCTACCTGGCTCTGGCGGGCCTCCTTTTCTATATGATCGGCGCCCGGACGAAGCCGGAGATCGAGGCCATACTCACGAAGCTGATCCCGAAGGTCCTCTGGGCCAATTTCCTGCTGATCGCCGTCGGCGTCGTCCTGTGCTGGCGCGATATCGCAGGGGCCTTCCGGGGGCTGTTCGCCGTCCGGCCGCGCCCTCTCCCCGTCGAAACGGGGGGAACGGAGGAGGCGGGGGACCACACCCTGCGCGAAGCAGCCGACCCCGGCGGCGCGGCGCCGCGGACCGAAACGGCCTCTCGCTTCGCGCGATTGAACCACCCGGGCGTCTGGCTCCTGCTCGTCTTTATCGTCGGCTTGATCCTCGCCTCCCAGGTCGCCCCGCAGATCCACCGAATCTACTATGACGAGGACATCTACGCCAACATGGCCCAGAACATGGCTTTCACCGGTCAGGCCGGCATGGCCAATTACGGCAGCTTCGAGTATGGGGAATACTTCGTCAACTGGCTCGGCTACAACAAAGACCCAAGCGGCTGGCCCTTCCTGATCAGCCTCGCCTTCCAGCTCTTCGGGACCGACGAAACCCTGGCCTTCTACCTGAACAATCTCCTCTTCGCGGGCGGCATCCTCATCGTTTTTTTCATCGTGCGTCTGCTTGCGGGGGGAACGTTCGCCGGTCTGATCGCGGCCCTCGTTTTTGCTATCATTCCACACAACCTTATCTGGTCGAACACCGCCGCAGCGGAAACGTCGGCCGCCTTTTTCGCCGGTCTCGCTGTTCTCTGCACGCTCGTCTATCTCAAGACGCGCGCGCCGAGGCACCTCTTTCTTCTTGCGGCGGTCCTCCCCTTCGCCTGTTACATGCGTGCAGAATCGTTGTTGATCACGCTCTGGGCATCTGCGGCCGTGTCGTTCAACCTGTTTTCCAACGTTTCCCATCCCCAACCCCCTTTCCGGCACCCCTTCGCAACGCGCTCTTTCTGGGTGACGGGGCTGATCGCCTTTGCGCTCATCATCCCCCATTTCTGGCACTTCTTTGCGATAAGCGACCAGTCCTGGGGCGCATCGGGGGCAAAGTTCTCAACCTTTTTCTTCCCAAACAACCTGACGGTGAACGGTTTCTACTTTCTGAACGACAAAGAATTTCCGGTGCTGTTTACCTTCCTGGCGCTAGTCGGTCTTGCGGCCTGGAAGGGAAGGCCGGGAGGGAGCGGAGAAAAGATCGGCCCCGGGGGTGTTTTGTTGATCCTGTTGTGGTTTCTGCTGTTCTGGGGAATTTTTCTGTTCTTCTACGCGGGGAGTTACAAGTACGGCGCCGATGTGCGCTTCGCCCTTGTCTGCTTCATGCCGCTCGCGGTGCTCGCGGGGCTGGGCGGAGATGCGCTGCGGGAATGGGTGGCGGGAGGAGAGGATGCTCCGAAAAAGGAGGGGGAAACGGAAGCGGCGGCGGGCGGCGGCAGGCCGGGTCTGCGGGCGGGTTACCGACGGCCCTTCGCAGCGCTTCTCATGCTGCTCCTGCTCTTCTGCTGGTTGAAGTTTGTGCCGCTGGTCCGGCTGGTGGGGCAAGAGGCCTGGGGCGCGCGGCATGACCACAAGTATTCATACGAATTCATAAGAAAAATACCGAACCGCGCCGTCGTCGTGACCCATATCCCGTCGATGTTTCTCCTGTGGGGACAGAATGCCATCCAAGCCTATGCGGGAATCAACAACCCCGACCTCATTCGGGACCTGATGAACCGCTACAACGGCCACGTCTATTTCCACAAGAGCTACTGGTGCAACACGCTGAACGATGCGAACCGGTCCGTCTGCGACGAGATCGGGCAGCGGTACGACCTCGAGCCGGTGGCCGTCGCCCGTGAACAGAGCCACGAGTACGGCCTCTACCGCATGACCCCAAAAAAATAGGGGACATTCTAACAGCGCCCCTATTTATTTTTCAGGATGAAGACCTTGGTCTCGTACGCTTGCAGGGAGGTACGGATCGACCCCTCCCGCACCGGCCAGATCCCGTCGCTGAAGACCTCCACCGAAAATAGGGGCGCTGTCCCCCTCGTATATTTACTTTTCCCCTTGACATCGTTCGCAGATACTGTATATTATCGTACAGGTATTGAGAACTATGCGCATCGTGGATATCATTAAAATCATCAAGAAGTCCGGGGTGAAGATCGTCTCTTTGTCCGATCTCAGGAAGTTGCTGGATATTGAAAAAGACAATACGTCTTATAAAATAGCGGAAAAGCTGGTTGCCGAGAAATTTTTGCTGCGGCTTAAAAAAGGGGTTTATCTCTCTACATTCAATCCCCCTGATAGTTTTGAAATTGCAAACGCCATATATACGCCTTCGTACATTTCCCTGGAGTCGGCCTTGAATTAGTATGGCGTACTCCCGCAATTTCCTTATTCCGTTACTTCCGTCAGTCCCAAGAAATCAAAAAAGGTGCTCATCGATGAAAAAGAATTTGAGTATGTCCAGATAAATCATAAATTATACTGGGGTTTCAGACGTGAGGGGCAGACGCTTATCGCCGCGCCGGAAAAAGCCCTCTTGGATATGATCTATATCGTCTCCAAGGGATTGCGAAGGATAGAATTCGAGGATTTGGACTACTCCCCCATCAACAAAAGAGATTTTCATAAAATGTGTCAAAGAATCGACTACCTGCCTTTTCTTAATAAATTAAAGGAAATCGGAATATGATGACAACGGAACAAATCGGCGAGCTGGCAAGGCATTTCAAGATAGATGAGGCCTCGATCATGAGGGAGTATGTGCAATTGCTGTTTCTCCGCTCATTTTATGCCTTGAAGGAAAGCCGGCATGTCTTTTTCAAGGGCGGGACGGCCATCCACTTTCACTATGGTTCGTTCCGTTTTTCCGAAGACCTGGATTTCAGCACCCTGCAAAGCTCGGATCAGCTCCGGCAAATGGTAGAAGCGGCGACCCGCGATCTCAAAACCGAAATGGCTTCTCTTGAGCAGGGAAAATTCACGATTAAGCACGACTCATTCAACGGTCAATTGAAGTTTGCATACAAAGGGTCGCGTCCTCTAACGATCCGTCTGGAATTTTCACAGCGGGAGAGAGCCCTCACCAGAGCCGTTTCTCTCATTGAAACTCCCTTTCCGCTGGTCAGCTATCCGTTGGTCGTTCATCTCGATGCGGAAGAACTTCTAAGTGAGAAGGCAAGGGCAATCCTGACGCGCAGCAAAGGCCGCGATTATTTTGACTTCTGGTATCTGCTGTCGAAGGGCATTCCGCTAAGAGAGGATTACATCCGCGAAAAAATGAAATGGTACGGGAAGGACTACCGGCACGAAGACTTGACGGAAATAATCGCCGCTGCAAAGGAAAAAGACCTGTATAACGATCTGGCGAGATTTTTACCGAAGCATCACCGTCAGACCGTCACAGACCTGAAAAAAAACATCCTCCAAAAACTCGGTAAATAGGGACGGTAAATTGGGACAGCGCCCTATTTTTCCCCGGAAAATTCATTGTTCTTGTCGTTGGAAACCACCGCGACCGGACGAGTTTTGGCGATCTCCCGCCCTATCACGGGGTCAAGGGCGGCCAGGTAAATCTCCCCTCTTAGCGTTTTGGGAGGATCAGGAAAATAGGGGCGCTGTCTTGGTTTTCCCGACCATCCCGAGAAAATAGGGGCGCTATCCCTCGTATATTCGAATACTCCTGAACTCAATAATGATCTCGGCACTGAGCAACACACAGAGTGTCAGTACAAACGGAATATACCAAGCGATGTTGAGAGTCTATACGGCGCGACCAGAAGCCGGACAACTGGTGCTTCAGCGGTTCCGGTTTGCCAATACCGGCAAATGGTTCCCGCGCAATATCTTTAATCAGCAGATTGATTCTCTTGAGAATTGTGCGGTCGGTAGCTTGCCAGTACAGATAATCTTCCCACCCTTTGGTTGAGAACTTAATCAACATCTGACAGTTCTTTCACCAAACCGTCACCCTTGCGCAACTCTTCAACAGATTCAAGTAAGCGCTTTGCACCGGTAGGATTCCTTAACAAATATGCAGTCTCTTCCAAACTTCGGTAATCATCGAGAGAGATAATAACCACAGGCTTGCCTCGCTGGCTTGTTACTACCACCGGTTCGTGGTCGTCATTTACCTGGCGCATCACATCAGCAAAATGTTGACGAGTATTGGTATAAGTTAGCGCGTTCATACAAAACACCTCCTGACCATTATTGTACAGAACATAGCACAGGGCAACAGAAGAAACAAGCTGTTATTTGTATATCTTCTACTCTGCGTCTCCGCGTGAGACCGACTTTATTCCTTTTGAACCAGGCTGCTGTTTCTAAACTCTTATCAAGGATGATTGTTGTCGGTAGTCGAGTAGATCAGTTTCTCCCAACTAATTACGGGGACTTTTGCAGCCTTTGAGGATTTCGCCGACGGTCAGGCGGTTCCGTTCATCGATGGTCCTCGTTCCGATTTCCTCGAACGAATCCGTTACTTTCAAGATATTCTTCATAAGACAGCCCCCTTTCCGCAGATATATACAGGAAGTCCCTTTCGGGGTCAAGGGGGGAAACCCATTTCAGGATAAGCCCACATTCATTCCGGGGAGTATACGTCCCCCTATTTTCAAATACCTCTGAAAGCAAAAATCAGGGTTTCAATCAAGATAGCTATGTCCATGAAAAAAGAAATATTTTGTATATAATGTAAATCGTAATCAGCGATGTCCGGTTAAGGATTTGCATGTGATTGATCCTGGTTCGGCGGTTGATAGTACCAGACACCGGTATCATTTACAATATCATGGAAGCTCATTTCATTGCGGATATTGATGGAGATTTCTCTCAGGCGTTTG
>JAURXV010000023.1 GCA_030654195.1 Syntrophales bacterium | reverse complement strand
GGCGGCGATAGGGGTGCAGGTAAGGGCGGCGAAAGCATGTTCGCAGAAGGCAAGGACTACAACTATATCCGTCATGCGGTCATGAAGAATATTGGATATCCGGAGAGGGCGAGGAAGATGGGGTTTGAGGGAAAGACGCTTCTCTCCTTCATAGTGCTGGAAAACGGGACTACAAGCCAGATTAGGGTAGAGAAGAGCTCGGGTTGCCAGCTTCTCGACGACAGCGCGAAAGAGGGGGTCGCAAGAACGGTGATTCCCATAAAGGTGTCCTACAGGGTCGTTGTGCGCCTCCCTATAGCATTCACGCTCCAGGTTTCAAAGGGTGACGGGACATGAATACGGGCCATTCTACAAGAGCGGCAGAGGGGAGGTGATGGGAACATCTCGGTGATGAAGTTCTGCGAGGAGGCGGCAAGTATCGGAGGGACAGGGCCAACCTTGGCGGGAAAAACCCTGCCCCCCCGATGAAAGAAAGCGATGTGCATGACACCGCCTTCCCCTTATCTATTGTAACAAAGGCGGTGGTGAAAAAAAAGGAGGAATGTTTAATGAAGAACACTGCAAGAATCACAATCAGTCTTCTTCTGTGCATCTTTGTCATGGTCATATCGGCATGGGCGGAAGAGCCAAAGAAAGGTGAAAAGGCAGGAGAAGAAAAGGAAGCGAAAACGGTATTGGAAGAAATCACCGTCATAGGCGCCCCGGACACCAACCCGGTTACTCCTATTGATACCCGTTACGGCACCCAGTACAATCTGGTGACCGAAGAACAGATCAAACAACAGAATGCTTACGACTTCCAGTCCACCCTGCGCAATGTGCCGGGGGTCATGTTTCAGAGCAAGAATCTCATGGGGAGCCAGACCAGCCACAGCCTTTATATTCGTGGCCGGGGCGCCAGCCATCCCAGCTCTGATTTTGCGGTTCAGTTTGACGGAGTTCCCCGCTATGGGGCATTATTCGGCCAGGTGTTGGGCGACGGCATCGCCATCTCCACGATCGGGGGGATAGAGGTTTTCAAGAGCCCGCAGCCGTCTCAGTTCGGCAGCGGGTATGCGTCGGTGAATGTCCTGCCCAAGTATTTAAAGGAAGAGGGTCAAGAGGTTTTGTTAGATTTCAGCGGGGGCAGTTACGGCACATTCAGCCAGAGTCTTTCCGGTGGTGTTAAAAAGGGGGCGTTTGATTCCTATGTTTCCCAGAGCTGGGCGTCCACAGACGGTCATCAGGACCATTCCCGCGCTCAGCAGCAAAACTACTTTGCCAATACCGGCTATCAAATCAACAAAGAATGGAACATCAGGTTTTTGGCCAACTATGTAAGCAGTCAAACTTTGGCTTCCATGCCGGACACCACGCCCACGGCAACAAACGGAGTGAGCTGGCCCGGAGCGGAACGCTACGATACCGAAACTTTTCTTACGACATTGACACTGAACCACCAATACGAAAAATTTAGCGGTTATCTGAAGGCCTATGGGAATGATACCGATTTTGACCTGTTGCAGGAATTGACAAACGGTAAGCGGTACGCCGGCGGCACCGGCGGACTCTGGTCCCGGCAGGAGATTTCACTTTATGGAATACGGGCCAAAGAAAAACTCCTTTTTTGGCCGGGTGGAGAAATTTTGGTCGGAGCGGACATGGATATGACCGAACTGAAAAATACCCAACGGACATACAGTGGGCTCGCGGTTGCAGGAATCAATGGCGGCCAAGCAGAGAGAGTCTGGGATTTTCCCGAGACAAAGCTCTTTTCTCCCTATGTGGCCATAAGTCAGATGGTCGGTCGATCTGAAGGTTTCCACATCATCCCCTCGGCAGGTTTCCGTTATTTCAAACACAACGAGTTCCAGGATAAGTCCGCGGTCCAGGCAGGTCTGGTGACGGGCTACGGAAATACCGATCTCAATATCAATTACTCCCAAGGTGTCAACTATCCCACTCCGGTAGTGCTGATGAACATGGTGCTTACCAGCTCGCCGGTGAGTAATCCCAGTCAGTACTGGGAAAAGATAAAACCGGAAGTGGTGGACCACTATGAAGTAGGCGTAACCCACACCTGGCCGAAAACGGCTTCTTTGGGGGCAACAGCTTTCTATGACAGGGGCAAAGACCGTTACCAAGCCTATATGTTTGGAGCGATCCCAACTCTATTCAACGACCCGATCGGCCAATACGAGATTCGCGGACTGGAACTCACAGGCACAGCAACCCCTGTGAAAAACCTTGAGTTCTTCACCGGCGCCACCTGGTTGGAAGCCAAAGCCACCGGCAATGACGGAATTGAACGTGATTATATGCCTTATACTCCCAGTTTTCAGTTTCAGGCTGGAGCCAACTGGACATTTCTGGATAATTTCCGGCTTTGCATGGATATGCAACACTTAAGAAACGTGTATGCAGGCACCAGCGCTCGAAGCGGCACTTTTAATTTCAGTCAGCTTACCGATAGCAGCAAGTTGGATGACATCACACTGTTTAACGGTCGGCTGGGCTATCACTTTGATTTCAAGCCATTACAATTGAGAAATTCGGAAATCTTTATAGCGGTAAACAACATTTTCAATCGGGATTATGAATACGCAAAGGGGTACAGCATGCCTGGAGCCACTGTTTTTGCCGGATTCAGCATGAAGCTCTGGTAAGCTTGTTGTTTGCAGGTTGGATTGAGGGTTGGCATTCAAGAGAAACGCCGCGCATTTTTCAGAAGGTTCGGCAAATGTGGACAAAATTGAAGTTGTTTCTTGCGATTGTGGCAATAGCGTTGCTGTGGGTTTCTACGGCCTATTCGAGCACGCCCCAAGAAGGAAACGCGAAAATCGTACGCAGCATTGTGACATCGGACACCATCCTGTCCGGAATGATCGCCTCGCTTTTGCCGCCGCACCGCTATTCCATCGAAGCGATACTGCCTCCAGGGCAGTGTCCCGGCCATTATGATGTGAAACTCTCAGACATCGAGAAAACGCAAAAAGCCGATCTTACCGTTTCATTCAGGGGAATGCCTTTCATGGACAAAGCCGGCCTGGGCGGTAGAGCGCAACTTCTTGTGGATGCGGGGGATCGCAACTGGATGGCTCCGGACTCATATATATATGGGTTGGGTGTCCTCGCCGATGGACTTTCCAGACATTTCCCGAAAGATAAGGCTGAAATAATGAGGCGGAAGGAAGAGGCGATTCGCAAGGTGAATGCAGGGGCGAATTCGCTCATTGAAAAGATCAAGCGGCTGGGAATCTCTGGAAAAGCGATTATAGCCTCCTCCATGCAAAAAGAGCCGCTCGAGTGGATGGGTTTCCGTGTTGTTGGAGAATACGGCAGACCGGAGGCTATGTCCACCAGGGAAGTCGTGCGCCTTTCGCAAATCGGCGGGAATCAACAGGCAATGGCCGTTGTGGACAATCTTCAATCCGGACCCGACGCCGGAAGAGGAATCGCCGAAACGCTGGGGGTGCCGCACGTTGTCCTGACGAACTTCCCATCGGAAAAAGGGTATCTTGCCACACTCGGAGAGAATGTTGACGCCGTCGCAGCGGCAGTGATGCGAAAATGAAACCGGATTGCTTAAAATAACGGATTATGAACGAGCACATTATAGAACTTAACGGTATCACCGTCCGAAAGGCAAAGGATTTGCTGTTGGACGGAATCAGCCTTGGCGTGTCGCGCAACGAGTTTGTCGGGATTATTGGCCCCAACGGCGCCGGAAAAACCACGCTTCTGAATGTCATAGCCGGATTGGAAAGATTCGAGGGGACGCTCGGTCTTTTCGGACGACAAGAATCGTGGAGGCGATGTCGTGAAACCAGGCTTCGTGTCGGTTACGTTCCGCAGTTATTTCAAATCGATCCGGCGTTTCCGATTCTGGTTGCGGAGGCCGTGATGACTGGCGCAATCGGCCGGCTCGGACTGTTCCGCTCGCCCGGCAGACAGGAGAGGGAAAATGCGATGCGACTCATGGAAATGATGCGCTTGGCCCATCTTGCGGAAAGGCCGCTGGGCCAGCTTTCCGGCGGCGAGCGGCAGAAAGTGTCGCTGGCGCGGGCGATTCTCCAACAGCCGGATATCCTTCTCATGGATGAACCGACCGCAAATCTGGACATCGCTGTCCAGAAGGAAGTCTTGAATCTTATAGATGAAATTCACAAACAGGAAGCCTTGACGTTTCTTTTC
The DNA here is from genome assembly GCA_030654195.1 of Syntrophales bacterium. Lineage (GTDB taxonomy): Bacteria > Desulfobacterota > Syntrophia > Syntrophales > UBA5619 > UBA5619. The sequence continues at coordinate 10,264 of JAURXV010000023.1, read as the reverse complement.
GTCACGCACGATTTCAATATGCTGCCCTCCGCAATGCAACGCGCTGTGTTGCTGGATCACGGCAAAAAAGTCTTTGACGGAGACATCGACACCGCCTTGTCGGGTGATACGTTGAGCAGGTTGTTCCGGTACCCGCTGGAGACTTTTGAGCGCAATGGCAGGAGATTCGTTTCCTATGGCTGAACATTTGATCGAAGCGCTCACGTACCCGCCCATCCAACGCGCCGCCATTGCCTGCGTGCTGTGCGGCGCGAGCTGCTCGCTGCTGTCCGTATTTGTGGTCCTGATGAAGATGCCGCTGATAGGCGTCTCGATGTCCCACGCCGCTTTTGCAGGCGCTGTATTGGGGTTGCTGCTTGACTTCAATCCTTTTTTAAGCGGATTTATCCTGTGTCTGCTGGTGGCGGGAGTCCTCGGCCCGCTTTCGGATCGCACGGACATGTCCCCCGAGAACATGCTCGGCATCATGTTTTCATTTCTTATGGGACTTGCGTTTCTCGGCATGGGAATTCTCACGAGGACAAAGGCCGGCGCCCTCAACCTGATGTGGGGAAGCCTGCTGTCGCTGTCCAGGTCGGACATTTGGGTATTGATGTTTATCACATCGGTCCTTGTCCTTTTTGTATTTTTGTTTTTCAAGGAGATTCGCTCCGTGATGTTTAACAGACGGCTTGCCGCAGCGAGCGGCGTGCCTGAGCGGATGATCTATTACGCGCTTCTGTTTCTCACCGGGGCCGTCGTGTCCTCAAACCTTGCGACGGTGGGCGGCCTGCTCATCTTCGCCCTGCTCGTGCAACCCGGCGCCACAGCGCTCCAGTTGACGTACAATTTGAAACACTTTTTTCTCATTTCCGCGGCCTCGGGGATCGGCGCCTGCGTTTCCGGTCTTGTCGTGTCTTATATTTTTGATCTTCCGTCCGGCGCGTCGGTGGTTCTCATGGCGACAGCCATCTTTGCCGCCTCATACGTTTTTTCACCAAAACGCCGCTTGGCAAAACTCAAGGGAAGTGACACGTTCCATGAAAATGACGCCCGATGAAATCTATCGCACACGAAAGAATTTCTTCAACGACCATGCAGAAAGCTGGCGTGATATGTGGTACAAAGATCCCGCAACCGGGCGCCACGATAAGCATGAAAAGGACTTTGATCGCCTGTTTTCACTCCTGCCGTTGAAACCGGGAGACCGCGTATTGGACGCCGGATGCGGATCGGGGGTACTGGTTCCATCCATTCTCGAACGTATCACTTCAACCGGAATTCTCTACGAGCTGGACTTCGCGGATAAGATGATAGAAACCAATCGGAGTCTGCATAGGGAGGACAACATTCGATTCATCCTCGCGGACGCTGAGAATGCAGCGCTGGATGACGCCTCCTGCGACGTGGTCATCTGTTTCTCGTGCTTCCCGCATTTTCATGACAAGGGGAAAGCCATGAAGACCCTATCACGTCTCCTGAAACCGCGTGGGGTTTTTGCCGTGTCGCATTTCGACTCGTCGGAGGGGATAAACAAACACCACGGATCATGCCATGCCGTCATGCACGACCATCTGCCTGACGAGGCGGCGATGCGTGCCTTGCTGCAAACAGAAGCCTTGGGTATCGATGTGTTTATTGATGAGCCGGGCTTCTATTGTATTATTGCAAGAAAATAATCTCCTGGGATGCCACCATGTTAAAGATATTGTACGCATATTGTGAATTCCACTTCAAAATGTACCACAAGCTCGTATGGCCTGATAATACACCTCACGGGGCGTCTGATAGTTGAGGCACTTCCCCAGGGATTCAAACCCCGAAAAAAGCGGCTTGACAAACCGCAGCTTTTTTTATAAGTGTCCAAATAATAAAAGATCATGGTGGATAGTGGAAGGGGGGTGAGATTCCCCCGCTGCCCCGCAGCCGTGAAGGGAACGAAAGCCCGAGATGCCACTCTCGCGAGGGAATCGTGAGGGGAAGGCGGGCGAGTAGGCGGCCCGAAGCCGGAAAACCAATCCACCGGAAGCATTCCCGCGGGAGGAAGATCTTGACCCATCCGGCGCCCCATCTGACCCTGATCAGGATTTTCAGGGTTTGTCTCTTATTGCTGGCTTTTCTGGCCGGCGTTTCTGTCCTTTCCCTTGTGGCGGGTCCCGCTCCGATCGGGATTACCGCCGTCTTCAAAGGCATTCTTGCCGCCGTCCGTTTCCCCGACGTATCCGATCCCCTGACCGGGGCGGAGCGGGCGATCCTTTTTTCGATCCGGATCCCCAGGATACTCTTGGCAGGTCTGGTCGGCGCTGCCCTGTCGTGCGCGGGAGTTATCTTTCAGGGTCTGTTGCGCAACCCGCTGGCCGATCCCTATGTTCTCGGCGTTTCCGGCGGCGCCGCCGTGGGCGCCATTGTCGCGATTGTCACAGGCCTCGGTTCCCTTCCCTTCGGCATCCCCGGTCTGGCCTTTGCCGGCGGACTCCTCTCCATACTGCTCGTATGGGGGCTTTCCGGCGTGACCGGCGAACGGCGGACGGACCGCACCCTGCTGGCCGGGATCATCGTCAACGCCTTTTTCTCGGCGCTCATCATGTTTCTCGTCTCCATCACCAGTGGGGAGCAGATCCACAGCGTCATCTTCTGGCTGATGGGGGATCTGGCGATGGCGGGAGAAAACGACATTCTCCTGGCGGCCGTGTTTCTGGTCGCCGGTTTTTCCGTGATGTTCCTCCACGCCCGTGATCTCAATATCCTTCTCACCGGCGAGGAGATGGCCCTCCAGTTGGGGATCCCGGTGAAGAGGACCCGGATGCTCCTGCTCGTTTCCGCTTCGCTGGTGACAGGGGCGGCCGTTTCCGTCAGCGGCATCATCGGCTTCGTAGGTCTCATGGTTCCCCATATCGTGCGGATGCTGTTCGGGTCCGATCACCGGTTGCTGCTGCCGGCGTCGCTGCTGTTCGGCGGCGCATTCCTGATGGCCGCCGATACGATCGCCCGCATTGTCCTGGCCCCTGCCGAGCTGCCGGTCGGGGTGGTCACGGCCCTCTGCGGCGCCCCCTATTTTGCCTATCTGATGAAGAGGTCGGCTTGAGTGATGCCCATCCTTGAACTGGAACGGATCAGTTTTAAATACGGCGAAAAGCGGGTGCTTCAGGATGTCACCCTGACCGTGGCAAAAGGGGAGTTCTTTGGGATCCTGGGGCCGAACGGCTCCGGAAAATCCACGCTCCTGAACCTGATCGACGGGATACGATCGCCCTGCGAGGGCGAAATCCGCCTCAAAGGCATTGCCCCCGGGAAGATGCGGCGGAAGGATGTGGCGCGGCTGGTCGCGGTTGTGCCCCAGGAGGCGTCATGGGTCTTTCCCCTGACGGTGGAGGAAGTCGTCCTGATGGGAAGGACCCCCCATCTCGGTCGGCTGGCGTTTGAATCGGAAAGGGATCTTGCCGTCGCCCGGTCCGCCATGGACGCAACTGACCTTCTTCCCTTCGCTTCGCGCCTCATGGAGACCCTGAGCGGGGGCGAGCGGCAGCGGGTGTTGATCGCCAGGGCGCTGGCGCAGGAACCGGAGGTCATCCTTCTGGATGAACCTACCTCCTCCCTCGACATCGCCCACCAGATTCGCACCCTCGATCTTATTCGATCACTCAGCAGAAGCGCAGGCCTCACCGTCGTGTCCGTCACGCACGATATGAATCTGGCGGCGCTTTACTGTGACCGGATCGCCTTGCTTGAGGAGGGGCGGCTCCACTCTCTGGGGCGTCCCGGGGAGGTCATTACCGAATCACACATCGAGGAGGTATACAGGGTCAACGTCGCTGTTGACCATCATCCATTAACCGGACTGCCGAGGGTTTCCCTTCTCGGCGGCCATTCGCCAGGTCAGGGAAGCCGGTGGGAATCCGGCGCTGCCCCGCAACTGTAAGCGGAACGAAATCCGAAGGAAGCCACTGGTTCTCAGAAGGACCGGGAAGGCGCGGAGAGTAGTCATGAGCCGCGAGCCAGGATATTTGACCGGCGGATGAAGACACCAACTTTTCGAGAGGAAAAGAAGGAGGAAAAATGACAGGCTTTTCAAGATTTCTGCGGTTTGGTTTTTTCAGCTTGACTCTTTTGCCCTGTGCGGTTCCCGTTTATGGGGCGCCGCCCGATGACGCCGGCCGGATGGCGGTCCTGCAGGAAGTGGTCGTGACGGCGACGCGCGATCAGGAGGAGATCCGGAAGGTGCCCGCCCATGTCACGGTCATCACGGAAAAGGAGATCCGGGATTCCGGGGCGACGAGCCTGGTGGAGATCCTGGAGCGGCAGGAGGGGATTCAATTCCGCTCGTACAGCGGTCATGAGCCCCTTTCCATCATCGACCTGCGCGGGATGGGCGGCGACAGCCCCTTCGGGAAGGTCCAGATTCAGCTCAACGGAAGAAGATTGAACCGGCCGGATATGGCCTCCGTCAACTGGTTTCAAATCCCCTTGAGCCAGGTGGAAAGGATCGAAATCGTCCGGGGCGCGGGCAGCGTCCTCTACGGTGATTCCGCTGTGGCCGGCGTCATCAACATCATAACGAGAAAAGGAGAAGGCAAACCGGTCTTCCGCGCCTCCGCCGTCGTCGGAAGTTACGGACTCCACGACGAGAAGGCGGCGGTGAGCGGTTCGGAAAAGAAGTGGTCTTATGCCGTCAGCGGAGAGAATTATTTCTCTCTCGGGTATCGGAACCGGTCGACGGTCTCTTCTCAGGGCGCGGGTCTGGATCTGGCCTATGACGCCGGCGCCCATCTCGGTCTGTCCATGGGGGCGTCCTTCAACAGGACTCAGTATGAACTGCCCGGGAACCTCACCGCAGCGGAAATGGCGATGGATCGCCGGCAGTATCAGCCCGCCAGACCGGCCTATTGGACTTCGGCCAGTTCGGATGATGACGGAACGGACCGGCAGACGGAGCTGCGTTTTCGGATCGATTCGATGCTGGGCGATTTCGGCCGCGCCGAGATCGGCTTTTCCGCCGGAATCAAGGATGCGGCGACCAATTACGCCTCCTGGAACTCTTTCAACAGCTATACGATCCGTACGTATGCCGTGACCCCCAAATACATCCTGGAGAAGAAGATTTTCGGGCGCGCCAACAAGCTGACGGCCGGTGTCGATTATTACCTCGAACCCTTCAAGATGGACCGGTATGCAGATCGGGAGAGGTCCCAAAAACTCAGTGTGGTCGATCTGGAACGGGAGACCACAGGATATTATCTCCGCGACGAATTCAATCTCGTCGAGCCATTGATCCTGAGCGCCGGTTACCGGTGGGAAGAGGCGACCATCAAGGGGAACAGCATCACGTTTCCCGGCACGGTCGATTTCGATACGAAAAAAATGCACCGGGGAGATGCCCACGAACTGGGACTCACCTATCTGATCGGTGATAAGTCCAAGGTGTTTGCCAAGTACGCCACGGCCTACCGTCTGCCATTCATCGACGAGCAGGCCTCATATTATGGCTGGGGGAATGGTTTTCTGGCCAATCTGGAAAAGGAGACGGCCAAGACCATGGAACTGGGGACCTCTCTGAATCCTTTGAAGAATCTTACGGTCGGTCTGACCCTGTTCCGCATTGACATGGAAAACGAGATTGCCTGGAACGGCGTAACCAACAGAAATGAGAATCTGGACAGCACCCGCCATGAGGGGGCTGAAGGGACGTTTTCCTATCTCTGGGAAAAACGGTTCAAGATTTACGGCAGCTATACCTACCACAAGGCCGCGTTTGAGGCGGGTCCTTACAACGGCAGGGAGTTGCCCCTGGTCCCCAATCGGATTGTGCGCGTGGGTGCGGAATGGTATCTCCCCGGCGCCTTCATCCTGCGGCCCGAGATTCGCTTCGTCAGCGACGCCTATCTGAGCGGGGATCAAAACAACAACGGGGAAAAACTTCCCGCTTATCAGGTTTATAACCTTTTTCTGTTCTATCGTCCCGAATTGGACCGTTACAAGATTTCGGCTTTTGTGGGTGTGGAAAACCTGAATGACGAAAAGTACACCATGATCGGCGTGAAGGGAACCGCATTTTCACCGCAGACCTATTATCCGATGCCGGAAAGAACGGTCAAGTGCGGAATCTCGTTTGAATTCTAACAGGGACAGGCAGCGCCATCGCCAGCCTGTGCTCTTCACGAGGAATTCGGGAAAATGATCCGTCTGCCGGTTGCGGAAAGGAGATTCGCTCTTGCCCTGATTGTTTCAGCGGCAATCCATGCCGCCTTGTTGCCTATGCTCCTGTCTTTCGCGTCCGGGTCTGCTCCAAGGCACGTTCAGCCCATCAGGGAGATCTTCATCGAGGCCTTCCTCGTTCCGGGACATATCGCCGCATCCGGGAAGATCGTGGCCTTGCCCGGGCGCAAACGGCGGGCAGCGGACAGGGCCGCCCCGGTGGCGGCGGCTCTTCCGCGAGAGGTTCCAGAGAATGTTGCGCCGGCGGAAAAAGAAGGCAAGAAGCTGCTCGCGGACATCCGGCCGCCCGCTAAATGGCCCGGAAAGGGACATGACGCGGGCGCATTGCCGGCGCCGGCTTCCCCGGCGTCGCCGGCCCTCGTTCCAGGAGGAGGCGATCTATCGGGAAGCAATGGCGCAGGCAGCACCTCAGCCCGACGAGGAGGTGGAGAAATTTCGGGGGGAGATAGCGCAGGCGCCCACGCCTCTTGGCGAAAAGGAACGGGGGAATTCCCGCTGGAGGGGAGCGGTGTGGGGCCCCCGAAGGACGCCGACGCGGTTCCCCGGTACGGGGACAATGTCCGCCCCGCCTATCCTCCGCTGGCGCGGCTGCGGGGCTATCAGGGGGTGGTGGTCCTGTTTGTCGAAGTTCTTGTCGATGGTCGCGTCGGTCAGGCGGGAATCAGACGTTCCGCCGGTCATGAAATTCTGGACCGGGCGGCCCTGGAGGCCGTCAGGACGTGGCGATTCGAACCGGGGCGAAAGGAGGGGCGGGCCGTCACGATGTCGGTGGAGGTTCCGGTCCGGTTTGTTTTAAACGGGGATTCAGCCTGGTGAAGACGGATGACCGCCAGTGAAGGAGGGGGCGTGTTTCTCAATGCCCGTATGAAATTCAGGAACCAGTTCGTTCCACGCCTCCGGCTGAAAATGGTCGTTTATCTGCTGGGGGGGCTTGCCGTCCTGTGGATGCCGGCGGCTGCCGCGGCCGCTTCCCCGGTAAGGATCGTTTCCCTGGCGCCCAATCTGACTGAAATTCTTTACGATCTCGGCGTCGAAAACCGGATCGCGGCCGTGACCGATTACTGCGATTATCCGCCCGGCGCCGGGACCAAACCCAAGATCGGCGGTTTTGTCAACCCTTCCCTGGAGGCTATTGTCTCACTGCGTCCCGATTGGGTGGTCATGACCGAGGACGGCAATCCGCGGGTTCTGGAGCGCCGCCTGAGAACCTTGGGAATCAGGACTTATGTCTTCAAGGCCAGACGAATCAAGGAATTGCCGCAGGAGATCCGAACTATGGGCAGGATTCTCGGGGTCGGGACCGCGGCCGACCGGAGGGCCGATTGGATCGAAACGCGCATCCGCCGGATTGGGGAAGGGACAGACACGGTATCGCGACGAAGGGTTAGAAAAGCAATCTTCATCGTTCAGCCGGCGCCCATGATTGCAGCCGGGAAAGGGACCACCATCGACGACGCCTTTACGATTTTGGGGATCGATAATATCGCCGCGTCGGGGAAAACGAGATATCCCAAATATTCCCTGGAGGAGATCATACGCTTGGGTCCCGATGTCCTGTTTTTCGGGAGGGGACGCGGGATGGAGGAACGGGCGAAGCCACTGATCGAGCGACTCTCGACGCTCGACGCCGTTCGGTCGGGACGGGTTTTTTTCGTCGGTGAAGCCATCTACAGGCTCGGACCCAGAATCGTTGCCGGGCTGGAAGAGATGGCGGCCTGTCTGGACGCACGGTGAAGGGGATGCGGGGAATTGCCTGCCGGCGGACCCTTTCGCCTCAGATGAGAAGAATGGCGAGCGCGGCCAGCAGGATCATCCCCTTCAGGGTTCCGGCGAGGCCTAAGATGGGGATGAGGGCGAGGCTCCCCAGAATAGCGCCGAGGCAGCCGCCGATTAGGTCCGCCGCGTAGAGGGGGCCGATGACCTTTTTCTGTTCCCGGACGCCGAAGAGGCCGGCATAGGCAAAGAGGCCGCCGACCAGAAATCCGGTCGCGGCAAGGAGCCCCGCCGTCAGCAGAAGACCGCCGGCGGCCCCGCCGGTCACGGTCCCGATCGCGACGAAATCGAGGAGGCCGAAGCCGGCGAGGAGGGCGACGCCCCACCCCCGCACCCACTTTTTCTTGACGCCTGTTCCGAGGATCAGATCCCGGAGGACCGGCGCCCCCAGGGCCAGGCCGGCCATGAATGCTGCGAGGAGGAGGCCGATGTCCTGGTAGAGGACGCCCTCCTTCGCCTGGTAGGCGAGGATGAGGACCGCCTCGCTCACGATGCCGAGAAATCCGGCGACGGCCGCCAGGAGTCCCCGCCTCCAGGCGGGCCGCAGGCGGCTTCCGAAGAACAGCAGCGGCAAACCGATCCCCAAAATCCACCCGGTTATTGCCAACCCATTTTCGGCGGCGCCGAAACCGGGCAGTTCCGCAAGCGCCAGCTTCGGGAAGAACCGCGCGAGCCACGACATCACCGCGAAAGGGTAGCAGACCGGCCGGATGTCGGTGTTCGCGGGAACGGCAGCCTCTTTCAGTCTCTTTTCCACGTCGGCGAAACGATCGTTCGTAAAGAGATAGCGGATGTAGGGCGGCGAGACGAGGCGGGTCTGGAGTCCCCGTTCCCGGAGGCGGTCGGTCAGGATTTCCGGCGACCGGGGGAGGTGGGCGGTAGATGCGGTGATCACCGTCATGGCCCCCGGCAGGACCAGTACCTCCGGAAAGACGGAGGCGAGGGCGTGATAAACGCTCGCCGTCCGGCGGGTCGTCTGCGGCGTCCAGAGGTTCTCGGCGGTGGGGAGACGCAGCGCGACAATTCCGCCGGGGTGAAGGCGTGCGGCGCACTGGGCGAAAAATTCCCGCGTGTAGAAACGGTTCGTCTCTCCCGAGGAGGGCTCCGGCATGCCGACGAGGATCAGGTCCCAGGCAAAACCGCTCTTCTTCAGAAAACGCCGCGGATCGGCCCGGGTGAGTCGGACGGCGGGGTCGTTCAGCGACGCCCGGATCTCCGCGGGGAGATGGCGCCGGATAAGGGCAAGCGGGTCAAGGTCGAGGACGACGGCGTCGATCCGCACCGGCCGGTGCCGGAGGAGCTCGCGAAGGGTCCCGTCCCATCCCCCGCCGAGGACGAGGATCCGCCGCGGCTCCGGGTGCTGGAGGGCCGTCAGGTGGGCGAAAAGCTCCGCCTCCGCTCCCCCGGTCTCGAAGGCGAGGGCGTCGTTCTCGAATACGGAGACTTGTCCGGCTAACGCCGTGATGGTGATCCGTCCGTAGGGGGAATCCCGTGTCGCGAGGAGCCCCGGGTGGTTCCAGCCCGTCATCCGCCGGTCCAGGATAGGCGACTGATAGAGGATGACGATCAGGACCGCAGTTAGAACGACAGCGACAACACGGCCAGGCCGGCTCCCTTTTCCCGGGAAGAGGAAAAGGGCCGCGGCGACGGCAATCAGGCCGCAGGCGACGGCGAGGGGGAGGTTCTGGACGCCGTACCGGAGACAGAGCGTCGCCAGCAGACCTCCGGCGAGGCCCCCCGCGCTTTCGATCCCGTATGCGCCGGCGAGCGTCCGTCCCCGTTCCGCATGGAGACCGGCGGCCTCCCGGAACAGCAGGCCCGAAAGCAGGCCGGCGGGCAACAGGGCGATCACCAGCGCCGCCATCTGCTGCGGAAAAGGGAGGTAGGCGCCGGGGATGCCGCCGAGGAGGAAGCGGCTCGCCCGGAGGAAGACGACGCCGAGCGGCAGGAAGAGGGCGAAGCAGAGAAACAAAACCGCCGTCCGGCCGGCGGAGGGGCGCCGGCCGCCGATCAACGCTCCCACAGCGGTCAGGAGCATCCAGACCCCCAGCGCGATGAGGTAGATCAGCTCGATTCCGTAAAAGGCGACGTTCAGCTCCCGCAGCAGAACGATCTGCCCGAAGAGCGAGACGAGGCCCGTCAGGAACAGCGCGGCGACGTCGGCGATCATCGGTGTTCCGCTTCGCTAAAAACGATCGCCTGGAAGGTCAGGAAGGTCGCCCCGTCTCTCCAGGCGCCGGACGGAAGTCCCGCCTTCTGGCTCAGGTGGTTCAGCATCTCATCCCTTCCCCATCCCTGT
>JAURXV010000018.1 GCA_030654195.1 Syntrophales bacterium | reverse complement strand
GACGGAGCGGCTCCGCGAGGATCGCCTCCCCTCCTTCTTTTCGGCGACGACGGACGAGACGCACCGGATCATCCGTGAAAATATCCGATTTTCTCCGCTCTACGCCGGGGCAATCCAGGGGGTCGGCGCCCGCTACTGCCCCTCCCTCGAAGACAAGGTGATGCGCTTTGCCGACAGGGGAAGCCATCCGGTGGTTCTCGAACAGGAAGGGCTGGAGACCGAGGAGATCTACGCGAAAGGACTGGGAAACTGCCTTCCTCCTGATCTTCAGGAAAGGATCGTCCGGAGCGTTCCAGGCCTGGAAAAGGCGGAGATCATGCGCCTGGCCTACGCGATCGAATACGACTTCGTCCAGCCGACCGAACTTCGCATCACCTTGGAGGCGAAGCGGGTGGCAGGACTTTATCTGGCCGGCCAGATAAACGGAACTTCCGGTTATGAGGAGGCGGCGGCGCAGGGGCTCTGGGCCGGGGTAAACGCCGCCCTGGCGATCCAGGGGCGGCCTTCCTTTGTCCTGGACCGGTCGGATGCCTACATGGGTGTGATGGTGGACGATCTCGTCACGCGCGGCGTCGACGAACCCTACCGGATGTTCACCTCCCGTGCCGAGTACCGGCTGATCCTCCGGGAGGACAACGCGACGCTCCGCCTCATGGGAAAAGGGCGGGAGCTCGGCCTGATCACAGAGGAGCAGCACGGGCTTCTCCGGGAGAAGGCCCGCCGGATCGAAACCGGTATCCAAAAAATCTCTTCCGTCCGGATCTTTCCGGTGGAAGAGACCAACCGGACCCTCGCGGAGATGAACACGGCGCCGATCAAAAATCCGGTTACCCTTTTCCAACTCCTCAAGCGCGAAGAGATCGGCTACGACGATCTTTCCCGTTTCGACGGCTGGGAGGCCGTCTCCGATCGCGCGGTCAAACGGCAGATCGAGATCGAGGCGAAATACGAGGGGTACATCCGACGACAGAGGGAATCCGTAGAAAAAATGAAGGATCTCGAAGGGATGAAGCTGCCAGCGGATCTCGATTACGCCGCCGTACCCGGCCTCTCCAACGAACTCAAGGCGAAGCTCGCCCGTGTGGGACCGGCGACAGTCGGCCAAGCGGAGCGAATCCCCGGGATGACGCAGGCCGCCCTCACGGCGATCCTCATTGTGATCAAAAAGCGCGAGCTGGAGACTGCCCGAAGGGTCTGACCATCTGAAATCCGGAAACCATGGGTGCCTGGCTACGTTTTATCCAAGGAGAGACCGGAGCTCAGTCCCGGTTTTTCCGACCGATCTCAGCCCAGTTATCAACAGGGCAAAACTTTTCCACATTCGTCAATAATGTAATTATATCATAAGCTTCCAAGTGCCGGTTCACCGGCACCCCCTCAAAAAAACAGGAGGCTCCCATGACCGAACCGACGGGAGGTTAGAAAAGGACGCACTCTTGGCCATCAAAGAACTTTCCCATAAGCTATTGTAACTTTAGAGAAAAACAGAAAAGAACGATGAGGAGATTCATCTTCAGGCTTACTTTCTGGTTTGATCTACAGAATTCCTTTATCACCCTGATTCGTCAGAATCAACGAGTTTTCTATTTTTTTGACGGTGGATCAATGACATCCGCCGCGACAAGCAAAGGGGGTTCAACTCGCAGAACGTCATCGAGGCGTTGCGTTCCGGACGCGACCCCGTCAGAATTTGCCGTAGCCAAACAAATGCGCGGGAGAGACGGATTCCCCACCGATTGCCGGATCACCAGGCTGGAATCCAGGATGTATTGCTGGGGTTGCTGCACCTCCTCCTCAATGAGGGAAATCAGCAGGTCTCCCGACATCTTTCCCATCCGGTACGCGGGGATATGAACCGTCGTGAGTTGCGGGTCCGTCACCCGGGAAATGTCCAGGTCATCGAAACCGACGATGGAAAGGTCGGTTCCAACGATATAGCCGGCTTCTTTCGCGGCGGCCATGGCCCCGAAGGCGAGAATGTCGTTCCCACAGAAAACCGCGGTGGGAGGTTCGTTTTCTCTGAGGAGGCGCCTCATGGCCTCCTTGCCGTCTTCCACGGTGTAGTTTTTATGGACGATCAGTGTTTCGTCGCAGGGCAGATCATGGGCGTCCAGTGCTTGTCGGTACCCTTCCACCCTCTGGTAAGCCCGGGTTGTACCCGTCGTCGGTCCCGCAATCATGGCAATCCGCCTGTGGCCAAGAGAGATCAGGTAATCCGTCACCTGGCGAGCGATCTGGATGTTGTCAAACGCAACGAAATTCACATCTTTCTCCTGAAGCACCTCCCAGGTCACCACAAAGGGGATCTTCCACTTCCTCAGGAATTCCATTGACTTAAGATTCCCGGGCGCGCCCATGAAGATGATGCCGTCCACACGCTTTTCGTAGAAGAGAGACACGAAGTCAAATTCCACGTCATAGGAGTATTCCGTGCTTCCCAGAAGGATCGAATACCCCCGTTCCTTGGCCACGGTCTGCGTTCCCTTGGTGGAAATGGCGAATATGGGATTGGTGATGGTAGGGATGATCAGGCCGATGGTAGCTGTTTTGTTCCTGGTCAGCCCACCCGCCAAGGCGTTGTAGATGTACCCGTGTTCTTCCATGGCCCGGAGCACCTTGATCCGGGTCTCTTCTTTGACGATATGCGGGGAGTTCAGGACTCGGGAGACCGTAGCGGAACTCACCCCAACGGATCGGGCAATGTCAGAAATGGTCACAGTCATATGGAAGGCGCAGACATTATCAATGAGTTTGTTTGTATTGAGCCCGTGATCATTAAACAACAACTTTATGTAACCGGTTACATCGTGGCATGACTCCCTGGCCCATGTCAAGAAAAATTCGGTCGGACTTGATAAGATATTGTTTTTTAACGGTGGAAGTGTAAGCAGAACGGACTTGTGTGTCAAGGGAATATGGGCCACAAAATGTGGGGCGCGGTGCCGATGATCGAGGAGGGGATGTATCCGGCACCGTCCTATCGGGAGAGGGATCCGCTTTTCGGCCATTTCACCCGGCACGAAGGCCCTTTCGGACATCCTCTGGGCAGACCCTGCCCTGTGCACTCATTATACACCTTCCCTACCTGCATCGCCCCCTATTTCGGCACAACATACTGCACAGTTGCGATAAAATACCCTTGACAAACCAGACCCGCCTTCGTATCCTTCTGCCGCAGAAAAGCAAGTTCTTAGAAATTAAAAGGATGGTCTTCTCCGACGGAATTTTTCTTGACATGGGCCAGAGAGTCATGCCACGATGTAACCGGTTACATAAAGTTGTTGTTTAATGATCACGGGCTCAATACAAACAAACTCAAGGAGGGCCGTCATGCAATTCGGATTCATCGGCGTCGGCCAGATGGGCGGCGGGCTCGCCCGTAATCTGATTCGCGCCAAGAAGAGCGTGTTGGTGTTCGACCTCAATCCCGAGGCCGTAAAGACCACTCTGGCTGCCGGTGCCACCGGCCGGGCCGCTACGAAAATCGAAGAGCTGGCGGAAGCCGACGTGGTCTTCACCAGCCTTCCTATGCCCCAGCATCTGGAGTCGGTCATGCTGGGGCCGAAGGGACTTCTTCGTCAGATGAAGCCCGGCTCCACCTACATCGACGTCAGCACCATCGATCCTGCCACCGCCCGCAAGCTCTCTGACGCGGCGGAAGCCAAAGGCATCCACTTCCTGGAATGCCCCCTCGGCAAGACCCCGGCCCATGCTGAAAAGGCCGAGGAGCCCATCTTCGCCGGCGGCAAGAAGGCCGTCTACGAGAAGATGCTCGACACCCTCAAGATCATCGGCAAACCCGTCTACTATCTCGGTGAGGTCGAAGCCTCCTGCGCCGTCAAACTGATCAGCAACCTCATCGGCATGGCGAACCTGGCGGTTCTGGCGGAAGGAATCCGCATCGCCGAGAAAGCCGGAATCGATTCGAAATTCCTGCTGGAACTGCTGAACGACACCGGCGCCAAGAGCTTCCAGATGGATGTCCGCGGGCCGTGGATTGCTGGCGGGGATTTCAAGAGCCGCTTCGGTTTGGACCTGGCGCTGAAGGATATCCGACTCGGATGCGAAATGGCCAAGGCGTGGGGCAACGACGCCAAGATGATGCAGGTGGTCCTGGACTATCTGAAAGCTGGAAGCAGCGCCGGATATGGGAAAGAGGACTGCAACGCGATGTACAAAGTCATCCAGTAGTTATTCCTCGGGGTGCCGAATCCGCCCCAGACGGTTGCGTACAGGTTGAAGGATTCGTCTTTCTGAAGACGGATCCTGCCCGCCACTTAGCGCCGCCTGTGTGGGCGTCGGTAATCCGGTCAGATCCACAGACTCAATGACGGAGGTATGGGGAAATGCCTTTCGGATACAATGGGAAAATACTTCATGTCGATCTGACCAAGCAGGAATGGCAGGTCGAGGAGCCCGGCGAAAAATGGTATCGCACCTATATGGGCGGCTCGGCTTTTGCCTCATATTACCTCCTCAAATTGCTCAAGCCCGGCGTCGACCCGCTGTCGCCGGAAAACGTGTTGATTTTTGCCTGCAGCGTGGTGACCGGGGCGCCCATATCCGGCTGGAACCGATATACCGTGGCTGCCAAGTCGCCTCTGACCCATGCCTTCGGCGAATCCGAAGCCGCGGGCTACTTCGGCCCGGAACTCAAATTCGCGGGGTTCGACGCCATCGTCATCCAGGGACGGGCAGCCAAACCGACCTATCTCTTCATCAAGGACGGAGAGGTCCAGTTCCGGGACGCGAAGGACGTCTGGGGCCTGGACAATTTCGAAACCCTGCTGAGCATCCAGGAGGAAGTCGGGGAAAAGCGGGTGCGGGTGGCGTCCATCGGCCCGGCCGGCGAGCGCCTGATCCGTTTTGCCAACGTCAGCAACGACGTCGAGCACTTCAACGGCCGCACCGGCATGGGAGCGGTCCTGGGATCCAAAAACCTCAAGGCTGTCGCCGTGCGCGGCACCAAACGAATGGAATCTGCTGAACCGGAAAAAGTCAAGGAAATCGCCCGGTGGCTTCACGAACGAATCAAGACCCATCCGCCAAATGTGGGACTGACCAATTTCGGAACACCGGGACTGGTCAAGGGGCTGAACGCTTCCGGCATCCTGCCGACGCGAAATTTCCGGGAAGGGGTTTTCGAAGGGGCAGACAAACTCAACGTCGACGCCTATGCATCCATTCTGCATTCTTCCGGCACATGTTGGGGCTGCACCGTCCGGTGCAAGCGCCGCGTGGCCCTGGAGGACGAGAAATACCCGCTCAATCCCAAATGGGGCGGTCCCGAATACGAGACCATCGCAGCCTTTGGTTCGATGATCGGCAACGACAACCTTCCGGCCGTGGCTCGGGGCAACCAGCTCTGCAATCTCTACGGCATGGACACCATTACCATGGGCAATCTGACGGCCTTTGTCATGGAATGCTTCGAGAACGAAATCCTGACGGAGAAGGACACCGGCGGACGTAAGATCCTTTTCGGGGATCCCGATGCGATGCTGTGGCTCATCGAAGAGGTCGTCCATCGCCGGGGGATCGGCGACATCCTGGCTGAAGGGGTAAAAACAGCTTCCGAAAAAATCGGCCGCGGCTCGGAGCAATTCGCGTTCACCATCAAGGGCAACGATCTTCCCCTACACGAAGGCCGCGGCAAGACCGGCGTGGCGCTGGGTTATGCCCTGTCTTCGACCGGGGCGGACCACGTCGAAACGCCCCACGATGTCAACTTCCAGGGCGAAGGCGTGGCCAAGCTCTACGCGCTGGGACTACTGGACCCGGTCGAGCCGCTGGAAACCGATTCTGCCAAGGTCCGGTTTTTTGCCCTGGGCCAGAAGGCCTGGGGCATCAACAACCTGCTGAGTATCTGCAACTTCACATCGGTACCCATCCACGCCATGACCTTCCACAACCTGGTCGAGGCGGTACGGGCCGTCACCGGCTGGGATACGAGCCTTTATGAAATTATGCTGGCCGTGGAGCGGTCGATGGTCATGTCACGGATTTTCAACCTGCGGGAAGGCCTGGGGCCGGAAGACGACCGCGTGATTCGACGGTGGCACGAAGAAATGCCGGGCGGGCCCATCCAGGGCAAGAAGATCGATGGGCAGGAATTCCGGCGCGCGGTCGAGCTTTTCTACGAACTATCCGGTTGGGACCAGCGCGGCCGGCCAACGTTCGGGAAATTGGTGGAACTGAATATCGAGTGGCTGTATAAAGAGATACCGGCATGACGATCCGGGTGCGGGTGAGCCTTTATTCCTCCCTTCGCATCGATCGATTTGCCGAGGCCAAGGTCGAATTGCCCGAGGGCGCCGCGGTGACCGATTTGCTGGACAAGCTGCAAATACCGCTGCAGGACGTCGGCATCGTCGTGGTGAACGCCCGCAGCGGCACGTTTCAGCAGAAGTTGCAGGCAGACGACAGAATTACGCTCATTCCGCCCATCGGCGGCGGATGATTGCAATAATAAGAGGTGGGATAGGTTCTGCCGATAAGGAAGGATGAAATATGCGGAACACGATGAAACTGAACATCCAAGAGGTGCCTGTAGAGAAGATGACCGGACGGGAAATCAGGAATATGGTCAACGGCCAGGTGCTGGACTCTCAGGACATGACGCTGCAGATCGTGGATGTGCTTCCCGGCGCCGTATCCAAGCCGGGGCATTCTCATACAAATTGTGAGGAGATTATTTATGTGGCCGCGGGAGAAGGGGATATTCTGATTAAAGACCGCGTCTGGCACCTGGTGCCGGGGGACGTCGTGCTGCTGCCCAGAGGCGTGAAGCACCTGACGCGCAATCCCGGTCGGGAAACGATGCGTCTCATCTGCGCCTTTTCTTCGGCACGCATCCGGGAGGGCATGGTCTTTGATGAAAGTCTTGACTATCCGGACGCCGGCGCCACGTCATCTCCATGTGTCGTCCGGAACGGGGCCGTTGCCGGTTAACCCAGGGGGATGTTTCGCAGAGGAAGTAGATCGAGAAAGAGCACGAACAAAAGCATAGAGCAGGTTGCGATTATCGACCCGTATTGGCTTGATAAGGGTTCCTGTGGTATAGGCATGACACGCAATCGGGGCCTCCAGATCTCAGGACAACGGAGAGGATTTTCATGAAGAGAGGCGTTGAACATGGGTGCTGAATCCACCCGGGACCGGAGGAGGACTTTTTCTCTCACCTGCCCGGTACGCACAGGCCGCAGCCCTCACCACGCCCGCCGTCCATTCTTCCGGGTTTTGTTTTTTATTGCCATTTTTTTTACCCTGGTCAGTCAAGCGTCTGTAGTTCGGGGCGCTGTAGCCCCTGTAGGGCAGATTCCCACCATGACCGTCAGCATCACCCCTTCTGTCTTCGCTTTGCCGATCCTGCTCGTCAATGATCTTGCGGAATGGAAGGACTTCGGCATCCAGGTCCACGTCAAAGTTTCTTCCGGCGGAGCGGAGCAACTGGATGGTGCCAGCGGCAATGCCTGGGATGTGGCCGTCATGGATCCTCTCTTCGCCTTCCGGGGCGGCAATGAGGGAGACATCGCCATCGTGGGTGTTGCGGGGAACCTTGCCGGTGATCTTTCTTTGCTCTTCAGGAAAGGACAGACGGCCCCGTTTCCGGTAAAATCGGAAGAACGATTTAAAGGAAGGCGGTTCGCGGTGGCTGTGCCCTCGGCAGAGCATTTCTATCTGACCGTCCTTCTCCAGGATCATGGTATCCAGGCGCCGCAGATGCCGGTGACGGAACCGGGAGGGGCCGATCCGATGCGCATCCTTTCCGAGGGCCGTGCCGAGGCGGGGTTGCTTCGAGAGCCCTTTGCCCAGATTCTGCTCGGCAAGGGATGGGTTCAGGCTGAAGAATTCAGGAAAAATCGCATCTTTCTGCCGACATGCCTGGTGGCCACCGCATCCTATGCCGATACACGCAAGACTCTCGTCCTGCGCTGGCTGGAAGGCTATTCCCGTGGCATCCGAATTATCCAGAAGGACCCGGCCAAAGCTGCCATCCGCCTCCGGCAGTTTTACCGGGAGACTCTGAAAGAGGATATCCCGGAAACCCTGCTCATCCGCGAGATTCAGGAGATTTTCTATTTTGATCTTCAGGAGCGTGAGCGGCTCTTCCGCGCCGAAGCGGGCAAGGCCAGTCCCATGGAAGGTATGGCGAGGACCCTGACTGCCTACCTGTTGCATCAGAAAGTCATCACGGAAGCCCAGGAATCTTCAACTTATCTGCTGGCCCAACTGTGCGATCAGCTTTCGGCCCTCCACGGCGAGGCGGATGCTCATCTGAAAAAGACGGAAGCCGCCATCCGGGAGACGGAAAAGGTTGGCGCCCCGGTGCGTGCATTCTGGAAGACCTGGGAAGAGGCGCGGGTTCAGATCGACGATGGCCGCGGTTGTCTGACGGTGATCGGCATTCTTTCGGACCTCCAGCGCAGCGCCGAGCAGAGCCGGGCCGAGACACTGCGACTGGTAAAATTTCGCCGTATCGAGGCGGGTTTTGGCATGCTGCTGCTTTTGTACTATGGGGGGTATTTCCTCTGCTGGAAACGGAAAAGGGCGTCATGATTCCGGAGACGGGGTTCAGGAAAAGAAGACCATGATGAAGATGCTGCGGGACTATGCAGGCGGGTTGGTCTGCTTTCTCTTTCCTTTCCTCTTGCTGGCTGGTGTCGCCTTCTGGATGAGCCTGCGCATATATCGTCCGGAAGCGGCCTTGGAGATGGCGGATCATTATCTGGAAGCCCAATATCCCGGGGTGCGCTGGGAGCTCTCCGAACTCCTGATGATCGGGGAGAGTGTCGGAAAGAAGTGGCGGCTGGAATATGCGGGGACGCAGCCCGACGGTCGGCGGATCCGTGCGAATCTGCTTGTGGACCGGTGGCGCCCGGAACATCTGTCCGGTCGGTTTGTACTGCTCTTCAGCCCGACGCAGATCCTCGACGGTGGCTGGGACAATCCCTCCGCATGGGATCGGGCCACCGCCGGTCTGTCCCGGTTCGTCTTTCTGGGAACCGGGTTGGCGCTGCTCCTGCTGGAGATGTTCTGGCTCCATCGCACTTACCGGTATGAGCGTTTCCGGAAGAGGGACGCGCTCCTGCTGCTGGCGCTGGGAGGGATGCTGCTTTTTACACTGCTCGTCCTGGAGACGCATCCGGGGTTTATCGCTGCCTGTGGTCTGATCTTTGCCGCCCTGGGGTTGCTGGCACTGGCGGGGAAGAGAAAGGCGATTCCTGTTGCAGAGGGAAGTTGACTGAGGACGCTCCAAAAACCCTGCTTTATGAAAACGGGGCGGAGGGAAAGATATGTCTGACAAATATCCTTGGGAATCTTATGGTTGAAACTCGAAAAATTCGGTCCCGGAAAAGGGTTATTTTATCGGTGCTTTCCGTGATCGTGGTCCTGGGGGGCTGGTTTGTCCTGACCACGGTGCTCCGCTGGGTGCCGCCGGCCTTTCTGCCGCCGCCCCAGAACATCCTGACCGACTTCTTCCGCCTGCTGAACAAGTCCTATGTGGGACATACCCTGATCGGTCATACCTTGGTGAGCCTTCAGATCGTCTTGGGGGGATTTTTCCTGGCCGTTTTGATCGGCATTCCCCTGGGGATCATGATGGGGTGGTTCAAGCGGATCGAGGCGATCGTAGATCCGATGTTCCAGCTTCTCCGTCCGATTCCCCCCCTGGCCTGGATCCCACTGTCACTGCTGTGGTTCGGCATTGGCATCTCCTCAAAGATATTTGTAATCTGGCTCAGCGCCTTTGTGCCCTGCGTCATCAATGCCTACACAGGCATCCGCCTCACAGAGCCCCTGCTCGTCAAGGCGGCCCTGGGGCTGGGCGTGAAGAGGCAGTGGGATCTCCTGCGGGAGGTGGCCATTCCCTCTGCATTGCCCGTCATTCTCGGCGGCGTGCGCATCGGTTTGGGGTCGGCCTGGATGACGCTGGTGGCGGCGGAACTCTTGGCGTCCGATGCCGGCCTGGGGTATATGATGCAAATGGCACGGCGCGCCCTGGAACCCTCCATCATCATTCTGGGCATGCTGATTATCGGCATCCTGGGGGCGATCATGGCCCGCGGGCTTCAGATGTTGGAAAAGCGCATCTGCCCCTGGGTGATGGATAAGGAGCGTTAATGTCGATGAAGGCATTCGGACCGCAATTTCTGGAACGGATTTATCGGGAAAAGGTGGTGCTGTCTTTAAGTTCGGTCCTGGGCTTCATCTTCTGCTGGTACCTCATCACCGACGTCCTGGGGCTGATCCCGGCCCTTTTCCTTCCATCACCGGAGAAAGTCTTCTTCACGATTTACGAGAAGATTTTTATTCCCGTAGGGCAGTCGACGCTCTTCGGTCATGTGGGTGTCAGTCTCCTACGCATTCTCGTGGGCACGACGATCGCCCTCTGCCTGGCCATTCCGCTGGGGATACTCATGGGGTGGTATGAGGACCTGGATTCCGTCATGACGCCGATCATTGAGGTGCTCCGGCCCATTCCTCCCATTGCCTGGATTCCCCTGGCGATCCTCTGGTTCGGCATCGGTCTGGGGTCGAAGGTCTTCATCATCGGCATCGGCGTCTTCTTCCCCACCCTGATTAATACCTATATGGGGGTCAAGTTCGTCGACCCCATTCTGATCAAAGCGGCGCAGACCCTGGGGGCCAAGGATAAGGATGTCCTCAGAGAGGTCATCCTGCCCGCCTCGGTGCCCCTCATCGTGGCCGGGATCCGGATCGGCATCGGTTTGGGGATGATGTGCCTGGTCGCCGCCGAGATGGTAGCCGCCTCCTCGGGTCTGGGGTTTCTGATCATGCTCGGAGGCGACAACCTGAAACCCGAGCTTTCCATTACCGGCATGATCCTCATCGGGATCATGGGTTTACTGGCGGATACGCTCATCTTGGCGGTTGAAAAGAAGGTCGTTTACTGGAAAAAGGAATCACAGAACGGGTGAATGGAGATATGCAGCAGGACAAAATCTTTGCCGATCATGTTTCGGTGGCCTACGAGAAGGACGACGAGAGCTTGCTGGCCGTCGATGATGTCACCCTTTCCATCCAGGAAGGGGAATTTGTGGTGATCGTCGGGCCTTCGGGTTGCGGCAAAACGACCTTCATGAACACCTTGGCGGGGCTGGTGAAGCCCATCAGGGGCAAGGTCTTCATGGACGGCAAGCAGATCACCGGACCCTCGGCGGAGCGGGGCGTCGTCTTCCAGCAGTTTGCCCTCTTCCCCTGGAAGACGGTCTTTGAAAATGTAGAATTCGGTCTGAAATACCGGGGGATTCCGAAAGACGAACGCCGGGAGATCGTCAGGAAGTACATTCGGATGGTGAAACTGGAGGGCTTTGAGAACTCCTTTCCCCATGAATTGTCCGGCGGCATGAAGCAGCGGGTGGCCATCGCCCGGGTCTATGCGAATATGCCCCAGATCCTGCTTATGGATGAGCCCTTCGGGGCGCTGGACGCCCAGACGCGGACGATCATGCAGGAGGACCTCTCGGAGATGTTCATGATGGAAAAGCGGACCGTCGTCTTCATCACCCACAGCGTGGATGAAGCGATCTACCTGGGCGACCGGGTCATCATCATGACGGCCCGACCGGGGAAGTTCAAGAAGATCATTAATGTGACGGCCGATTGCCTCATCCCCAACCGGAGGAACCTGGGCTATGATGATGTGGTGAACTTGAAGGCGTTCCGCGATCTGAAGAGAGAACTCTGGGGGCTCATCAAGGCGGAGATCGTGGAGAAGCGTATCCTGTAGGAGTGGGGTCTTTGAAATTTATGTTTCAGGAAGGGCTTGAAAGTACGGTTTTTCCTGGTCCTGCAGCAAAAAGAGGTATCTTAACTTTAAGGAAGAAAGGAGAGAAAAATGAGCAAGAGGAAGAGTTTCACGTTCAAAGTTGGCGTTGTTCTGCTGGCGATGGTGACGGTCTTGGCCTTCTCCACGGCGGTATTCAGCAAGAGCAAGGAGCTGCCGCTGGTCCGGGCCAGCCATCAGCCCTGCATGCATGCCCTGCCCACCATCCTGGCGACGAACTTCAACTGGTGGGAAGATATCGGCATCAAGGTATCCTTCCACTACTTTGTATCAGGGATGCCCCAGGTGGAAGCCGGGCAGGCCGGTGAGTGGGATGTGGGCGCCATCGGCGCAGCCCCCTGCCTTTTTGCCGGAATCAAGTATAAACAGCCCCTGATTGCCATTTCCAATGACGAGTCCGTGACGAACAACCTGATGGTCCGCCCCGATGCCTTCACCACCTGGCTGAAGGAGCCCAAAACGGATCTGAAGGGAAAGACCTTCCTCGTTTCCACGATCTCCACCGGCCATTACGCGGTGGTGGCGTACCTGAAGAAACTGGGACTCGCGGAATCTGATGTCAAGATCGTTCACATGGAGCAGTCAGCCATCGTGTCGGCCTTTCTGTCCGGACAGGGCGATGTGGCCCAGACATGGGCGCCTTTCAATTACCTCATGGAAGAGAAGGGCATGAAGGTTCTCTCGCACGGCAAGGATGCCGGCGTCGTGATCCCGGGCGGCGTGGTGGCCACAGCAAAGTTCGCTAAGGAGCATCCCGACCTGGTGGCCAAGTGGCTCGAAGGCTATATGCGGGGCATCGATTTCATGGTTGACAATCCCCGGGAAGCGGCCAAGCACCTGGGTAAGTACTACCGTGAGAAATGCGGCATCAACCTTTCCGACGAGACCTGCCTGAAGGAGTTCGAGCTGCGACCCCTGTTCCGCACCAAGCAGCAGATCAAGATGTTTGAGCGCAAGGGCGGACAGATGAGCGTGGTGGACAAGTGGATGGACGACATGGCCGGCTACTTCGTCGAGGTGAAGAAGATCGAGGCGAAGCCCGATCCCAAGACCTACATCACTGACAAGTATCTCAAGATGGTGGACAGCAAGAAGAAACCTGCCAAGCCTGCCTCCAAGAAGAAGCCCGCCGCCTGATCGGGCCTTTTCCGGAATGGGCGCTCAGCGCGAGTCTAAGTCGTCGTTCGACACGCGTTTGCAGTTGTAACAAAGGGGGTGGGGCCGGACCGGCTCACCCCCTTTAATCCCCTCCAGAGAAGGGGACAGATTTCTCCACTATTATACTACCGGCACGACGATTTCTTCCGGCGGTATCCAGACGGCCTTGCCATTCCGCCAGATAGCAATGGGATTCCCCCGTCGCTTATGCTCGGCCAGGGCCTCGGCAACTGCCTCTTTCAACGCCATTTCGGCTTTTACCTTCAAAGGAAGATCGCGTACATCTTCCCTGCTTTTGCGCGTCTGTTTTTTCATTACCTGGAACTCCTTTCAATCATTGAAAACAGTTTATCATCAAGAACGGTTAAATTGCCACTTTCTTCATCTGCAATCAGGCGGGGCAAATCCGCAGAATTATCGAATAGCATCCATGAATCGAGCAACGGTCTGTAAAGATGAAAGAAATTGTACACACTTCTGACAAACCTGCGCCTTACCATCTCCGGCGGCACATCGTGCCCCCCCGCTCTGACGCGTTCGGCAATGCGCTTCAGCGCAAGATCCGGTTTATGGAGCCATAGATAAAACAGATGGATTTTATAGCCCTCTTTCTTCAGATCCTTGAGCAGTCTGACGTACGATCTACCCGCCAATGTTGTCTCAATAGCAAAATCATGACCTGCTTTGATGTGCTCTTCTATCTGATCCAGCATGATCTTCCCCGCTTTGATGGCGGCTATGTCCGGTAAAAATGGAGAAAGGCCGGCGGCAATCAAATCAGCGTTCACAAAATTAATGCAATCCGCATAATAGGGAAGAAACCGCCGGACAAAGGTGGTCTTTCCCGAACCATTGGGACCGGCAACAATATAGAGATGTGGGTTTTTTCCCGTCACCATTAGAACAACTCCCCTCTATGTATTCAGCAGAAAATCATTATTGCGTCCCCGGGTTTCCAACCCTGATCATAGCAATCTTCATGAATCAAATGCCTTTTTACACTACAACTGTATTGAAGCGACATTGCCCCAGATTTGCAAAATTTCCCTTGTGATCGCATCAGTTCTGTCCATAATTTTATTTTCATCCCAAATGACGTCACCACTATCAAATTTTGATACTATATCGTCTTTAGTTATTGATAACGCTGCATAAGCTTTCATGCCCTTTTTTTTACCTTCACCATTTACTTTCTTCTCAAAGACAAAATTACGTAGCGAAGAATTCAAAGAAGACGTCAGCAAGGTCATATTTCCAATCCAATACACTTTTTCTTGCCTGTCTTTCTTTGCTTCTTCCAGTAGCATTGTTTCACCATTAGCTTTCTTTTTTTCAGGGATTGCGTGCCAAAATTCCTTCCACCCCTGGGGCATAATATGTTCCAATGAATAACAGTATTTCAATTCTTTTGTGTCAAACTTATGATCTTTGTGTCTTCTTTGAAGTTCAGTCCAAAACAACAGAAGTGCTGCATTTTTATTTGTAATGCCCTTAAGCCCTGAAATAAATTGATCGTCAGTTGTCTCATTTATCCTATTCAGTATTGTCGTCGGATCCTTTATGAACTCCTTACATAATTTATTAAAGCTCTTCGTTTCTTGTCTCGCGATCATTCGACGAACGACAAATTTTTCAAGGTTGGAAAGGAGTCTCGATAATTCCGGCCCGTTGTGCTTAAAAGTTTTGAGAACGAAAAGGATGAATGGATGGAATGTAGTTACCTGGAGGACTTCAAGTATATGGAAAAGCCTTAAGGTGTTATCGGCAAATGAAAATAGCGTGCTGTTGTCGAGGGGCGAAATTTGATCTCTATATATTTCAGCATAGTCTTTAATTTCTTTTATGAACGATTCCAAATCGTCTTTTGTCTTAAACTGACCGACACGTGACTTATACAACTTCGGGATATCGGACAATGTATGCTCATCTGGGTCATAAAAGCCATTAATTACCGCAATACAGTGTAATAATATCTCAATATTGTCCCTCATCAGGCGTCCAGTATGCCTTTCGGTGTTCCAGTAAGCTACTGTTTCCTCATCTACGAGAAACGCTTTCTCCCATGTTTTACGGTACAGTTCAATTGCCGTCTCTTGGTTGCCATATATTTGGATGGCCTTCTGAAATAAGGCATTCTTTATGGTGTCGGATGAACTTAGCCGAACACCTGCGCTGTTTATTGTGTCAAAGATGGTTTGTTCATCATCGTTTTCTGCGAGATCGATTATAACAAGCATTTTGTTTTCCGGGGTAAGAATTAAATTAAAGAGACGCTTTCTTTCATCTTCTGTTTTTTCCGTAAACTTACTTATAAAAAATTCATAGCATTTGACTATTCTATTTTCATTTCCATCTAAGGGGAAAGAAGCTATATCAATGCCTGAACGGATAATCTTCTGATATGCATCAGCATCAAGGTGACTGTGCTGAATCTTTATAAGATAGTCACTGTCTGTTATTTCTTTTTTGTAAAAAAGATAGTGGCGAATATAATCTAAGACAGTTTTCTGTAAATTTTCAGTGAAGGAATCATAAAGGGCTTTAATTAGAACACTTAGCGTGGTTAATCTCTGCTGCCCATCAATTACCAGCAACTCCTTTGACTCGCCTATAAAAGCTTTCTGTTGTTTGAGAATCAGCGACCCCAAAAAGTGATTTCTTTTTGCGTCAAAAAGCTCTGTCAACAAATCATCCCAATTTTCTTCTGTCCATACATACGCTCTTTGAAAAAAGGGTATTCTTACAGCACCTTCATTACCAAGAAACGTAAATGATCTTGCTTGCGCATCCATGAATCATCTCCTTCAGTTGTCTGTTCTCAATAAACCGACCGTATAATGTATTTTCTCAGGGTCTTTCCTACAAATTTTAGTCACTCATTGATCTACTTTTCCCCAATCCGCAAGGTCAAACACAAACGCCCCCGTTCTCAAGTGCCCGAACCATTGCGGGTAATCGGCGGGGCGTAAAACGTAGAAGATGTACTGCTGGTGAACGGCAGCCCTGAACGGTTCCGAAAAATCTGCCGGGTTCGCTTCCCGGAGGCGTTGGTTCAGGGCTTTGAAATGATCCTGGGCATACTGATCCTTTGCCCGCGTTTCTTCGCTCTGGTCGTCATCGCTCTTGGTTTCGACCACCAGTATCAAATCCTCTATCCCCTGATCTTCTAGGCGCCTCAGTCGTTCCACTGCCGGCGCGTCCTGGGGAATACGCAACAGGCAGTTCCGGATGGAGATTCGGACAAAGAAATCCGGGTTGAAAGACCTCCGGACACGGTCCCTTCCGCCCTTCCAGTATTCGTAATCCAGGCTATAGAATTCACGGTCGGGCGATTTGACCCATGCGGTAACAGACTTCGAGTCCTCGATCAGACGAAAGACAAATTGTTGTTCCGGCTGGTGATTGAGTATGACCAGGTCTTGGGGCGTTCGAAAAAGAGAGGGGTTGGCCGCATAGAGATGTTTGAAGGCAGTCAATTGCCTGATGTAATCCGGATTGAATCCGGCCGTAGGCAGCCACGCCGCATCCAAGGGGAGTTGCTTGCTGCCCTGCATCAGCTCCTTGAGTATAAAGAGATTTTGTTCCCCCAGCTCATTTTCATAATCCTCGGAGACAAAAACGGATGTGTCGCGATCCAGGCTGCCCGCCCGCGCGCTGGATTGCTGCATCTGCGTTGTGCTGATGCCTTCGATGTTGCCTTCGATCTGTTCCCGGATGACCTTCTTCTTTCCTTTGGGCAGGAATCGATTGAAGAAAAGATCGATCTGTTGACGGTTCTCGCTGGAGAGGCGATCCCCTTCGATGCCCGCCCTGGCCATGGCCAGGGTGATGATCTTCTCGATCTCCACCCGTCCCGGCACCTGGTCCACTACGATGCCATCGCCAAAGTCAAACCGGCTGCTCTCGAACACGGTATTTTTGAAGCGGCGTTCCACATCGAGAACAATCTGGTCCACCGTAAAGAAATCCTTGGAAAGCTTGAAACGCTTCGTTCCCTTCAGATAGGTTACCCGCACATTCAGCCGCTCACCGGACGGCGTGAGAATAAGCTCCCGGCGGGTCACATCGCCTTCCGTTTCCTCCGGGTTTCTCTCCACGACCCGCATCGCCGGGAGATATTTCAAATTGAACAGGGTAAAATGATGACCGAAACGCTTCTGGTTTGGATCCGTCATCGCCTGAGAGGACAGACGCAGCTCGCATTCCGTCACTTCATCCAGGAGTTCGATAATGTGTTTGGCAAAGCGTTCATGGTTGGTAATGGTCACCTCAGGATACTTGTTGCGCACCTCTGCGAGGCTCGCTTTGCGGGGCAGTCGCAAACCCCGCCCGAGCACCTGTGAGATCAGCAGTTTTGAATTGAAGACCCTTTCCTCGGCGGGAACGATCTGGAAGACATTATCCACATCCCAACCTTCGGACAGCTTATTTACGGCAAAGATGAACTCCACCTTGCCGCCTATCTTTTCCGGATCAACCTGTTCTATCTGCTCCAATTTCTGCCGGTACTCCGACTCACCCAGTCTGCTGATCACGCAAATCACCTTCTCCCGCGCCACTTGCTCCAGCGCGGATCGGGGTAAATCGCTGCAAGCCGGGTCTTTCTCTTTCAGAACATCAGCCAGGACTTTAACAAATTCGTCGGTGTTTCGTTGCGCGGCGGCCTGGGTGGGATTAATGAAGATGGTGATCGGCTTGACCTTGGGCTTGCCGTCTTTGCCGGGATAGCTGTACTTCTTTTTGTTATCGGCGTGAGTGTCGATGATCTGCTCGAATCGTTGAGTCCTGGTCAGCTCGTTGTCGCCCTCATCCGTTTCCGTCTTGATGATAGGGTTGATGCGTTTGATGATCTTTTCATCGATGGCATCCTTGATGGAATAATTGCAGATTACATCCGGAAAATACTCGTTTGCGTTGTACGGCGTGCCGGTAAATCCGATGTGCCGCTTGATGAGCGGCTCTTCCCGGATGTACTTCATCCACAGACGCTCCTGCAGATCATCGCCCCTGCCTTCGCGTCCGGCGGTAAAATTATAATCGACGGACTCACCGGAAAAGGTCAGATGGGAATAGGCGTGATGGACTTCATCGCTTAAAACGAGAACCTCGCCATCATGGTTAAAGAGGGTATCGCCGATGGAATTGCGGTCTTTCGTAAAGATGGCATTGATGTTCTCGATGACGATGGAATCATCCACAATGACATCATTACACTTAAGCAGCCTGATGACCTTGTAGCGGAGCCGTTCAGGCAGGTAAGGCTTCAGCTCGGCGCTTTTTTCACCATAGAGATATTCGTTGAACTTTTCCCGAAGTTCCGCTTCGATGACCGTCGATGAGGGGCCGAGAATCATGACCCGGCGGACTTTGCCCAAAAGGATCGAAAGATATGCAACGGCAAACATCACATAGGATTTGCCCGTTCCCGTGGCCAGGTGACACACCCCGGAAAGACGATCCGGGAGCGGCAACAGACGCAGAAAATGCTCCTCGCTGTGGAATCGCTGCTGGATGGCGACCTTCTTTCGGTAGTTTTCCCGGGCCAGGTCCGTCACGTTCTTGTAAGTACCACCCCAGAGGTAGATGAGGATCCGCTTGATGGCGTCATACTGGTAGTCTCGGTCGCCCGTCAACGCGCGAACATACTCCTCGACCTCCGAGAAATCGAAGCGGGTCACATCACATTTGCGCAGGTTGATGTCGAGGGTGTGCTCAGATAGGGAAAGCTTATTGGGCATCTATTTTGTACCGTCCTATCGTATTTTAATGACGCCGCTTTCGTTGCCATGTTTATCGATGGCGATGACGGCCGATTTTTCTGTCAGACCTCCTGCAACCGCTTCATTATCCTTGATATCTTTCTGGTAAATGACCGTGTCCACGGTAAAGCCCTTGTCCTCATCGTAGTCCGAATCAATAAGCAGCATGGCCAGGCCCTCCAGATCTTCATAGCGCTTTTCGTCCCGGTCGAGAATGCTCGTCGTAAAGCGGCTGATCTTGAAGCCTTTAGCCGTTTTCTTAATTTCAACATCGACCGTTTCATTGAAATAGAAGCCGACAGAAGAAATCAGTTTGTTGATGTTGTCCGAGGAACTGGGCTGCTCCTCGATGGTGAAGTTGCGGGCCACCTCTTCCAGCACCTTGTAGGGGAAAGTCAGAAGCTTGAAGGTGACACGTTCTCCGCGCATATTCTTCATCTGCGTCTCGCCCACACGGACACACGTTTCCGGGGCCACAAGATAGTAGTCGCCCTTGAGGTTGCCGCCGCTCTGGGCAAGAATCCCACGCAGGTATTCCTCATCGATTCGGACATTACGGAGGAATTCGTCATCCCAGACGGGATAGATCTCAACCGGGTTCCCCTCCTTCAGGGTACAGACGTTGTTGACGCGATACTTTGCCGCCAATTTGTCGTCGCGCTTGGTCAGGCCGAAGATGCCCATGACAAAGCTGATGTAGGCGTCACGGTTCTTCCGGAGATTCATGATCTTCTGGAAGTCGAAAGCACCGACGGAAACCACGCAGAAAGGCTTTGGGGCCTCTCCGTATTTTTCTTTCTTCTTTCCCCGATTGCCCAGTTTCTGAGATTCCGCGATCAAGCACATCCGCTTTTGCATTGTGTAGATAGCGTGCTTGCCAAAGTCACAGACAATCCAGCGGCGGTCCAGCTTTTCCGAAACGGCGGCCGTGGTGCCGGAACCCCCAAAGACGTCCATGACGAGGTCGCCAGGATTGCTGCTGGCAAGGATTATACGTTCGAGAAGGGCTTCGGGCTTTTGAGTGGGGTAATCAATTCGCTCAATCGCTTGCGAATTTACAGGTAAGATATCATCCCATATTGACTGCAATGCTGGGCCACTCATTTCATCAAGATAGCGTTTGTATCTGGGATTGCCAGTTGATGTAAACACAATCCGCCCTTCTGCCATAAGCCTATCAATGTTTTCTTGCGAATATCTCCAGTGATTGCCGTTAGGAGGAGCGATTTCCTTGTCACCAAAACGCCTATACGGACCCGCCCCTGTTGCGGCAAGGGATGTTAGTTGATATTGGCGCCCGTTGTCATCTACAGAATTGTAATGAGATTTTATATAATCTTCGCTTAGACCAGAAAATTGTTGATTGAAAATGAAATTTGATGACTTTCTGTAATAAAGTATCGAATCGTGAGTTGCTCCATATCGCTTGGGGTCGTTGTGAGGGAGTGACCTTTTCCACACAATCTCATTTGTAAAACTATTTGGTCCGAAAATTTCATCCAAGATATTGCGAATATAATGAACCATACGATAGTCAAGGTGCACATAAATACTACCATCATCTTCCAATGTATCTCGAAGATATATGAGCCTTTCTCTAAGCTGTTCAATAAACTCGGCCCGGTCAACCTTATCACTGTAACTATCTTCACCGTCTTTCGTCATAAAATCACCCTTTGTCGCAAACGGCGGATCAATGCAAATCAGCTTTACCTTCCCCTTGACCTTGTCCTTGATGACCGGGTCCTGATTGAGATAGCAGGTCTTGAGAAATTGCAGGTTGTCGCCCTGAACGATGAGGTTTCGCCAGTTGCTGTCGGGATGCTCCTTACTTTCCTTGAAAAGATCCAGTTGGCTTGTCCCTTTGCTGATTTTGCCGCCCTCGAAATACCGTTCCAGTTGCAGGGGTGAACCGCCTCCGAAGGCCGAGGCTTCGTTCAGGATAGCCGCTTCCGGACGTTTCCCCGCATATTCGATGGTGGGAATTTTTGAGTCCTTTAAGGTCTTAAAATCAAACGTGGCGTAAAGGCTTGGGAAAAGCTTCTTTGAGAGTTCTACAGGGGGTTCGGTGCCGTCATTGAGGCATTTCTGTAAAACAAGAAGATCATCATCGGACAGGTCAAGCCTGTTCATATTCGCACCTCTTTATGGGGATTAAAGCAT
>JAURXV010000065.1 GCA_030654195.1 Syntrophales bacterium | reverse complement strand
CTGAACGGGGAGATGGGACCGGATCAGACCATCCTCGCCTACATCTTGGTCCTGAGCGGCTACACCGACCTGATCCCCTCCCTGAAAAGCGACGCGGCCAGGCCCGACCAGGCGAACCCGCCAATCGCCACCCACCGCCTGCACAACGAGGCGTCCGATCCCATTCTGCAGACCTGCGACCGGCTGGGACTCAAGAACCTCCCCCAGAACCGGGTCCAGGTCATCTACGTCCCCGCGTACCTCAACGGCCACGACGGCTTGATCAACATGACCTACTACGAGGCCCTCTCGGGATGCGACCTCGGAATCTTCCCCTCCTACTACGAACCCTGGGGCTATACTCCCCTCGAAAGCGCGGCCTACGCCGTGCCGACGCTCACGACCGACCAGGCCGGTTTCGGCCTTTGGGCGCAGCAGGCGGTGGGCCAGAACAGCGGGATCATTCTGCTAAAGCGGCTGGGACAGCCCGATGGGGAGATAGAGAACAACCTGCATGATATATTCAGCAACTTTCTCAGACGGGACAAGGCCGATCTTCAGGGCATGCGGGTCGGCGCCCGCGCCGCGGCCTCCCGGGCCAACTGGAAGGATTTCTTCGGGAACTACGAGAAGGCTTTCAACCAAGCCCTCGCAACATCCCTGAGCCGTGAGGAGAAGCTCACCGTGGAGGACCTCAGGGCCGAGATGAAACACATCTTCGCGGGGACCGTCTCCGTTTCACCGCACTTCCGGACCTTCACCGCGGTGGCCAACCTCCCCCCGAATATCTCCAGGCTCCGGGAGCTCGCCCACAACCTCTGGTGGGCATGGAACCCCCGCGCCCGGGAACTCTTCTCCGCACTGGACCCCAAACTCTGGGAGGGGATGGGCAACAATCCCGTCCGGATGCTGGAGACGGTCTCTTCCGAGCGGCTCCTGGAGGCCTCGGAAAACGCCAGCTATATGAACCTATTCGGGCAGATCTTCCAGCAGTTCGATAAATACATGGACGACAAGACCCCGTCTCCGCAGATCGGGCCGCTCGACGGCCTGAAATGGTCGTCGCCCGTCGCCTACTTCTCGACCGAATACGGTCTCCACGACTGCCTGCCCATCTACTCCGGCGGTCTCGGCACGCTCTCCGGAGATCACCTGAAAACGGCGAGCGATCTGAACATCCCTATGGTCGGCGTCGGCCTCCTTTACAAGAACGGGTTTTTCCGACAGGTGATCGACAAGAACGGCGCCCAGACGGCGGAGTATCCGGAGAACGATTTTTCCCGAATGCCGCTGGAGATCGTCCAGAACGACCGGGGGGATGCCGTACAGATCTCCCTGGAACTTCCCGGCCGGACGCTCTTCGCAAACATCTGGGAGGTCCATGTGGGGCGCGTCTCGCTTTACCTGTTGGACACCGACGTGACGCGGAACACCCCCCAGGACCGGAAGATCACGGAACGTCTTTACTGCTCCGAACCACGAACACGGATCGAACAGGAAATCCTGCTGGGGATGGGGGGCGTCCGGCTCCTCAAGCGGCTGGGGATCCGCCCCCGCGTCTATCACATCAACGAAGGGCACTCGGCCTTCCTGCTGTTCGAGCGGATCGGCTCTCTGATGACGGAGGACGGGCTCTCCTTCGACGAGGCGAGCGAGCTCGTGCGCGGAAGCACCGTATTTACCACGCATACGCCGGTGGAGGCGGGAAACGAAAGGTTCAGCAAGGAGCTGATCGAACACTACTTCGCGAACTTTGTGAAGTGGACCGGGATCTCCTGGTCGCAGTTCTGGGAGCTGGGCGTGAAGGAGAGCGGCGAAGGGAAACCCTTCTTCATGACGATCCTGGCCCTGAAGATGGCCCACAAGAGCAACGCGGTGAGCCGCCTGCACGGGCAGGTCTCCCGGCGGATGTGGAGGGATGTCTGGAAAGGCTTCGACGAAACGGATATCCCGATAACCCATGTCACCAACGGCGCCCATGTGCTCTCCTACATCGCCCCGAGGATGAAGTCCGTCCTGGACACTTTCCTCGGCATGGACTGGGACCGGCACATCACCGATTCCGAACGGTGGGCGCGCGTCCAGGACATCCCCGACACCGTCCTGTGGCGAACGCGTTACGAACTCCGGCAGAAGTTGATCGACTTCCTCCGGGACGACCTCTCCCGAAACTGGATGAAGTATGGCTATTCGAAAACCTGGCAGGAGGAGCTCTTCGCGAAGATCAACCCGGCGGCCCTGATGATCGGTTTCGCCCGGCGATTCGCCCCTTACAAGCGGGCGGACATGATCCTCTCCGACCTCGACCGCCTGGACCGGATCTTGAACCACCCCAGCCGTCCCGTTCATATCGTCTTTGCCGGCAAGGCCCACCCCGACGACGGAATGGGAAAGGATCTGATCAAAAAGGTCATCAGCGTCTGCAAGGACAAGCGGTTCCGGGGAAAGATCTTCTTCGTCGAGGGGTACGACATCCGGATCGCCCGTCACCTCGTCCAGGGGGTCGACGTCTGGCTGAACAACCCTCGCCGACCGTTAGAGGCGAGCGGCACCAGCGGTGAGAAGGTGGTCGCCAACGGCGTCCTCAACCTCAGCATCTCCGACGGGTGGTGGGTCGAGGGGTATGACGGCACAAACGGCTGGACCATCGGACCCGTCGTCAAGGGCTATGCCGAAGAGAGCGCAAACGCCGACGAAGAGGACAGCCAGTCCCTCTACGCTCTCCTTGAAAACAGCGTCATTCCGCTATATTATGACCGTGAGATGTCCGGGCTCCCTGAAAAGTGGCTTGCGATGATAAAGCGGTCGATGCAGACCCTGATCCCAAGGTTCAACACAGACCGGATGCTGATCGATTACTACCGCGACCTCTACCTCCCCACGGCAAGGCGGGAACACGAGCTCTATGCAGACGGCTACCGGATGGCCCGGGATCTGGCGGACTGGAAGCGGAAACTCCCGATGCGCTTCTCCTCACTGCGGCTTCTCGAGGTCAGAATCGACGGGATCCGGGGCGACACGATTCTTGTCGATCGGCCGCTGGATGTTTCCGTCCGGATCGATCCGGGAAAGCTGGAACCGGCAGAGGTCCTTGTAGAGCTGATCATCGGGCAGAAGGACGGCAGCGGCTTCGTCGAACCGCCGGAGTGCGTCTCCCTCCGACCGGACGGGAAGGATGCGGACGGAACGCTCACGTTCTGTGTCTCCTACACGGTCCGAAAAAACGGCGCCTACGCCTACGGCATTCGGGTCCTCCCCTACCACCCCCACCTTGCCGCCAAGCAGGAGACGGGGCTGGTGTACTGGGGGTAGACGGGGGACATGATGCGGCATCGTGTCCCCCGTCATGATGCGGCATCGTGTCCCCGTAAATCCCGTAACAGACAGGATATGCCAGACTTCAAAGCTTCAAGGAGAATGATCATGCCGGCTCATTGAATGCCAAGTGAAATGTGCATTTTTCGAAGGGGGATTTTTCGGGTGATCGGGGGTGTATGTAACTTCCTGAACTCCTCAAAATGTCATCCTTGACGAAGATGCTGGATTTCAAACCGTTATCATTAATGTGATTCCCTCGATAGTTTTGATATAGTGAACCTGTCATGTAGATGTTGGCCAACGGATTCATTATTGAAATATTGTGGCACTACCGGGAAACAAGGCGGTTAAAAGGAAAACAAACCTCAACCTGTAGAATGGGAAGAAACTGTTCTAATCGACTTAAAAAGGGAGGTTTTCTTATGAAGGTTCCTCGGTTACGTTTCCTGATGGTAATTCCGGTGATCATTTTCTGTATGTTGTCATTTACAGATTCAGTCCTATATGCGGGCGATATTGTCCTTACCGGAAATGACGTCATGACCGTAGAAAATACGACTTACACCCAGACGGGGAATATCTACGTCAAGGACAATGCCAAGCTGACGATCAGGGACGCTACGTTAATCGTAAACATTCGTTACCACGAAGAGTTCGACATAATCGTCTCTGATAATGCTGTCCTTGAAATCATCAACTCAACCGTGAAAACATCCATTGACGGCGAAATCCAAAGAATAATTCTTCGCGGGACATCCAATCTCACATTTCATGGATCAAACCTATCTGAAGGATTAGCCTATTTTTCTTTTGGTGCTGAGGGAGGTGGTAATTTTTCTGGAGTAGCGACTCTATCAAATTCAAACATTGACAATATAAGCTTACTTTTTACTCCACAAAGCCCTTGTACTATTAATGTTTCAGATTCAGTATGTGAAAATATTACTTTACGTTTCGGTGACAATTATAAAGGTGGGTTTGCTGACCTTAAGCCTGGTTTATTTCCATCGTGGACGTATACTCAAAATAACTACAATATTTTATTTAAGAATACGCAAATTGATCGCTTTGTTGCTGCCTGCGACGGAGCTTGTCAGATTGTGATGAGGAATAGTGAGTTCCATCAATTTGCTCCCACGAGTCCGTCCGCAGCAATACAGATGACCGCGATTGACTCAAAGATCAATCAGATTCCGCTTCATGGTCTTACAAATATACAAGCCAGTTTCTGGGGATTAAAAACAGGCCATTATGATAACTGGCTCTTAAGCGATCATTCTACCGTTACTAAAGGTGAATTGCCTATACTGAACCTTCAAAATACGGAGATAACAGACTGGTGGGTCGTTAGTGCATTTGGCAATTCGGAGATTATGATTGACGATTCTATTTTTGAATTTCGAGTGTATTTTAATAATTCTTTTACAAAGATCACTAATTCATCCATCATATCTCGGTTTATGCTCTATGGCGCAACAAACAGCACGGTTGAATTCGACAATACGACTATTGAAAATATAGATGTCTACGTACCTCCAATATCTGTTACCATCAAAGGAAACTTAACTTTTTCAACCAGCGCAAAATTATTGAATTGGTACACTCCCTCAACAGTCACCCGCACCTATCCTGTAACCATCATGGGCGATGTCGGCAGTAATCCGCCAATTGCCAGCCTTTCCCTCTATGATAAAGCCGGCACGCTTGTCTGGTCAGGCCAAACGGACGCCCGGGGAAAGGCGAACTTTGACATCGCCTTTACGGACAGCAATTATTCTGACACTTGGAATCTTGAAACATCATTCCAAGGGAAAAAAGAAACTAAAGCCATCAAATTGCTGACCTCCACGCCTATAGCATTGGATGTGACACCGACACCGGAACCGACACCGGAACCGACACCTCAAAGTTCAAGTGGCGGCGGTGGTGGCGGCGGTGGATGTTTCATTGCCACAGCGGCATGGGGATCTTATCTCGACCCCCATGTGCAGGTTTTACGAGCCTTTAGGGATAATTGTCTTATGACTCATCGTCCCGGCAGAGCTTTTGTAGACTATTATTACTCCATGTCTCCTCCAATTGCAGGCTATATTAAGCAGCGCGAATCTCTGAGAACCGCTACACGATTTATTCTGACCCCAATCGTTTATAGCCTGGAGTATCCATGGTTAGTTCTGATCTTCAGCGGGGTCGTCATATGTATGTGGGGTCGCAAAAAAAGGAATATTTGGAAAGTTCGTGTTGAACAATAGCTTAATGCGAAGATATGACCCCTTTGGGTGGCTGGAAAAATGGATTTCCAGCCACCATATTCACCTCATGATCCGGGTCGGCGTTATTGCCATTTCAATCGCCTTCCTGATTCACCGTATTGCCCAGTATCATGACTTTCTCGTTAAACCGCTGTGGGTCGTGGAAACTCTCATATTCTTTGCTATCCTGATAAGCTATACCGTCCGTACGGAACCTTTGGAGCGTTCAAAGGGGGTTAGAGAAATAGTGATACCTTTGATTGGCGCGATTACGCCTTTTGCCCTGCTCCTTACTCCACCGAGCCCTTTGATCGTCCACAACATCTACGGTCTCTATGCCGTGTTCTACTGGATGACCGCAGCCACTTCACTGACTCTTTGGGGGATATGGACTCTCCGTCGTTCTTTCAGCATAACAGTAGAAGCCCGTGCCTTAGTGACGAACGGGCCTTATCGTTGGTTGAGGCACCCAATTTACCTGGGTGAGATCCTAACCGCAGGCGGAGTGCTGGTGTGGCGATTTTCCACGCAGAATCTGGCAATCTTCATCATCTTCGTGCTAGTCCAGATTCTGAGGGCCAGATGGGAAGAAGCTAAGCTCAAGAAGTTTTTCCCTCATTACTTTCATCAGGAGATAGGTAGTAAAAGCGTAGAGACACAGTGCTGACTTTCAATTGGCAATCCTCATTTCAAATCCAAACAGAAAATCATTGACTCGTAGGTGTTGCCATTGTCGGCCAAATCAGCATTTCCCTTGATAAAATCTCGCTGATTGCCAAGAGAAAGGTCGTGAAAAATCTCGCAGCATAACCCCGCTTACCCTTGCGCAATGCCTATGATAGAAATATGCCTCTGGGGCAGGTTTCATTATGTTTACTGGAATGGCGCAGGATTGAATCACGGCTTATCGCTGTGGGCTGCGCAGTTATCGAAGGGGCAGGATCAAGGGTGGGCTTTAAGCGCGGCGACCTTCGGGCCGACTTTCACCGCCCGCATCCGGGTAAGGAAGCCAAACCGTACCAGGTGCGCGCTGCCCGCGAATTTCTTGAACAATTGGAGGTGAAGCCATGAGCAAACCCATGATGCACAAAGGCTATTCCGCCCGGATCGAATACAGCGACGAAGACGGATGCTTTGTGGGCCGCGTGGCCGGCATCCGCGATATGATCACTTTTCACGGCGAATCGGTGCAGGATGTGCGCCAAGCATTTGAGGAGGCGGTTGATTTCTACCTGGCAAGCTGCTCCGAGCGGGGCAAAGCGCCCAATAAGCCCTTTACCGGTCGTTTTATGGTGCGCATCTCGCCGGAGCTGCACAGCGCGATCGCGATGGCCGCCAAGCGCAACCACAAGAGCATCAATGCCTGGATCGCCGAAACATGCAGCAATCATGCGGCATAGAAGCGCAACCAGGCCCTCGCGACATCCCTGAGCCGTGAGGAGAAGCACACCGCGACCCCTACCTCGCCGCCAAGCAGGAGACGGGGCTGGTGTACTGGGGGTAGGCGTTGGGCTGAAGGAATTGAAGGAGAGGGTAATCGGAAGAAACCGGTCTCATCGACTCAAAAGATGGGTAAACACATGTCCAAACTTCCAGAATGGCTCGAAGATCTATTTTGCAGAGCGGATATCCGCATCAACGGCAGGCGCTCCTGGGATCTGCAATGCCACGATGAAGCCGCCTATGAGCGCATCGCCGGCGATGTTTCGCTCGGACTTGGGGAATCCTACATGGATGGCCTGTGGGACTGCGAAGCCCTGGACCAGTTCTTCGACCGGGCACTTTCCGCCCATCACGGCAAGAAAGTCCCCCCCAGCCCTGCCTTGCTCATTGGTATAGCCAAGGCAAAGCTTCTCAACATGCAGAACAAGCAACAATCGATCAAGGTTGCCAAGGTCCACTATGACATCGGCAATGCATTCTACGAAGCCATGCTCGATCCTTTCATGCAATACACATGCGCCTACTGGAACGGGGCCGCCAAGGACCTTGCCTCTGCCCAGGAAGCCAAGCTCGACCTTATCTGCCGGAAACTGGCCCTCGCACCCGGCGAAAAAATCCTGGAGCTCGGATGCGGATGGGGCGGTTTCGCGCGCTATGCGGCGGAACATTATGGCGCAGAGGTAATTGCATACAACATTTCCGCCGCGCAGGTCGAATGGGCCCGGGCCAAGTGCAAAGGCCTCCCTGTGGAATTCCGCCTCCAGGACTACCGGGAAGCAACGGGCGCCTTCGACAAGGTAGCCGCGATCGGCCTGTGTGAGCATGTAGGCTACAAGAACTACCGGAGTTTCTTCGAACTCGCTCACCGCTGCCTCAAACCGGGAGGGATTTTCCTTCTGCACACCATCGGCAGAAACCGTTCCGTCCATCACCTGGACGCCTGGATGGACCGCTACATATTCCCGGGCGGCATGCTGCCCTCGGCTGCACAGCTTGGTCAAGCCATGGATAACCTCTTTGTCCTGGAAGACTGGCAAAGCTTCGGCACCGACTATGACCGCACCCTGATGGCCTGGCATGCAAACTTCGAGAAATCCTGGCCACGCTTCTCCGCGGAATACGGTGAACGTTTCTACCGCATGTGGCGGTATTACCTCCTCTCGTGTGCGGGCGCATTTCGCAGCCGTCAAATCCAGCTCTGGCAGTTGGTGCTCTCGAAGGATGGAATCCGCGGCGGATGGAAAGGCGTCCGTTGATGGACCGGAATCGCTCGGACCTCTTCGATAGCTGGGAATCCTATCACAAGACCTGCCGGGAGCTATCCCACGCCATGGCAAGCCAGCCAGGCAGCCAGGTCCGCCTGGCGAAGAAGACCTCGAACCTGTTCCGTACCCGCAAGGAAGCTGCAGCCAAAAGACTCGACGTCCGACGCCTTCACAGGATCATCGAGATCGATCCGGCAGGCAGAACCGCCGAGGTGGAAGGGATGACCACCTTTGAGGACTTCGCCGACGCGACTCTCTTGAAAGGCCTGCGTCCACCCGTGGTTCCGGAGCTGAAGACCATCACCGTCGGTGGTGCGGTCTCAGGGATTGGCATCGAAGCGTCCTCCTTCCGGCATGGGCTCGTTCACGAGATGGTTGAGGAAATGGAAATCCTCTGCGGCGATGGCACCATCCGCATCTGCCGTCCCGACAACGAGAACGCGGACCTCTTCCATGCCATCCCGAATTCCTACGGATCCCTTGGGTACATTCTTCGCCTGCGCGTGAAGCTCCTGCCTGCGAGTCCATTTGTCAAGCTAATCCACCAACGCTTCTCCGATCGCACGCAATTTCTGTCTACGATGGAAGCAGCCTGCGGACAGAGTCCTCATGCACCGGACTTCGTCGAGGGAGTCGCCTTCACACCCAATGACTTTACGCTCACCACAGCAAGACTCACCCATGATCGCGGCCCGGTCAGCGATTACAAGGGCATGCAAATCTACTACGAATCTCTGCGGAGTCGCAGTGAGGATCTCATGACCATGCGGGACTTCCTATGGCGATGGGATCCGGACTGGTTCTGGTGTTCGCGGAGCTTTGGCATGCAAAATCCCCTGCTGCGCCGTCTGCTTGGACGCTGGATGCTGCGTTCCAACTGCTACTGGAAAATCCAATCCCTGTACCGGAGATGGAAGTTTGAGGAACGAATACACGTGATGCGCAAAATCCTGCACTTGCCTATCGAACTATCCGAACCGGTGATCCAGGATGTCGAGATCCCCATCGAGAAATCGCTGGAATTCATCGAATTCTATTTTCGCGAGATCGACATCCGACCCTGCTGGATCTGCCCGGTGCGCCCACTTGACGCCGCCGGGAACTGGACTCTCTATGCGATGGAACCAGGCGCACTCTACCTGAACTTCGGGTTCTGGGGAAGTGTCCGAACCTCTTTAGACAAGGCCGCAGGGCATTTCAATCGCCGTATCGAAAGCATCGTGAATGGGCTTGGCGGCCGCAAGTCGCTCTATTCGACATCCTTCTTCACGGAAGACGAATTCTGGCGTATTTACAACGGTGAAGCATACCAGAAGCTCAAGTTGAAATTCGATCCGCAGGGCGCCTTCCGCAGTCTGTATCAGAAGGCGGTTCTTGGGCATTGACAGGCTACGAACGGACGAAGCTGACACCTGCTCAAGCGCGGGGCTGCGCAAGTTTCGTGATTGCCGATTTCGGTATGATATTGCCTGCCTCAATGGTTTTTTAAGCAGTTGTAATTGGTCGCCATCATATATTGATGGAAGCGATCTGCTCTGAGAAGAAAGGTTTCCAGCTTGGCGGTGATCAGTTGCGGGAACGGTGAGCCGTCGCTCTCTATGGCTAAAAACGGCAGATCGTCGATCTCTGTCAGGACGGCCTGCAACGCCTTGTTTGTCGGATCGGTCGCCAGTTTCTTCCCTGACGTCATAATTTCGCCGAGAATGGCCTCCGAAATGCGATTCGGCATGCAACCGAATGGCCCGATGGCAATGACCCCGCAGGAGTGAGTGACGACCTCTGAGAGGGCGCCGCCTACCGTGAGGATAGCCTCGCCGGGAAGGGCGAGCGAAATATACGGACTGGCATTTTTGATGATGCCGGCGATATCAAGCGCTTCGGCATGAACAAGCCCGGACCTGGAGAGTATCGACTTTATCCGTTTCTCGTAATGTCTCTGGAAGAGATTGCGGATCTTGAGCTTGAATTTCTGAGCAATCGTCAAATGATCCTGATTGAACCCCCGATCCGTAAGGTAATGGCAATAGTAAATCCACTCGGACACCGGTGCACAGACGGTGGCAAATCCTTTCTCGGCGAGGTATTCCGTCAGATACTGTCGGGAGAGGGCATCTCGGCGAACAAATATTTCACCGGTCAGCGTTATCACGGCCACACTGTGCACTGAACGCTTCAACGGTATGGCGCTCAGGCGGTCGGCGCATTCGGACAACTGTGCTGTCAGAATATCAAAGTTTCCCTTCTCCATGGCCAGAAGAATCTTCCGCCATTCATCAGAGTAGATGGCCCCGGCGGCAATGGGATCGACGCTGTTTGCAAGAAGCATCGAACGGATGTCCTCCATGACATCGGAAACAACCACCGCCCACCAGGCATGACGTTCGAAATGCTTGTCCATGCCCGAATAGGAATTATCCGAGGACAGCGAAAGCAGCGCCACATCAGGTATTCCCAGTCTCCGGATCAAGTCCTCCATGTAAACTGCGTACTGGCCGAAGCGGCAGGGACCGGCGCCGGTCGGCATGAAGTAAACCAGAATCTCGCCCTTACGTCTGCCGTTGTTGATGTAGCTCAACAGGGTTCCGGTGGTCAGGATCAACGGCAAGCATTCCTTGCAGGAGGTGTTTGCCCGACCGAGCTTGAGGATGGCATTGTCGTTTTCTCGCAGAGCCCTGGCATTACACCCGCACCCCCTTAAAGTCGCGGCAAACGCCTCTGTTCCGAACTTTCCCATCGAAGGGATGAGTATTTCCACCCGCGGGTCGGTCAGGGCCAATGTCTTTCCCGACGACGTGACGACTCTGGTCGAGCCGTTTTCGAGAATCACCCGGGCGGGGTTGAACGTGCGCTGTCGCGGTGAGATCAGCCGCCTTGCCATTAGCTGACGGTAGCTCCGGACGATATCAAGAAAAGCCTCCACCCGGGTCTCGATGCCGGCATCGGCGGTGTGGCTGTCAAGCTCCAAGGTAAGGGAGGGCTTACGTCCCATGATATCGCGGAAGTAGCTGATGATAAAAGAATCCGGTCCGCAGGAAAAATTGGTGATATAGGCGCCGAAGAGCTGGGGGTGCTTTTCCACAAAACATGCAGCCTTAAGTATAAGATCTCCCATGCCCCAGTACATGTGTCTTTTTGAGCGCTCCTGTTCCAGGTCGAGGAAATCGATGGGAATCACGGGAATTCCCCGTGTGGCGAATTTGTGAGGGATGCCCATGTGAGCTTCCCCGGCAAAGCCGTTGTACGGTCGCGCGAAGATGACAACCCCGAATTTGTCCGGATCCGCTTCGAGCTCAGAGAGCATTCGCCTTCCTGTGTCTTTCATATTTAAGAAACAGTCTCGCTGCTTCTGCAGGGCAACGGCGAAGGCCTCTCGCGCCGCGCGGCGGCCTACTCCCATGTGGCGCGCTGTTTCTATTAAAGGTTCTTCAGCGCTCTCAATCCCGCCGGATAAGTCTAAGAGCGGCGTTAAGAGTCGGGCGCCTCCTCCGATGAG
Source organism: Syntrophales bacterium (assembly GCA_030654195.1). Taxonomy (GTDB): domain Bacteria; phylum Desulfobacterota; class Syntrophia; order Syntrophales; family UBA5619; genus UBA5619. Next base: position 18,159 of record JAURXV010000065.1, on the reverse strand, counting down.
TTGACCGAGTTTTTTACTGAAGGCGGTCTGAAGGTAGAACGTCTCCCCCTGCACCAGGGGGCATACCTGGGACTGGGAACTGCTGCCGTCATTTTGGCCCGGAACTGCCTTGAAGTGGGGCAGAAATAGAAAATCCGGGGGATTTTCACTCTCAAGGAGCGAACAGATGAACCCGTGAGCCAGTTCTACCGGGTAACAGAAAGGCGCGCCGCACTGATCAATGCCTTCCTGACTGGGGTGATCGGGCAGAACGACGTCAAAACCCAGTTCGTTGAAAAAATTGGAGTATAGCGGATAATAGGTGTTGACGAGAAAGCTGCGGTTGAGCCCCACCCGGCCTTTATTGGATCGAACTTTCTCCTTATCCGGCGGTGCGCCATATGTTTGAAAGATAAGCTTCTGGCGGATCCGCACCAGATCGAGTCTCTCCGTGTCGTAGTGCACGTTCCGGCGGATGTTGTAATAGCGATTGCAGGCGCCTCCGAACGGGTATTTTTGTCCCTCCACCTGGATGACGGCGATCGGGCACCGCCGATCGCACTTTTCCTTCCCGCCCCGGCAGGTGAATGTCTTTCCGTAAGCGACCTCCCGTCGGGCAAGGGTTTCGAGATCGAAGGGCTTCGCCGCCATGAGACCCTCTTCAATCCGTTTCTGGACTTCCAGGGCGACGCCGAACGCGCCCATCAACCCGGGTTCCGGAGGGACTATGATCGGTTTGCCGATCAACGCCCCCATCGCCAGCGGTACCGCGCTGTTATAGCATACTCCGCCTTGCATGAAGATTTTTTCCCCGACCGGCCGGTTGCCTTTGACGCGGTTGGAGTAGTTCATGCAGATCGAGTATACCAGTCCGGAAGCGATGTCCTCGCGGGCCACCCCTTCGTGGATCGCGTTCTTGATATCCGAGCCGATAAAGGCAGCGCACTGGTCGTTGAAGTTGGGCGGACGCTTCCCTCGGAAGGCCGTCTCAGCAATATCATCCATTTTCAACCCCAACGTCTCGTGGGCCGATTCTTCCAGGAATGAGCCGGTGCCCGCCGAACACGCTTCGTTCATGGCGTAGTCGGAGGGGACAGAATTGATGATATAGGTGTATTTGGCGTCCTGGCCGCCGATTTCAAAAATGGTGTCCACCTGGGGATCAAAATAGACGGCGGCCGTGGCGTGGGCAACGATCTCGTTGATGACCCCTTCCGTGAGGGCATGCAGCCCCGCAATCTGCCTGCCCGAGCCGCAGACGCCCAAGCCTTCGATGCGGATCGCTTGCTGATCGACCTTCTGCCGGACCTGCTCGAAAAGCGAGCGATAGCATTGGCGGGAGGCGCCCACCGGATCTCCGTTGGTGCGCAAATATACGGAAGCCAAAAGGGCATGGTCCGCTCGGCGCACGAGCACGGCTTTTGTGGTCGTGGAGCCGACATCGAGACCCAGAACGCAGGCATCCCCAGGCCGGATGGTATCCCGTTCCATCGTTTTGAACTCAACCTGGCCGGCGAAATCCGTCAGCGGCGGCAGGCTGTCGAAGGAGGCTGCTCTCGTGACAAAGAGCTCGGCAAACCCTGGAAAAGGAGCGGTTTCATGGGACAGACCCCATAGGGCAGCCCCCAGGGCTTCCAGATAGGATGCCGTCTCCGGCACGACCAGGCCGGGGATCTCCCGGCGGAGGTATTCGATCATCATGAGGTTCTGGGCCGCACCGCCGATGATCATGATGTTGCGCCGCTCCACCTTTTTCAACAGCTCCAGGATCTTGTCGGCCATCATTTTACACAGGCCGGCGGTCACCTGCGGCTTGGGAATACCCTTGTTGGTGGCATGGGTGCAGTCCGACTTGCAAAACACCGAGCAGCGGCCCGACACGTGATATGGTGTCTCCACTCCCGCCCATTGCGCAGCCTCCTCCAAGCTCACATTCATGCGGCGCAACTGCTGCAAAAAAAACTCGCCAGTCCCGGAGGCGCACTTGTTGCCGGTGACCACGTTTTTGATGCGTCCCGACCGATTCAGCACATACACCATGAAAGTTTCGCCGCCGGCGGATACGATGGCCGGGCAGTCGATATCGGGTGGCTTAACGAAGGCGTAGGCACACTCCACCGCCTCCGGTTCCGGGATGGTCGTTAAATTGACGAACCGTCGGAACTTGCGGCCAGTGGCGGTAATCCGATCGAAGAACTGTATATCCACGCCTTTGAGAGCCTGAACCAGGCAGCGTTTGGGATCACCCTCATGAGCCTGAAGGGAATGGGCACTAATGTGTGGTGAAAGCACCCGATTGTCTTCCAGTTCCCGCTCCACTTGAACGAGAGAAATAGTCGATGCCCCTAAGCACAGACCAAGCGACTTCAGTTTGACGGCCATGGATAACACCTTTTGCCAGAGCGGGCACTTAAAAAACTGTCTTAGATAAATTCTATCAGAAATTTGTTCCTTACGGGAAGTTTTATTGTCTCGGCGGCTGATGAGATTTTTGATTGGTAATCGTTACACGCAGGCAAGATCAAGGGCGTAAACCCTCTTCCCGAATTCGTTATCGGAGAACCTCCGAGACGCCCAAAGCTTCTCCTAAGTGCAATCGAATGGGCTTGCCTCTTAGGGCCTGTGAAAAAAATTTGCTGTCTGTTTGATGCGAACTTGCTTTGGGTGGGCGGGAATATATGAAAGCGATGGATGTGCGTCAAGACAATGCAAACGGGTTCGGAAAAATCAGGCATCGTCCCGCCCTCCCGTTCCCCCCCAGGCGAAAGGCTCCTCCCGGTCGAAATCCGGGTTGAGCGCCCGGTCGTCGACCTCCTGTGTGTAGAGCTCCTCGAAACCGAGATCGAGCGCGGCATTGACCACCTGTTCGTACTCGTCCCGCGTCACCCGGCGACCGAGGAGGGGGTGCCGCCTTACGGCCGGGGTCGGCGTGTACTGGGACATCAGGCTCAACGGGATGAACGGGGAAACATCCCGGATCATCTCCAGGGCGGCCAGGCTGTTGTCCGTCCTCCCCGGCAGGACGAGGTGGCGGACGAGGATCCCCCGCCGGGCGACGCCGTCCTCCATATCGAGGACGTCGCCGACCTGACGGACCATTTCCCGGAGGGAGGCCAGCGCATGGCGCGGGTAGTCCGGCACCCCGGAGAAGCTCTTCCCCGCCTCATCCAGTCCGTATTTGAAATCGGGCAGATAGATATCGACCATCCCGTCGATCAGGCGGAGGATTTTGGCCCGCTCATAGCCGCCGCAGTTGAAGACAAAAGGGAGGCGCAGCCCCCTTTCCCGGGCGATTCCGAGCGCCTCCATGATCCCCGGCAGATGGGGGGTCGGGGTGACCGGCTCGACGTTGTGGCAACCCAGCGCCTGGAGCTCCAGCATGATCCCGGCAAGCTCCTCGACGGTGATTGGCCGTCCCGTGGGAGTGTGGCTGATCTGATAATTCTGGCAATAGATGCACTTTACATTACAGGAAGAGAAAAAGATCGTTCCCGCCCCACGGCTTCCGGAGAGCGGCGGCTCCTCTCCGTGGTGGGGAATCGCCGAGCTGATGACCATTCCCGCCGCGAGGCGGCAGAACCCCTTTTTGCCGGCGATTCGGTCTGCCCGGCACATCCGCGGGCAGAGGACGCAGCGCTTCAGACTCTTCTTCAGCCATTCGACACGGCGGGCGATTCCCGCGTTCTGCATGCAAATACCCCTTCCGACGCCGATTTTCGGGGACAGATTTGCGATTTTCGGGGACAGATTTCAAATCTGTCCCCGAGTTCTTAAAGCCTTTCCACCACATCCTGCAGCCGGCCGGCGGCGATCAACTCCAGGAATTCCTCGCCGAGCGGCTCCGACAGCGCGACCGTCCGCCGCCAGTTCGCGATTCGCGTCGCCGGATCGTCGATGAAGGTCTCAAAATCGCCGCGGTCGGGAATTCGGCCGTCCGGCAAACTTTCGACGAAACCCTCTGACGGATAGACCATCACGACGGAATCGAGAAATTCTTCCGGCGGGCGGCGCCTTTTAAGCCCCTTGTCCATCCAGCCGGGGATGATCCGCTCCTGGTGGTGAAAAAAGAGGGTCAACCCGCCGCTTCGCGTCCGGTAATCCTGGTTGATGTGATAGTCGATCAGCCCCCCGTCCCGGTAGACGCCGTCGAGGGCGCCGAAGATATCCCGCACGCCGGCGACGGCGATGGGGATGGCGCCGGAGGCGATCAGGGCGGCCTTGAAATTGACCTCGGAGAGCGGGAAAAAGCGGCCGCGGAACCCCTTCCGCAGGCAGAAGTCGGGCGGCTGGACGCCATAATAGAAGACGACACGCTCGGCAAAGCGGTGAATCAGCGAAGGATGAAGGGCGTTGGCCAGAAAGCCGAGGATGAAACCGGCCTTCTGCACCCAGGGCCGATCGGAGGCCGTAAGATGTTCCGCACGGGAGGTGAGGATCGCCAGGCGGTACTGCTTGTTGGCCAGCGCAAATGGAAGGGCATCATCGGCGATATAGCTGTCGATGATCGCGGTCAGGGACTGGAGGATCGTCTCCGGGGTATCCTTCCGCCCGTAGGTGGCGCTGATGTACGCCTCCATCAGAGCGCGGTAGCTCCGCTCCGCCTCCGGCTGGAGCCAGGCCGCGAAACGCCATGCCCCGGCGGAGGCGCCGACCAGCCAGACCGGCTGGCGGTTCCCGAGGGCGCCCTCACGAATCAGGGTCAGATCAAAACCGCTTGCAACAAGCCAGCGGGGTCCGCCGGCCGGTCCGAAATAGGTCGCGATCCGGTCCAGGCTGAAACCGCCTGCACGGATCAGTTCATAGGCCCGCTTTCCCGCCCGGACACGAATATTTTCCCTGCCCATTCTTCCTCTTCTTCCTTCGGAGGACCGCCCCCCGCACGCAACCATTGATGGACCCGTAAAAAGTCTTCATTTGCCTCTTTTGTCATTCCGGGCTTGATGGGGACACGATGCCGCATCGTGTCCCCTGTGCTACATTTCCGGATACCGGCTTTCGCCGGTATGACCGTTTGGGGGATTTATTACGAGAGCGTCAACCCTTTCGCCGAAAGATGCCGCGCCCCGGGGTTTTCATCCGTGCAACCAGCCTGTGTAAACGCCAAATCGACTTGACACTACCTGATGCGTCCTGTACATTGTCGTCGCTTCTCTTCCGGCAGATGGGCGGTTCTTATACGATTACCGCCGGATTTGTCAACGCCTAATGTCAATCGCGCGCGGCGACGGTTGCGGCGTGTGCGTCCGAAGCCCACACGGGAATGGAAATCATGACGGAGATCGCATCACAGATGACGGAGATGGGCCGGCAGGCCAGACGGGCATCCGCCGTTCTCGCCCGGACCTCCTCCGCTGTCAAGAACCGGGCGCTCGCCGCGATGGCGGACGCCCTCGTACGGAACGGGGATCTGCTGATCCGGGAAAATGGAAAAGACCTTGCGCACGCCCGCGGGATCGGCCTCTCGCAGGCGATGATCGACCGTCTGACGCTTACGGAGTCGATCATTGCGGGGATCGCCAACGGACTCGCCGAGGTGGCCTCCCTGCCCGATCCTGTCGGTAATATCACCTCCATGTGGCGGCGGCCGAACGGCCTCCTCGTCGGCCGGATGCGCATCCCCCTCGGGGTGATCGGCATCATCTACGAATCCCGCCCGAACGTCACGGCGGACGCGGCTGCCCTCTGTCTGAAGTCGGGCAACGCCTGCATCCTTCGCGGCGGCTCGGAGGCGATCCACTCCAACCTCGCCATAGCCCACATTCTCCAGGAAGTTCTCCGGGACCTTGCCCTCCCGGAGACGGCGATTCAGGTCGTTGCGATAACCGACCGGGAAGCGGTCTACGAGATGCTCCAACTGGAGGAGTTCATCGACGTGATCATCCCGCGCGGCGGAGAGGAACTGATCCGCGCCGTGGTCCGGGATTCAAGGATCCCGGTGATCAAACACTACAAGGGAGTCTGCCATGTCTTCGTCGATGAAGGGGCGGATCTCGACATGGCCGTCCGGATCTGCATGAATGCCAAAACGCAGCGTCCGGGAGTCTGCAACGCGATGGAGACACTCCTCGTCCATGAGGCCGCCGCCGGGACGTTCCTGCCGCTCGCGGCCGGAAAGCTCCGGGAGGCCGGCGTTACGATCCGCGGCTGCGAGAAAACACGGGCGATTTTACCGGAGGCGGAGGCGGCGACCGAGGAGGACTGGTACCGGGAATACCTTGACCTGATCCTTGCGGTCCGCGTGGTCCGCGACCTCGACGAGGCGATCGCCCACATCGAAAAGTACGGCTCCCTCCACACCGAGGCGATCATCACCGAGAATTACGGCAGGGCGCAGCGCTTTCTCCAGGAGGTGAACTCCTCCACGGTTCTTGTCAACGCCTCCACGCGCTTCAGCGACGGCTTCGAGCTGGGGCTGGGGGCGGAAATCGGCATCAGCACGACCAAGCTCCACGCCTTCGGACCCATGGGGCTGGAAGAACTGACCACAACCAAATTCATCATATACGGAAACGGGCAGGTGAGAATATGACGACTTCGGAAAAAGCCCGGATGCTGCGTTGCGCTTCATCCTTCGTCACTGCGGCGTACGTCACAGTACGCCTCATTCCTCAGGAATTCGCGCGCCTTGCCTGCGGACTTTTTGCGAAGCCGTCTATTTTCGAGACTTCTAAGACTTTTTGCGAGGACATGAGAACATGAAATGGGGATTGTTCGGGGGTACGTTTGATCCGATCCATATCGGGCATCTGCGGTGCGCTTCAGAGATGCTGGAGATTTTCGATCTGAACCGGATCATCTTCGTTCCGGCGTCGCGGCCGCCGCACAAACTCAACGCCGCAATCACGCCCTTCTACCACCGCGAGCAGATGATCCGCCTCGCCATCGAGGGGAACCCGGCCTTCTCCTTCTCTGATGTGGAAAACCGGCGCGAGGTCACCTCCTACTCCGTGGAGACGGTGGAGTACGTTCTGGACCAATACCGGCTCGAAAACCTCGAACTCTACTTCATCCTCGGTCAGGACGCCTTCCACGCGATCCGGACCTGGAAGGACTGGGAGCGCCTGCTTTTGCTGTGCAACTTCGCCGTCATGACGCGGCCGGGCTACGACCATCAGGGTCTGGAAACGATTCTGGGTCCGGAATGCACTTCCCGGTTTGCGTATGATGAAAGCGTCCGGGGATTCCGCGGACCGACGGGGCACCTCATCTACTTCCGCGAGGTCACCTTCCTCGACATCGCCTCCAGCAACATCCGGAAGCGGGCCAAAGAGGAAAAGGACATCCGCTACCTGGTGACGGACGAGGTCCGCCACTATATCGTGAAAAACTCCCTCTACCGAGGGTCAGTGCCCTCTTCATTATCTTAGGACTCAGACAAACAGGGGCCTGACGGAAACCGTGGTACGCCTGGAGCCCCTCCTGCCCGCCGGAGGGGCATTCCTGCACAGATGGCGGCTGCAACTGAACGTGACACCCAAGGCAAAATGAAACTCTCTCAGCGACAACTGGAAGCCCACCTTTGGGGCGCGGCCAACATCCTACGGGGAAAGACCGCCGAGGCCCGCCGCCGGGCGGAAGACGACCGGGAGGCCGTCACAAAGATCGGCGAGGAACTCGTCGCCATCTTTCTCCTCCGGGAGAGACCCATGATCGAACAAGCTTATTTGAAATCGGTTCTCAACTTCTGCTTCCAGATATCGTTGTTCTTCGGTTTTTCGTCTGACGCCTTGCCCAGATCCAGCTTGATGTACTTGGGCAGGGTCTTCCCGTAGAGGGCGTTCGGCGCCGGCCGAGGGGTCACATAACCGATGGCCGCCATGAGTTCACTGAATTCGGGGGCGCCCAGCAGGTCGATGATCTTTTTGCAGGCGTCGAGTTTCTTCGTTCCCTTGAGGATCATGGCGAAGGTGCCGTCATATCCCGTCCCTTCCTTGGGAATGGTCCAGATCAGCGGATAGCCGTCGTCGAGGCGCTTTTTGACGTTCTCGTCCGAGGTGATGCCCAGCGTGAATTCCCCTCTGCCGACGAGATCCGTCGGGGCATTGCCGCTTCGGGTGTAATGGTGTATGTTCTTGTCGAGCGCTTCGAGAAATTTCCACCCTTCGTTGTTCCCGTAGAGGGCCAGGAAGGCGTAGCGTATCATGTTCGCGGTCTCCGAACTCAGCGGCGAGGGCATGACGATCTCGCCCTTCCATTTCGGATCGATGAGTTCCCTCCAGCTCTTAGGCATGGCATAACCGGCCTTGGCCAGACGGTCCCTGTTGCCGACCAGGACGAACGAGAAGTTGGCGATGTTGTACCAATAGCCCTGCGGGTCCCAAAATACTTCCGGCACTCCCTTCCAGGCCGGGGAGAGATAGGGATCGGCCCAGCCGCTCTGCTTGGCGAGGAAGCCCGTCGATGAAGCGCAGCCTATGATCATGTCTGCGTTGAAATTCGGGGCTTCTGCCTTCACCCTGGCTTCGATCTCGCCCATGGACTGGAAGGTCTGGTTGACGGTGATGCCTGTTTTGTCCTTGATGAATTTGGCGATCTTGGCATTGTTGTCGGGAGAGGTGCCCATGTAGGCGTTGATCTCTTCCGCCATGGCACTGCCGGCGAGCACGACCGATAAGATCGCGGCGACGACGACGGCAATGAACTTTCCTTTCATGATTTTCCTCCAATTAAATTTAATGCATTAAATGTTAATTTTCAGAAACAGTAATCCTTGCGGTGTCACCCCCTTTCACATCCTGTTGACTCAAGAATCCGCTATCCTATATCCTGATTTCAGAAGCTGGAATCGGCTGATTCATAACAAAATCGCGACGGCCTGTCAAAGATCAGTAGTTCAACCCCCGCTCCACCTCGCCGATCGCCCCCTCGATTACGTCGAGGGCCGCATCCATCTGCTGCGTTTCCCTCATCCTTCGCCGTTCAACGTACCAGAAAGTACGCCTCACGGCTCAGGATTTCGGGGGCCTTGCATATGGACATTTTTGAACAGCCTGCTCGCCGGCCCTCGATATCCCGAAACATAAAACAGGCACACGCCGGAAGGCGTGTGCCTGTTTTATGTATGATTCATTTACGAAACGCGCCAAGATGGGCCTTCTATTCGATGACCATCATGAGCTGTTCCGTATCGACGCTGTCATTTGCCTTGACCATGATCTCCTTCACGGTCCCGTCCGCCGGGGCGTAAATCGGATTTTCCATCTTCATGGCCTCAAGCATGATGACCTCATCGTCTTCCTTCACCTGATCTCCCACATTGACCAGAACTTCCAGGATTTTACCCGGCATCGGGGCTTTCACATCTACACTCATTCCCTTGACCTCCGTAATCATGAATTTTCCAAGATATTGCAACCTCCGTCCCGCTGCAACCCATTCCTGATAAAGACCACCGCATCGCGAAGTACAAACACCAATCCGCCAGGCGACCATCCCTGTCCCGAAACGGGACCGACCGTGTTTTTTTATACTTCCTGAACACTCAAGTCAAGGTTAAAATGCCACCGCTCCGGACCGGGAGGAATACCATTACTCGGATGCACGAATCAGGCGGTAGACATAATCCAAATCTCTCAACACTTCATTACTCTGTTCCTTGTCACCCGGCTTTACCCGCCACTCCGGCGACGCCTCGGCAAGGGCCTTCTCTAATTGCCAGCGGTGTTCAAACGTTTTCCCCCACAGTTTCCGTAACGCCCGCTTCTGATCATCCTTGAGGGCGGATCCGTTGGCCCGCTTCACCGCGTCGCTCGTCACCATCGTCCGATCGATCTCCGTCGCCGCCATGACGACATTGATCTCACGGGCGCTCAGGGCCATCCGCTGGGATACGGCCTTCTGAAACTGAGCGGCCGTCGGATAGGTCTTCGCCCGTATGTCCGCCAGGGAGTCCACCGGGATCCCCGCCTCCCGGATCCGCAGCTCCGCCATCGCCGTAATCTGGTACTCGACGGGGATGTAGGTCTTCTGCTGAAACACGTTCTGGAGGATGAACAGGGATATGAAGCTGATCAGAACAGCGACGATGGGCGTCGCAATCCACGCCATGCTGATCTCACCGAGCACCCGCCAGCGGATGCCCCTCCCCCCTTTGATCAGACCGATCCCGATGACCGAACCCACGATCGCCTGGGAACTGGAGACGGGGACGAGAGGAAAGGCCGGCAGACCATGGCCGAGGAGAAACGCCTGCAGATTCTGTGACGCAAAAAGGAACAGGACGATGGCGTTTGCCAGGACGGCCACAAAAGCCGCGACCGGGGACATTTCCGTGATCCCCTCCCCCACCGTCAGCATGACCTTCTTCCCGTACGTGAAGGTCCCCACCGCGATGGAGACGCCGCCCAGCAGGAAGAGCTGCTGTGCGGCATTTAGTTTGAACCACCCTAAAAAAGAGATATCCGAAAGGGGCGAAATGGGGACAAAGATCCCGACCACGTTGGAGATGTTGTTGGCGCCCAGGGAGTAGGCTCCGGCGATGCCCGCCAGAAGCAGACCCGACCGGGTAAGGGCGTCCAGGCTGAACATGTGGATCCGGGCATATTTGATCCCATAGGCGATCACCTTGTAGAGCAGGGCGGAGAAGATCGCGGCCAGAATCGGGCTGATGAACCAGCTCAGTACAATCTTCTCGAGGGCGCCGAAATCGATGAGGGCCCCTGAAAACAGATCCCAGCCGATGATCGCCCCGACGATCGCCTGCGTCGTGGAAACGGGATATCCGAGAACGGTGAGCCAGTAGACGGTAACAGCCGCGGCCAGCGCAACGACGAAGGCGCCGGCGATGGCGTTCACGGCGCCCAGTTCGCCCAGGGTTTTCGCCGCGCCCGCCCCGCTGATGACGGCCCCGAAGATGACGAAAATCCCGCAGACGATTGCGGCCTTCCGGAAGCTGATCATCCGGGTGCCGACGGCGGTCCCGAACACATTTGCTGCGTCGTTGGCCCCCAGCGACCATCCGAGGAACAAACCGCTGGTCAGAAAAATGGCAAACATGGCGGTACCCTATAACATGCGCTTGATGACGTAGATGTTGAGGCGGTCGGCGACATCTTCGGCCTCGTCGGCGATCCGGTCCACCTGCTTTGCGAAGAAACGCAGATGCATCTTGTGGCTCAAATGAAGATCCTGCCGCCTGAAGATCGCCCGCTGGAGCCGGGTGGAGACCTTGTCCGACTCCTTTTCCCAGAAGGAGACCTTGTGGATATGATCGTTCACCGCGTGGATGTCCTTGAAAAAGGCCCGGCAGGAACGGACATCCGCCTCCACCGATTCCACCGAATAGTGGAGGAGCTCCTTGAAATCATCATGAAACTCGGGACAGATGTCGGGACGCTCGATTTCGAACTGCCAGATCAGTCCCGTCAAACGATCGAGCAGCGCGTCCATGTCCTCGAGGAGCTCCATCACGTCTCCCCTGGATTCCGGGATCAACGTCTTGGTAAAGAGGTCCTGCTCGATGGAACGACGCAGGGCATCCCCCTTGTGCTCCGTCTCCCGGATGCTCGTCATGGCCTGGGCAAATGCCTCCATGTTTCCTTTTAGATAGGATTCCATTCCGTTCTTGCACAGCAGCCCCGCCTCGCTGACACGGTCCATGAATTCGTCCACCTGCTTCTCGATTCCGGCCCTTTTCTTGAGTATGCTCTCTCCCATGGTTTTCCCTTCCGACGATGGTCTGGCGTTTCCGTTCCCTTGAGGCTACAGGCTTTGTTCATCAACAACGCTTGACATATATTAAAAGATGGAAATAGAACAAGTCAAATAATATATCTGTTATCGGTCGGCTCTTATTAAACCACGATTTGCAAAAATTTACGCTGGCCAAAATCCTCACGGGAAATGAATTTTGTGAAAAACAGCTTTTGGTCACGGTGGGGACGACGGCTTTGCCGATCGTATGGAATCCCTCCCGGGCGATGGCGTCGAGGTTCGGCGTCTCGCTTCCCGCCAGGTAATCCGGAGCGCAGCCGTCGAGGCAGATGATCACCTTTGCCGTCATTTTCCTTCTCCCTTAAACAGATGTTCGATGTCGAGCAGGCGCTCCAGAGAGTCGATGACGGGCGCCGCGGTCTCCACCTGTGGCCAGTTCCGCCACAAGGAGCGGTGCTTGAGCCAGACAGGATGCATCCCCGCTGCCTCCGAACCGCAGACGTCGATCCGCCAGTCATCCCCCACATAGACCGCCTCGCCGGGTGCGATCCCCAATTGATCGAGACAGAGGCGAAAGGGCTGAGGATCCGGCTTCGCGGGAATGCCCCCTTCTCCGGCCACGACGATCACCGCAAAGAACCCCATCAGCCCCGGATAGTTGCCGAGTCGGTGCTTCCCCGTCTCCGTCTGCCCTTGGGCATTGGTGATCAGGGCCAAACGATACCGAACCCGCAGGGCCGTCAGGACCTCCTCCGTCTCCGGGAAAATTCGGGTCGTCGCCTTGATCCGCTCCCAGTACTCCGTTTCCCAACGCTCCAGAAGAGCGGAATCAGGCTTGCGGCCGTAATACCGGAAGAGCTCCTCCAGGATTCTCTTCCGGGAAAAATCGGAACGGGCATGGAAACGGGAGCGGATCCCCCGGTAGATCTCCAGAAATTCCTCACAGGCCGAAGGACCGAGGGCCGCACAGGCCTTCCGCTGCGTCTCTTTTTCCGCCGTCCGGAAACCGTCCGCCGAATCGACCAACGTCTGGCCGAAATCAAAAACAATCGCCCGGATCATATTAAAAATATCAATCCCTGCCGTACTTTTTCAGGTAAGCGCCGAAGAGCTCCTCATCCGACGACTGGTAATTCGCAATGGGCAAGGCAACGCGCGTATACATCAGGAACTGCCGCCAGTTGATGTTCTCGCAGCTGATGTTCCCGGCCCACGTTCCGCAGCCCAGCGTGTCCGTAAAGCCAAGAGAGCTCGTCCAGCCACCGCTGTTCGCCTCGGTATGGCCCATGTTGCAGACGACCCGGCTGACGTTCGCCCGAAGTCCGAGCTTGTGGATCCGCTCGTCGAGTTCCGTCTGGATGTTCACCGAGTGCCCCTCGCCGGAGAACTTCAGGATCTTCTCCATGCGGTCCAGCATCTCGTCGAAATCGGTCCATTTCCAAACGGTCAGGACCGGAGAGAGTTTCTCGCCGGAAAAACGGTCTTCGGGACCGATCTTCTCGCCCATGACCATCAGGATCTTCGTATCACTGGGAACCTTCAATCCGGCCAGATCCGCAATATACAGCGCGGACTTCGCGACGACATCCCGGTTCAGCGTGTGACCGTCCGGCCACATCGTCTTGCGGAGGATCTCGCGCTCCTCCGTGCTGCACAGATAACCGCCCTCGGCCTTCAGGGCCGTGATCATCTTGTCAAAGATGCACTCCTCGATGGCAATCGCGTTCTCCGAGGAACAGGAGGCCGCGTTGTTAGCGGTCTTGGATTTCCGGAGCCGGAAGGCGACCCCCGGAATGTCTTTGACCGTCGAATCGATGATGGAGATCACGTTTCCCGCGCCCACGGTTTGGGCGGGAACGCCCGCGGCGTAAACGACCTTGACCAGCGCCGCGCCGCCCGTCGCCACGGCATAGTCGCAGTTCGCCATCAGTTCCTGGGTCTTTTCATTGCTCGTGTGGCGGATGCACTGTACCAGATCCACCGGCGCGCCGACCTTCGCCAGCGCCTTGCGGATGTGCTCGACCGTCGTATAGGTCGCCAGCTCCGTACGCGGGTGCGGCGAGCAGATGATCGCATTGCGGGTCTTCAACGTGGAAAGCGCGATGCAGCAGACCGTCGACTCGGGGTTCGTACACGGAACCACGTTCGCGATGACGCCGATCGGCTTGGCGTACTTCCGGATCCCTTTCGCCTTGTCCTCCTCCACCAGACCGCAGGTCTTCACGCCGATCTGGTCGTAGAGCGTTCCGCGAACCTTTGTCCCGATCTTGTGAACCTTGTCCTCGTAGACGCCGATGCCCGACTTCTCGACGGCCAGACGGGCGAGCTCATCCGCCGTCTCCGGCTTCTGCAGCTCCCAGCCTACCGCCAGCACCATCTCGTCGACCTTCTCTTGCGGCCAGAACTCGACGATCTTAAATGCCGCCCGCGCCTTCTCGTACATTTCCCGGATATTGTCTTCCATATTGCAACCTCTCACTGTAAAAGGGAAAAATCCTCAAGCCGAAACGAAATGGTCGGACACCCGCACCTTAGGTGGAGCGGACAGACAATCCCGAAATCATTAAATCTTCCGTTTGGGATCGTCGATCTCTTCCACGATCGCCCAACCGGAACCCTTGATCTTCTGCCGCTCGAGGAAGATTTTCTTCCACTCGTCGGGCGTCTGCGCCTCTATCGCCTTGGCGACCGACTTGCGCTCCTCGAGGGTCGGCACCGGCCGGTCCGCCGGCCCATCGTACCACTCCTTCGGCGTCAGGGTCTGACCAAGGCGGACCGGCTCCTCCTGCTCATTCTCTTCACAGTAGTGGGCGCCGGTCGCAAAGGCGCGGGTCACCGACAAGATGCACCAGGTGGCCTCGGGGGTGAAGCCCAGGTCGAACATCACCGCCCCCATGGCCCCCAGAAGATCGATGTCCACGGGCTCCTTGCTCAGTTTCTGCGCCGCCTTCACCATCTCCTTCATCAGGGAAACGTATTTCCCCGCCACGCCCAGCTTCTCGGCACGGGCGATCATCCGCTTTGCCATCGGGTCCTTCAGCATCAGGCTGGAAACACCCAACGCGGGGTCGTTCAGTCTTATTTTGACCGCCGCCTCGACCACCTCGGCCAGCGGCTTGCCCTCCTTCGCCTGACGGGCCAGGATCCCGTCCAGCATCTTTCCGAAAGTCTGGAAGGCGCCGTAGGCATGGCCGAAGGCGAGGATGGAGGAGCCGGCGGCCTGGGTCAGCAGCGTCTTGCCGCTGCCGACGATCCGCGCGATGTTCGCCGGCGAGGAGAGCCCGTCCTCGAACATGCAGACCATGACGTAGTTGAGCATCTTGTCTTCCTCGATCAGAGGAATCCGCGCCTGGAAATCGATGAACAGGACGTCCGTCAGGCCGTAACCCTGCTCCACCAGCTCCGTCGTGTCGTAGCCCCGGGCGACGATGCGGTGAACGTTCTTGTATGCTACCTCGGAAACCCACTGGAAGCGGGCACGCTTCTCATCCATCGGAATCGTCCCTTGCTCGCGGGTCCGGTAATTGTACATGAGTCTCGGATCGTCTAAATTATCCATTTCTTGTATTCTCCTTCCTCTTTCTGCTTTTTGGCGTACGCCTGTCGCTCGGCCTGGCTGGGAACTTCCCTGTCGGCGGGCCCCACATACTTGATCATGGAAAGATCGAGCATCTGGACCATCGGCTCCCGCTTTGAGGCCCCCCAGGCCCTCCCCTTCTTCATCGTGTAGGTGGCGTGGGCCGCACAACTGAAACCGCGGCAGACGCAGCCGATGCACCAGGCGGCGGTGGGGGAGAAACCAAGCTCCGCCAGCGCCGTATTGCCGGCCCCGATCATGTTCACCGCCACGTATTCCTTCCCTTCCTTCTTCC
Source organism: Syntrophales bacterium (assembly GCA_030654195.1). GTDB lineage: Bacteria > Desulfobacterota > Syntrophia > Syntrophales > UBA5619 > UBA5619. Next base: position 2,656 of record JAURXV010000065.1, on the reverse strand, counting down.
GGCGCGCGTTGAAATGCTTCTCGATCGACCTCTGCAATTCAAGATAGACCCCGCTGCAGAGCTGCTCGTGTTTGATGTGTGTCGGTTCCGCGCGGGGGTCGCCGTCGAGGTGCTGCGGCTGACCCAGGCCCATGACGGCCAGGCCCGCATCCATGTACTCGTCCACCAGGATCTTGCCCATCTCCTCGATGCTCTTCCCCTCCACCCGGGCGCGCTCGATGTACTTGTGCATCATGTAGCCGTGCGCCGCTCCGGGTCCGTGGGCCGACCCGAAGGTCATGACCGACGCGGCCACCGCCGCGGGGAGATTCGGCCGACCGTTGATCACGCCGATCGCCGACACCGCCGACGGCGACATCGAGTGTTCCAGAAACTCACCCGTCTCATACCTCAGCATGTCCACCTCGTTCTCCGCCGCGATCCGGTTCTGGAAGAGGATGAATAGCATGTCGTAAAACGTGTAGCCCGCCTCCGCCAGATCACTGACGTTGTAGCCCCGAACGATGGTCTGCTCTTCCGTCTTGTACGAAAGAGCTGTCTTTCTCTTAAATAACGGCTGTCTGTCCATTAAATGCCCTCCAAAAAGAATTGTGCTTTGGATTAACCCCTAAACCTCAATGAATCAGCCCTCTCCGGCCCAAGTCCGAAACGCCCTTTCCAAGCGCCGGTTTGATCTTGCCTGTTCACTTTTAAGGCAGAATTAACAATGATCTACAGTTTAGGAAATATTCTTAATATAAGTCAATCTAATAATAATTATAGTTTCGATAATCATTGATTATATTGTTTACGAACATCTCGCCGGTATGGACTGCCGGTCCAAGCCAATGACGCCCCCGAGTGATGAGCACCACTACGGTTGGTTCCTGACGCCAGCGGAATTTCCCCAAGTTGCGCGATCCCGAAGTTGTTCGACAGAAAAGGGGCCAGAGGGATGTCCAGCCTCGGCAGAAACCAGACTTCACCCTGTCGAATACATAACCTGTTATAATCAATTATATGATTATTATTCGTTTGACTTATATTATGGAAGGTATAGATAGAATTCACTATCACTATGGAAATGATTTCATTTGATCTTTCCAATGAATCCCGCGATTCGCAAAGGAGGTTTATATGGAGATGAAAAGTTTGCCGGAAAATCCCTATCTGTTGCTGACGCCGGGCCCTTTATCGACAACCAAGAGCGTAAAAGCCGCGATGCTCCGGGACTGGTGCACCTGGGATGACGATTACAAAACGATCGTCCAGGAGGTTCGGGACAAGCTGGTTCGGCTGGCGACGGACAAGACGGACCGATACACCTGCGTCCTGATGCAGGGCAGCGGCACCTTTTCGGTGGAATCGATCATCAGTACGGCCGTTCCCGAAAACGGCAAACTGCTGGTCCTTCCCAACGGCGCCTACGGGGACCGGATCGTGCAGATCGCAAAGACCCTGAAGATCCCGGTGGTCTTCAACGACAGCGGGGAGCTGGATCCGCCCGACCTGGAGAAGTTAGAGACAACGCTGAAGGCGGACCGCGCGATCACCCATGTCGCCGTCGTTCATTGTGAAACGACCACCGGCATGCTGAACCCCATCGCCGAGATCGGGAAGATCGTGAAGAGACACGGCAAGATCTTCATCGTGGATGCGATGAGCAGCTTCGGCGGCATCCCGATGGACATCGGGGCGCTCGGCATCGACTTCATCGTCAGCAGCGCTAACAAGTGCATCCAGGGGGTCCCCGGGTTCGGTTTCATCATTGCCGACCGGGAGCTGATGATGACTTGCAAGGGCCGGGCCCGCTCGCTCTCCCTGGATCTCTACGATCAGTGGAACACGATGGAGAACGACAAAGGGAAGTGGCGCTACACCTCGCCGACCCACGTCGTCCGCGCCTTCCATCAGGCGCTGAAGGAACTGGACGAGGAGGGCGGCGTCGCGAAGCGAGCGGAGCGTTACCGGGCCAACCACCGGACCCTGGTGGACGGCATGAGAGGACTCGGATTCCGCACCCTCCTCCCGGACGCCTTCCAAGGGCACTTCATCACCTCCTTCTACAGTCCGGAAAGCGGGAAGTATGACTTCCGAACATTCTACGACAAACTGAAGACCCGAGGATTCGTGATCTATCCGGGCAAGGTTTCCAAGGCCAGCGCATTTAGGATCGGCAACATCGGCGACGTATTCCCGGCCGACATGGAGAGGCTGGTCAAAACCATTGCGGCATCGATGTTCTGGCAAGGGTAAAAAATGCTATCATATTGCGGGGGGATGAGATGATTGCAGGAATTTTGAAAGAGATCAAGATCGAGGAAAACCGCGTATCCATGACGCCGGCCGGCGTCGAGGTGCTGAAGGACCATGGCCACACGCTTCTCGTTCAAAAGGCCGCGGGTTCGGGCAGCGGTTTCGAGGACAAGGCCTACGCCGCCGCCGGCGCCGAGATCGTCAGGACCGCAAAGGAGATCTACGACCGTTCCGACATGGTCATGCATGTGAAAGAGCCGATGCCTTCCGAGTACAAATGGATCCGCAAGGATCAGATCGTCTTCACCTATTTCCATCTGGCCGCGAATGAGACGCTGACGAAGGCGATGATCGAAACCAAATCCATCGCTATCGCCTACGAGACGATCCAGAAGGCGGACGGATCGCTCCCGCTGCTCAT
>JAURXV010000017.1 GCA_030654195.1 Syntrophales bacterium | reverse complement strand
AACGGATCGTCCGGAAGCCGTCGATCACCCCCCGGAACTCAATCCCGCGGATCGAGAGCCAGACCAGCAGGGCGCTGAGCGCCAGGCCCGCAATCACCTTTTTCTTCATCAGCCCTCTTCCGTTCCCGGCAGTGCGGAGCCAAGGCCGGCATCGTCCCGCACCGGCCTACCTTCTGACCAGGTTGTCCGCGATCTTATCGTGGATGAGCTGGGAAGAGAGCTTATTCCCGATCAGGCCGACGCGGACGGAGACCGTTGTTACGTTCTTCGCCTTGTAGGTGACGGAGATCTGGACCTTCTCGTCATCGATCATGGCCGAAATCTTTCCCTTCCCGATCTCCTTTTCCGGCAGGACATCCAGGCCGCGCATGTCCGCGACGGTTTTCTGGCAGGCGTTCCAAGCCGCGTCGAAGGAGTGGTAGTAATCTGTTTTCATCTCGCCGTTGATGAAGAAGTAGGTTCCCGAACCGGCGCCCACTGCCGCACCGACGGGCAGCAGCGCCGCACAGCCGGAGATCAGAAAAGCGCCGATGACCAGGAATACGATCCATCCCTTTGCATTCCGCATGATTTTTCCTTTCTGTTAAGGACGATCACGGGGGACAGATTTGAAATCTGTCCCCCCTCAATGGAAATCTGTCCCCTTCGCCTCGCCGCTCAACCGGTCGAACTCCCGAAGCAGCTCCTCCTGCTTTTTGGTAAGGTTCGAGGGTACGGTGACGACCGTCTCGATGATCTGGTCGCCCCGTCCGTATCCACGCAGATGGGCGATGCCCTTGCCCTTCAAACGGAAGATCTTTCCAGTCGGTGTTCCCCGGGGAATCTTCAGTTTCTCCGTCCCTGTCAGGGTCGGCGCCTCTACGCTCCCACCCAGGGCGGCCTGGACGAAGGTGACGGGAACACGACAGTAGACGTCGTCACCGTTTCGTTGGAAGGTCTCATGGGGCTTCACCTCGATGAAGACATAGAGATCGCCGTTCTGACCGCCCTGTTCGCCTTCCTCCCCCTCGCCCCGCAGCCGGAGGCGGGAGCCCGTCTCCACGCCGGCCGGGATCTTGAGCTGAACCGTTTTCGCGATTCGGACCTTTCCTCCGCCGGAGCATTCCTTGCAGGGAGTCGCAATGACGCCCCCTTGTCCCCGGCACTTCGGGCAGGTTGAGCTGATGCTGAAAAAACCGCTGGACTGCGTCACCTGCCCCCGTCCGTTGCAGCGGTCGCAGATCTGAGGGGAGGTTCCCGGTGCGCAACCCGATCCCTGACAGGCGCCGCAGAGGGTGTATTTCTCCAACGCGATTTCGGTGCTCGTCCCCAGAGCCGCATCCAGGAAGGAGATCCGGAGGTCGTAACGGAGGTCGGCGCCGGCCCGGGCGGCCGTTTGTGAGCGGGAGCGTCCCGTGTTGAAGCCGAAGACGTCGCCGAAGATGTCGCCGAAACTCGAAAAGATATCCTCGAAACCGGAGAAGCCCCGGTAGCCGGCGCCGCTCAGGCCTTCATGGCCGTAACGGTTGTAGATCTCCCTTTTTTCGGGATCGCTCAGGACCTCGTAGGCCTCCGCCGCCTCCTTGAAATTTTCCTCCGCCTCCCGATTTCCCGGATTCCGGTCCGGGTGACACTGCATGGCGAGCCTGCGATAGCTCTTTTTGATCTCATCTTCCGCGGCGCCTCTTTCCACGCCCAGGATCTCGTAGTAACAACGTTTTGACGCCATTCCTCTTTTCGACTTCCTTCCGCAGCGATTTTCCCTGTTTCCTCCGGCAACACGCTTTCGCCGCCAGGAGGCAGGATAATTCCCAGAATTTCTACAATGATATCATTTTCATGGATGGTCACAAAACCTTGCGAACGCCTGCTTCACTGCTTGGTAACATAACAATCCCCTCTGCGCCTGTCAACCGTGCGCTTACCGAACCAGCCGGTTCAGCGCCTCGCGGTATTTTTCGGCGGTCTTCGCGACGATCTCCGCGGGAAGCTCCGGCGCAGGAGGTTTCTGATTCCAGCCGATCGAGAGCAGATAATCGCGCAGGAACTGCTTGTCGAAGCTCTTCTGCGGACGCCCCGCCTCGTAATCATCCTTCGGCCAAAACCGTGACGAGTCGGGGGTGAGGAGTTCATCGATGAGGATCAGTTTCCCGTCCAGAAGGCCGAATTCCATTTTCGTGTCGGCGATGATGATTCCGGCCCGGTCGGCGATGGCGACCGCCCGTTCATAGATGGCAAGGCTTGCCCGAATGACCTGTTCGGTCAGCTCCGCCCCGAGGAGGTTTTCCATCTCCCCGCGACCGATCGGCAGGTCGTGTTCCCCGTCCGCGGCCTTGGTGGAGGGGGTGAAGAGGGTCTCCGGAAGCCGCGACGATTCCTTCAGCCCCGCCGGCAGCGCAATCCCGGAGACGGGTTTCCCCTGGCTGTAATCCTTCCACCCGGAGCCGCTCAGGTAACCCCGCACGACGCACTCGACCGGCAGGGGTTTCGCCTTCTTCACGAGCATGCTCCGGCCAAGCAGGAGATCCCGGTAGGGGGCGCAGACGGCCGGATATTCATCCGGATTTATCGAAACGACGTGGTTTGGAATGATATCCGCCATCTTTCCGAACCAGAAGGCGGACATGCGCGTCAACACCTCCCCCTTTCCGGGGACGGGGTTCGGCATGATGAAGTCGAAGGCGGAGATCCGGTCGGTTGCGACGATCAGCAGTTGGGAATCGAAGGCGTAGATGTCGCGAACCTTTCCCGTGCTGGCGACCGTCATTCCTTGAAAATCCGTTTTCATGATCCCTGGGTTGCTCATGGCCTGTCTCCTTGTCTTTTTCTCAGCGCAGGAACGGGTTGAACTGTTTTTCGTGGCCGATCGTCGAGGTCGGCATGCTCCCGTAGTTGTGGCCCGGCAGGACCACCGTCTCGTCCGGAAGGGTGCAGATCTTCCGCTGGATGGAGTCGAACATGACCTCTCCGGAACCGCCGGGCAGGTCGCTCCTCCCCACCGCCTCCACAAAGAGGGTGTCGCCGGTGAAGGCGTAGCCGTCCACGAATAAAACCATGCTCCCCGGGG
>JAURXV010000016.1 GCA_030654195.1 Syntrophales bacterium | reverse complement strand
GCCCCGACTGGGCCTTTGACGGGAGCATGCCGGTCGTCTATGTCTCCATGGGGGTGACGGCCGAGAATGTGGCCGCCGACTACAAGATTTCGCGGGAAGATATGGACAAGTTCGGGCTGGAGAGCAACCGTCGGGCTTATGAGGCGATCAAGGCGGGAAAGTTCAAGGAGGAGATTATTCCGATCACATCCTACAAATACAAGGTCCTCAAGAACGGAAAGCGGGTCCGGGAAAAGTTCGTCTTTGATGCGGACGACGGCGTCCGCTGGCCGGCCAAACTTGAGGAGATGGCCAAGTTGAAGTCCCCCTTCAAGCAGGGGGGGAACGTCACGGCCGCCAACTCCTCCCAGATGACGGACGGCGCCGCTTTCTGCCTGCTGATGACGGCGGAAAAGGCGAAGGCCGTCGGTGTGAAACCGATTGCCCGGCTCGCCTACTTTGCCGTGGCGGGATGCAGGGCAGAGGAGATGGGCGTCGGGCCGGCCTATGCGATTCCCAAGGTCCTGAAGATGGCGGGACTCACGACGAAGGATATCGACGTCTACGAGATCAACGAGGCGTTCGCATCCCAGGCCCTCTATTCGATTCGGGCGATCGGAATCGAGGACCGTCTGAAAGCGGGCGATATCAATCCCAACGGCGGGGCCATTGCTCTCGGTCACCCCCTGGGGTGCACGGGCGCCAAGCTGACTGCGCAACTGCTGCATGAACTGAAGCGGCGGAAGGCCAAAAGAGGAATTGTTTCGATGTGTATCGGTGGCGGCATGGGTGCGGCGGGAATCTATGAGATGCTCTAAGCCATCGCTCATTCCGGTCGCCTGCTGAAGCGGAATCGGATCCTCATGATGCTCAAGCGAATACTGCGTTAGCCGCTCAGCTATGACGCCGAAAGCCGAAACTGGGAAAGCCATGGTTGAAGAACCGTGGCTTTCCTTTTGTTGTGATTTTCATCGAGTAGGTTGGTGATTTTTCGCTTGAAAAGGGGGTTCCTTTAGGATATACGTTACGCCGTTTGGGCGGTTAACTCAGCGGGAGAGTGCTACCTTCACACGGTAGAAGTCACTGGTTCAATCCCAGTACCGCCTACCATGAATTTCAAGGGGTTGCGGTTGAAGCCGTGACCCCTTTTTTTTCGCCTCATTCCGCGGTTGATTCGGCCATGATGAAGAGCAACTGAAGGCGAGTGTCGAACCGATCTCCGATTTACAGCCCGAGGTAGGTTTTACGCAGAAGCTCATCTTCAAGCAGTTGTTGGCCGGTCCCCTGCGCGATAACCTTTCCCGAAGAGAGGACATAATTGCGACAGGACATTTTAAAGACCAGACTGACCTCCTGTTCGACCAGCAGGATGGTGATCCCCAAGCGGTTGATCTCGGCGATTTTCTCGAAGACCTCCCGGCGTATCAGCGGGGCCAGACCGGTGGAGGGTTCGTCGATGCACAGGAGCTTCGGTTCGGACATGAAGGCCCGGCCGATGGCCAGCATCTGCTGCTCGCCGCCCGAAAGGGTCCCGGCGATTTGCGGGGAGCGCTGATTGAGCACCGGAAACAGCCCATGGACCTTCTCCAAGGTCTCTCGGCTTTTTTTCTTGTCCTTCTGAAGATAGGCGCCGGCCAGCAGATTTTCCCGGACAGTCATTTCCCGAAACGGTCTTCTCCGTTCCGGGCAGAGGACAAGCCCCCTCTGCACGATCTCATGGGCCGGGATCTGATCGATCCGCTCGCCGTTGAAGGTCACCGTTCCTTCCAGAAAGATGTCGCCCGCCGTGGACCGGCGCTTGATATCCCTTTCCCAGGCCACCAGGCCGCTGACGGCCCGAAGGGTCGTGGATTTGCCGGCCCCGTTCGGTCCGACCAGGCTAACCAGCTCTCCGGTGTCGACGCACAGGCTCAGGTCGTTGACGAGCACGGCCTTTTCATAACGGACGGTCAAATGGTCGATTTCTAAAAGCACGGCTATTGGCCTCCTCCTTGACCCAGATACGCCTCGATGACTCGAGGGTTGTTCACCACCTCCTCGGGCGTCCCCTCGGCCAGAAGGGTCCCGAAATTGAGGACGATGATCCGATCGACGATCTTCATCAACTGCTGCAGCTTGTGCTCGACGATGATCATCGCCGGCCCTTCGCTGTGCAGGCGACCAAAGCGCCCGCCCTTATGAAGCCTCCGGATCGACTTGGCCATCAAATCCGTCTCTGCCGGGCTGAGCCCGCCGAAAGGTTCGTCCAGAAGGAGCAGATCGGGCTCCGTTGCCACGGCCCGGGCCACCTCCAGCCGCTTCAGGTCTCCCTGGGACAGGGTGGACGCCTTTTCCAGGGCCATATCGGAGATGCCTGCGAATTCCAGGGCGTCCATGGCCTTGGCCTCGACGACCTTCACCCATTCCCCCCGCTTCATGGCCCGGGGAGACAGACAGGAAACCATCACATTGGCAATGATCGGCAGACGGCGAAAAGGCCTCATGTTCTGAAAGGTGCAGGCGACGCCCAGGTTAACAATATCCCAGGTCTTCATCCCTATGATCTGTTTCCCTTTGAAGCGAACGCTTCCCGAATCCGGCTTGAGAATCCCGGTGAGCAGACGCAGCAGGGTGGTCTTGCCCGCCCCGTTGGGCCCGATGAGGCCCACGATCTCTTTTTGCTCCATGCGGAAATGGACGTTGTCTACCGCACGCAGGCCTCCGAAACTCTTGGTCAGCGCTTCTACTTCCAGGAAAGGTACGGCCATATCAGCACTCCTCACCCTCTTCCCTCAATTCCCGTCGGGAGACCTTGCCCACATCGGTTTTGGGCAACTCGCCGCGGAACTCGACAATCTTGGGGACCTTGTAATGGGCCAGCTTCTCTTTGCAGAAGGAGATGATCTCCTCTTCAGAGATCTTTCCCCTGGCCTCGCTTTCCAGGACTACATAGGCCTTGATCAGGTTGCCGACCGTGGGATCCGGCACGCCGACAACGCCGGCGGCCTTGATCTGCGGGTGTTGATAGAGGACTTCCTCCACATGCCTGGCGAAGACCGAATAGCCCTTATATTTGATCAGGTCGCGCTTGCGGTCGAAGAAATGAAAATAGCCATCCTCGTCCATACTGACCAGGTCCCCGGTGCGCATCCATGTCTCCCCGTCGATCTCCATCATCACCTCGCGGGTGCTCTCTGGCCTTTTCCAATACCCCTGCATGATGTTTGGTCCGGATAAAATCATTTCGCCCACTTCTCCCACGGGGAGAAATTCCGTTCCTTCAGGCTCGATGATGGCGGCTTTGACATTCGGCAGGGGCACCCCGAAAAAACCTTTCTTGCGCCGGTGGAGGGGGGTGCTGTGGCTGACAGCCGTGGTTTCGGTCATTCCGTAACCTTCAAAGATCTTGGCTCCGGTCCGCTTTTCCCAGGCATCGATGGTCGATTCGTGAAGGGTGTCGGCCCCGCAGGCGATCAGTTTGAGCCTTTTCCAGTTGACCCGGTCGGTCTTCTCGTACTCTTTGAGATATTCAAAAAGGGTGGGAACGCCATAGAAGCCGGAGGCCTGATAGCGCTCCATCGCCGATAGAATTTTATCAATATCCGGCGTGGTGAACAGGACCAGTGTCGCCCCCTGGGCCAGTCCGCCCATCATGACCACCACCTGGCCGTAAATGTGAAAAAAGGGCAAGAAGGCCATGACCACCTCTTTCCCCTCCTCAAAGATGGGCCAGAAGGCCAATGCCTGCCCCTGGAGGGAGACGAGATTACGATGGGTCAACATCGCCGCCTTGGGAAGCCCGGTTGTACCCCCGGTGTAGGGCAGGACCGCCAGATCTTTCCGGGGGTCGATGGCAACAGGGGGAGGGGCCGGGGAATATTTCTTCAGCAGATCCTGAAAGGAATAAAGGCCCTTCTTTTTGATATCGTCAGCGGAAAGGGTTGGTCTCCCGCCGTAGGCCTTGGCCTTGGCGCTCTTGCCGAACCACTTCTTCAGGGCGGGAAGGTATTCGTCAATGCTGGTCAAAACCACCCGCTCCGGATGGACCCCGGCCTTTTCCAGGTTGTCAAAGAGAATGTCCTGGCAGACAACGGTTCCGGCCTCGCTGTCCTCGATCTGGTGTTTGACTTCGATGCTGGTATAGACAGGACTGATGGGCGTGATCTTGGCGCCCAACCGGAGGGTGGCGAAATAGGCAATCACATACTGGGGGCTGTTCAAAAGATACAGGGCCACGGTATCCCCTTTTTTCACCCCCAAATCGGCCAGGGCCGCAGCCAGGCGATCGACCAGCCCCTTGAGCTCCCGATAGGTTATCGTTTTGCCGTAAAAAATCAGAGCGGCCTTGCTTCCGTATTTCTCCACCACCCGGTCGAAGAGTTCCGGTACCGATATCTCGGGGATATCAATTTCGGCAGGCACGCCCTCCGAGTAGAACTTCAGCCAGGGTTTGGACAAATAAACTTCCTTAGGGTTCATAAACGATTCCTTTCAATCCAGCGCGGCGGTGCAAATCCGACAGGTATTGCGGGTGGCCACGTTTCTGATTTTGCAACGGGGGCATTCCTTTTCAATTTTGTCCCTCACCCAGTGTATCAACCCCTCCGGCATGTACAGGAGGATAATCAAGACGATCACGGCGAATATCAGAGCGCGATACTCCGGCCAAAAGCGGACGAATTCCAGCAGCGGGAAGAGGATAAATACCGCGGCCACGGGGCCGTAGATGGTCGCCAGCCCCCCGAAGACCGCCCAGATCACAACCGAGAAGGACATGGAGACCTCCAGCGTGGAGGGGCCGGCAATCCTCATGTAGTGAGCGTAGAGACCGCCGGAGAGACCGGCAAAAAGGCCGCTCAGGCAGAAGGCCAGCAGCTTGTAGCGGGTGGTGTTGATGCCGGAGGCCCTCACGGCCAGTTCATCCTCGCGGATGGCATGAAAAATAATGCCCGTATGGGAGTCGGTGATTTTCCACATGATGGTGCACAGCGTGAGCATTGCCACTACATGGATGTAATAGTTGCCGAGGAGGGAGTTGGAAAGACGCCGCAACCCGGAAATCCCCAGCTCGCCGCCTGTTAGATCGGGAAGGGCGAAGACAATCCCCATCAGAATGATCGGAAAGGCCATGGTCGTCAGGGCCAGGTAGGTGCCTTTGAGCCTGAGGCAGGGAATTCCGACAATGAGACCGGCCAGAACGGCGGCCACCGCCCCCAGGGGCACGCCTCCCCAGGGGGAAATCTGAAGATGTATATTCAGCAGGGCGGATGTGTAGGCCCCCACCCCGAAGAAAAGGGCATGGCCGAAATTCATCTGACCGGTAAAACCGGACAGAAGGTCCCAACTCGCCGCCAGGATGGCAAAGATGCTGGTCAAGATAACAACGCGTATCAGATAAGGATTCTGGCTTACTAAGGGCAGACCGAGGAGGATGATAAAAAAAAGGGCGACGATGATCCGGCTCGGCAAGACCAGCACCTCCCCGCGCACGATGGTATAAAACCTTTTCAAATAGAATCCGGCATTGACCATATTGATGCCCCTACCTCTCTTCTTCAAACACTATGCCGAAGAGGCCTTCCGGCCGAAGTAGCAGGACCAGGATCATGATCGACAGGGCGACCGACCCTTTAAGGAAAGCGCCTTTCGGGATTAAAAAAACCACCAGGGCTTCGGTGAACCCCAGGATATAGGCCGCCACGAAACTTCCCTTGATGCTGCCCAGCCCGCCCAAAACGACAACGGCCATCATCAGGATCAATGGTTCCATCCACATGTAGGGACTCAGAACGGTCAGAGGGGCAATCACCGCCCCGGTAAAGCCGGCGAGCGCAACGGAGATGCCCATCGTGATCATGGCCAGCTGGCTGTCGTTCATGCCCATCAGGTTGGCAACTTCCCTGTCCTCGGCAGTGGAACGGATGGCCAATCCCAATTTTGTCTTCATCAACAAGAACCAGAGGACGGCCAGCAGCACCAGAACCACGCCAAAGGTCAGCACCTGTTGATAGAAGATCTTCACCCCGAAAAGAATGAAGTATCCCTCAATCAGCGCCGATACGGTCAGGTAGTCACCGGTGAAGATCAGCAGCATGGCCTCTTGAAAAATCATGGCCAGTGCAATGGTGGCAATCAGAACCGCGGCCTCGTGTTCGCGGATCGGGTCAATGAGAAATTTGTAGGCCAGCAGGCCGAAAACGGTGACGACCACAACCGCGATCAGCATCCCCAGGACGGGATGCAGGCCGAGCTTGACGGAAAGGACATAGATGCAGTAACCGGCGACCATGTAAAAGGCGGTGTGGGCGATATTGACGATACGGGCCACCCCGAAGATCAGCGAGAAACCGATGGCCAGCAGGGCCAGCATGCTGCCGGTAATGAGACCGGTAATGATAATATTCATAACGCCTCAGAACAATTTGTCTTTCGACAGGTAAGGTAGGGCCGTTCTTCCCATCCCCCCGTGGAGCGGGGAGGGATGGGGCTTTCAAAAACGGATTGTCTGCTATTTTTTCATCCAGGGCGGTATCTTGACGGGGACCATTCCTTTATACGTGACCTCGGGCGCCCCCGGGGCCGCCACCCACTTGTTGGGCCAGACCGCGACGAGTTTGCCGTCCTGCCACTGGACCCCCAGGCTGGTTAGGTACCCCGGCCCCCAGGTCAAATCGTGGGTCGGACGGCCTTGCGCATCCTTTTCGTATTTAATTCTCCCGCTCGGGACGTTGCTCTCCTCGTTTTCCATGCGGGCTACTATCTTATCGGCATCCAGGCTCCCTACGGCTTCGATGTTGGGCACCAGGCCGTGGAGGATGGCGGAATACGTGTCGGCCGTGTAGGTGGGGACCTCGCCAAACCGTTTGATGTAGGTGTCCACAAACGGTTTTGTCAGCTCATTCACCTCAACCCCCCGGGCATAGGTGTTCATGGTAAAGACGTAATTCCCCATCCCTTTGGTGGCCTCCCAGAACCCGTCTTTCTGGGCTTCCACATTAATGCCAACCTGGATGGCAGGTATCTTGAGTTCCCCAGCCTGCCGGGAGAAGGTAATTCCAACCGAGGCAGAAAACATGGTGAAGATCATGTGGGGTTCAGCTTTTTGAATGGCGGCAAGTTCCGCCGTTACATCCGTCGCCTTGTCGGAAGGCCGCCAGACACCGACCACATCCATGCCCATCTTGGGAATCACGCCCTGGGCCGCCTCGACCATCGGGTCCGCCCAGACCGCCTTCTCGGCCACGATGGCCACTTTCACTTTGGGGATGTTCAATTCCTTCTTAAGAATGGCCCCGACAAAGCCCATATGGGCGAAACTAGTCCTGACCAGGTAACCGGAATGGAACGGGGTGCCCCGGAAGAAATATTTATACCGGTTGTAGTCTTTGGCCACACGCAGGCAGATTTCGGGATGGGCGGCGCCGCAGCCGATGAAGATTTTCTTGTTGTCCATGGCGATGTCCTGCATGGCCAGGACCGATTCGGTCCGGAAACCGCCGACGATAAAATCGACCTTGTCACTGGTGATCAGCCGTTCTATGGCATTGGTGGCATCGGTCATGCTCAAAAATTCATTGGAGTCGGACTTGACCAGTTCGATCTTCATCTTCTCCTTGCCGACCTGCACGCCCCCCTTGGCGTTGATCTCATCGGCCGCCATAATGGCGCCGTTCCAATGGCCCTTGCCCTGGACAAAATTCATCGGGCCGATGACGCCGATCTTGATCGTCCGTCCCCAGACGGGAACACTTATGAATATGACCAGGCACACGGTAACGAAAAAGCTCCATCCAAAGGTCACTCTCTTCATTGTCTTTTACTCCTTTCCATGCTGTGGTTGGTGTTGGACATGCCTTGAAACACATTTTTCGGGAAACAATTGATCAGATGAACAAAGACGGCTTTTCCCATGTCTGTTCATACCTGTGGTTGATGAGTAATAATACCAGTGAATGACGAGTGGCTTTAGCAAACATTTTTTGCCTTTAAAAGTCAACATATTTTTCTTTTTTTCGCCTCATTCCCCGGTGTTTGTGGTATAATTGTCATACGGCGGGAATGATCAGGATCCCATGCAGCGGGGTCATTCGCCGAACGATCCATTCCTGCAGCACAAACTTGGCGAGAAAAGGTGACATCCCGAACCGGCTTTTCCGCCATACCTTTCTGGAGGGGCATGCCATTGAATAAGATGCTTCAAAAATGGTTCGGCGGCTACGACCATATCACCGGAGATCTCTGGGGTGGTTTTGCAGCCATGCTGGTGGCGCTGCCCGCGGCCATCGCCTACGGGATTGCCGTCTATGCGGTGTTGGGACCGCAATATGTCGCCTATGGTTCCATCGCCGGCATCATCGGCGCGATTGCACTCGGCATGATTGCCCCCCTGCTTGGCGGATCACCGCGGCTGATTTCCGCACCTTGCGCCCCTGCCGCCGCCGTTATGGGCGCCCTGGCGGCAGAGATCATAAAGACGGGTAATGTCTCGCCCGCAAACGCCGTCGTTGTTCTGATGTTTGTGGGACTTCTGGCAGGGATGCTCGAACTCGTTTATGGGGCGCTGGGAGGCGGACGTTTTATCAAGTACATTCCCTATCCGGTTGTCTCCGGTTATCTCAGCGGTGTCGGTGCGCTGATTATCCTGAGCCAGTTTCCGAAACTTCTGGGTTTGCCCAAAGGGATCTCCGTCATGAGCGGGATGTTGACGCCTTCTCATTGGCAGGGGCCTGGGATACTGGTTGGTGTAATCACGATGGCCGGCGTCCTGGCGGCGCCGAGGCTGGTCAGGGCGGTTCCTGCCGTTATTATTGGTCTTTCTGCAGGCTTACTCGCTTATTTCGGGATAAGCTGTTTCATCCCGGAGTTGAGAACGCTCGTCAACAATAAACTTGTCATCGGCCCGCTGTTTCAGGAAAACGGCTCCTTCGCCATGATGCTCAAGGGCCAATGGAGCGCCTTTTCCAATGTGCGGATGGCGGATATCGCTTCCCTTCTTATGCCGGCGGTGACGCTATCGGTGCTGCTCTCGATCGACACGCTGAAGACCTGTGTGGTCATGGACACCATGACCCGCAGCCGTCACAATGCCAATCGCGAGCTGATGGGCCAGGGTTCGGCGAATATCGTCTCCGCCCTGCTCGGGGGCATGCCCGGGTCGGGCACAATGGGGCCGACCCTTGTGAACATCGGAAGCGGCGGACGGACAAGACTTTCCGGTTTCCTGGAAGGGATCTTTGTCCTCATCGCCTTTCTGATGCTGGCCTGGTTCATTGCCTGGCTCCCCATTGCCGCCCTCGCCGGAATTCTGATGGTGGTCGCTTGGCGAATGATCGATTTTCGCAGTGTCTTCCTGCTGAGGCAGAGGGCCACCGTACTCGATTTCTGCGTAATCGCATTGGTCGTGATCACTGCGGTTTACTTCAACCTCATTGCCGCCGCAGGTGTGGGGATGGGGTTGGCCATCCTGTTATTCATCCGGGAGCAGATCCGGGGCTCGGTCATCCGGCGCAAAATTTACGGAGACCAGATATCCTCCAAGCAATACCGGGTTCAGGAAGAAAAGGAGCTGCTGCAGCAGTACGGGAATTTAATCACCGTTGCCGAACTGCAGGGCAGCCTTTTTTTCGGCACGACGGACCAGTTGTTTACCGAGATCGAACCGGATCTCAAGCGGAGTCGGTTTTTGATCCTTGACATGCGGCGTGTACAGTCCGTCGATTTCACCGCCGTCCATATGTTGGAGCTGTTTGGAGACATTTTGAAGGAGAGGGAGGGCTATCTCATATTCAGCCATCTCTTGCCGACGCTCCCCACGGGACAGAACCTCGAGGCCTATTTCAACCAGCTCGGCCTCTTGAAACTCGGCCGAAACGTAAAGATTTTCCTGACCCTGGATGAGGCGATGCAATGGTCGGAGGATCAAATCCTGGATGAGCATCGTGGGGCCCAGGCGGTAAAGGACCAACCGCTTGGGCTGGCCGAAATCGAATTGTTGCGGGAATTTGAGAATGTGAACGGCCTGCCTTTCATGAAGGCCTGCGTCGTCGAACTCTCTTTCAAGGCGGGTGAGACGCTTTTTCGCCGGGGGGATATCGGCGACGAACTGTTCATCATCCGCAGGGGCATCGTACGGATTGTTCTTCCTCTGGAAAATGACCGCTATCACATTCTCACCACCTTCGGCCGCGGTAACTTTTTCGGCGAGATCGCTTTTCTCGATCGTGGTGCACGATCGGCAGACGCGGTTGCCGATACGGACACCGACGTTTTCGTCATCTCGCGTGTCCAATTCGATGAGGTTTCTCGATCGAACCCCACCCTGGGTGTCATGCTTTTCGCCCGGCTGGCCCGGGGTCTTGCCATGCGTCTCCGCTATACCGACGCTGAGCTTCGGGTGCTGAAAGAGGCGTGAGACAATATTGCTGAGACAATATTGCTTGACGGAAAATAATGGATAACGTATCTTTGTATTCCATAAGCCTAAAAATTCAATTTATGAATGACGTCCTTTACCGTATTTTGGTCAATATCCCGCCACCATTCGAGGAGGTGAACCATGTTTGAATCGGCAGAACTGGGGAACAAGATCGACAAGGAGACGTATGATCGCGAGGTTCCAAATTTGCGCGAGGATCTCCTCAACGCTCAGTATGACCTTTCGCAACAGGGGCGTTTTCCCGTGATCATCGTGGTCGGCGGTGTCGATGGGGCCGGGAAGAGCGAGACGGTCAATCTGCTCAACGAATGGATGGATCCCCGTCACATCCAGACGCACGCATTTCCCGACCCCTCCGACGAAGAGCGTGAGCGGCCCTACATGTGGCGTTTCTGGCGTGCGCTGCCGCCCCGCGGAAAGATCGGCATTCTGTTCGGGGCCTGGCATTCGGCGCCGATTGTCGAGCGGGTTCTGGGCCGATCAAAATCCGCAAAGCTCGACCAGTCTATTGAGGAGATCATCCGATTTGAGAAAATGCTGACCGGCGAAGGGGCGCTGATCCTCAAATTCTGGTTTCATCTCTCCAAAGAGCAGCAGAAGAAACGTCTGAAAGCGCTTGAGAAGGATCCCAAGACGCGTTGGCGGATCACCGAGACGGATTGGGAGCGTTTTAAAAGCTATGACAGATTCCGGAAGGTATCCGAGTACTTTATACGACAGACCAGCTCGACGCATGCACCCTGGATCGTTGTCGAGGGTGTTGACCATCGCTACCGAAGTCTGACCGTCGGCAGGCTGCTGCTCAACGCCATGCGCGAGCGTCTCGCCAAAAAGCCGGCCGCCCGGTTGCCGGAAAAGAAGCATCCGGTGCAGCCCCGCGTCGACGGCAAAGACGTGCTGACATCGCTCGTTCTCACGAAGAGCGTCAGCAAGGAAAAGTACAACAGGGAGATGGAAACCTGGCAGGGACGTCTCAATCTGCTCACGCGCCATCCGAAGTTTAAAGAGAGATCGGTTGTCTTTGTTTTCGAAGGCCAGGACGCCGCGGGGAAGGGCGGTGCAATCCGGCGGGTGATGCAGGCTCTCGATGCGCGGGTCTATCAGGGCATTCCGATCGCTGCACCCACCGAAGAAGAACGCGCCCAGCCTTACCTGTGGCGATTTTGGAGAAACCTGCCGCGGAGTGGCCGGTTCACGATCTTCGACCGTTCCTGGTACGGCCGCGTACTGGTCGAACGTGTCGAAGGCTTCTGTTCCGAGAACGATTGGATGCGCGCCTACTCCGAGATCAACGACTTTGAAAGTCAACTCGTGCTCAATGGGACGGTTCTTGTGAAGTTCTGGCTGCAAATCAGCAAGGAGGAGCAGCTCAAACGTTTCCGGGAGCGGGAGAAGACCTCTTTCAAACACTTCAAGATCACCGCCGAGGACTGGCGAAACCGCCAGAAGTGGAAGCAGTATCACCAGGCGGTCTGTGATATGATCGATCGAACCTCCACCGAGATCGCGCCCTGGACCCTGGTAGGGGCGAACAACAAATACGATGCGCGTATCAAGGTTCTCCGAACGATCGTCGGCAGCATCGAATCTGCGGTGTAAAGAACGGTCTCTTTTCCGCCATCGATTCAGACCGCGCTGAGTGCGGAGGCAAGGGTTTTTCGCAAGGCGTCTTGATCGAACTGTTTCCAGATTTTATGGAATTCGGTCTGCTTGGTGCGCGCGATCTCACCCTGAAGTTCGTACAGCTCCCCAAGCATGAACAGCAGCCGCGGATCCAGCACGTTTCCTTTCCATCTCTTCAGCAGGCGATCAATGAGCGCACGCGTGAAGACGGTGTCCTGCAGATCACCAAGACAGTCCTGGATTTTCACCACCTCCTCGATGAGGGAGTGCAGCAAATCGCCGTAAGCCGGGCTGACAAATTCCAAGGCATAGCGCAGCTTCTTGAACTGGATGCGAAGCCTGTGGAAATTCTTGAGATCCGGTTTTGCAAGCACACGACTCCCCTGCGCGATCACGGCATCGAACCGCGCGGTGATGATGGGAGGCGCGGCCCCGTTCAAGGGGGCCGAAGCAAGAGGCGCAGATGGATTTTTCGCCGGCCTCCTCCCGGCAAAGGCCAGGAGCCTGGAGTGGAGGAGACGCCAGCGTGCGGAGGCGAGTCCCGCCTTGAGCTCTGCGAAGAGGACCAGCCTCTCTTCCGCGATATGCTGCATGATAGTGTTGATGCTGCGTCGCGGTGCAATATCGATGGCCTGTTTGAAACGGGGGAGGTTGAGCAGGAATACGTCGAGATCCCGTACACCGCCGAAGAGCGAGCCGAGCCAGAGAAGTTCTTCCGCAAAATAGGAACCGGTCTTCTCCGGGATTGCACCACCGAATAGTCGGATCAGGGAGCGCATTCGACGTGTCGAGACACGAGCCTGGTGCACGAATTCGGCGTCGATGTCCGACAGGACGCCCGGAATGTTCTCATCGAGGCGGTGAATCTGAAACGCGAAAATTTTCTGCACCGTCCGGTCGAACCGGTCGTCGATTTTCACCTGGAGGTGGGGAGGGGGATTCTTTGCGGGGAATACGACGCCGAGGCGCTCGATGGCGGTCTCGAGTTTCGATTGACCGGACGGGGCGAGACCAATGGCGCCGGTCAGGTGCTGTTTGAGCGTGTCGAGTTCCGCCGGGGATCCTTTGCGAAGTTCCGCTTCCATCTCGAAAAGGCGGCGGGCCCTCCGGGGCTTGTTGAAACCGCGCGCCAGGAAACCTGTGGAGTCAAAAACAAGTTCGATCCGTGCGTTACCCGGGCATGTGACCATGTAGGGTTGCCGCTCGGTGCGCACGGTGATCTGCCCGATCAGGCGACGCGGGAAGATGATCTCGGCGATTTCCATCTGGATCTCTTTGACCGGCGCCGCCGTCGGATCGACGACGCTGCCCTTCACCTCGATCTCGATCTCCCGCCGTTCCGCCCGTCCACCATCGATTTTCCCAATGCTTTTGAGAGTATATAACACTTTCTCATTTGCGCGTCGCAAGCGCAGGGAGAATCCATGCCGGAAAAGCCTCCAGTCGAAGGTGTCTAAATAGAGGTCCTCCTGGCGGATCGTCCGTTGCCGGCGGACCCGATAACCTTTCGACCCGAGCAGGTCCAGGACGGCGGCGTTCGCCCCAGGCTCCGGTAACAGAAATTTGTATTCGATTTCCTTCGTTTCGGTTGGGGTCTTCATGGCATTTCCCTTTTTTTATTCCCTTCACTGAAATCTGCAGACAAGCCCCGGGGAAGCGACGATCGTTCAATCGCCCGGAGGAGCCCAGCTTTCGGATAGTCGAAACGGATGATCCGCGCTGAAGGCGGCTTTCCCTGCTGCATCTTCACCAGTGCGTACGCCGGTCGCGGATCGCCGTCGACCGGCTGTCCTGTGGATCCGCAGTTCACGACGAGGGCGCCTGCCACACGCCTCACAAAAGGGATATGCGTATGGCCGCAGACGAGGATGTCCACTCTTGTTCCGGCAAGCTTCTTTTTCAGGCCATACGGCGTAATGCTGGGGTAAATGGCGTCTTCCACCGACACCGGGCTCCCATGCACCATGAGGAGCTCAAATCGGCCCGCCAGCGTCTCGCGATGGAGGGGGGGAAGTGAAGATAGAAACCCCTGCGCGTCGCCGTCGATCTGTCTGCATGTCCAATCCAGGATTTTCCATTTGCCCGGCTTCATGCGCTCCTTCAAATCGGCAGAGCGATGGAGGGCAGAGAGCACTTTGGCATCGTAATTGCCGATAATCGTGGTGATTTGCTTTTCGGCAAGAATGCGGCAAACCTCGCTGGGGAACGGGCCGTATCCGGTCAGATCGCCTGCGCAGTATATCTTATCCGCCCCTCGAACGCAGGCATCGGTCAGGGCCGCCTCGAGGGCGGGCAGGTTCCCGTGGATGTCGGAAATGAACGCTACGAGCATAACCGAAAGACCAGCTCGCGATCGGCCATCCGTC
>JAURXV010000014.1 GCA_030654195.1 Syntrophales bacterium | reverse complement strand
CCCGGCGACCGCGTCGTCGGATTCATGCCGAACATGCCCGAGGCCGTGACGGCGATGCTTGCCGCGACAAGCATAGGGGCGGTGTGGTCCTCCTGCTCTCCCGATTTCGGGATTAAGGGCGTGCTGGACCGTTTCGGGCAGATCAAACCGAAAGTTCTTTTCGTCGCAAACGGCTACTTCTTCAAAGGGAAGAGCCTCGATTCGATCTCCCGTGTGGTGGAGATCATCAGGGATCTTCCCTCGATCGAGAAGGTCGTCGTCGTTCCCTATACGGAAAACGAGCCGGATATCGGCAGCCTGCGCAATGCGATCCATTATAAGGATTTCCGGGCGCCGGAAAGCGGTCTGAAAATCCAGTTCGAACAGCTCCCGTTCGAACACCCGCTCTACATCATGTTCACCTCGGGGACGACCGGTCTGCCGAAGTGCATGGTGCAGAGCGCCGGCGGTATCCTGATCCACCACCTGAAGGAACTGATCCTCCATACGAACCTCAAGCGGGAGGATACGATCTTCTATTTCACCACCTGCGGCTGGATGATGTGGAACTGGCTCGTGAGCTCGCTCGGAGTGGGCGCGAAACTCCTCCTCTATGACGGGAACCCTTTCCATCCGGACCCGGGCGTCCTGTGGCGTACGGCCCAGCAGGAGGGGATCACGGTCTTCGGGACCAGCGCCGGTTACATCGCCGCGCTGATGAACGAGGGGGTTCGACCGGGCAAGGAATATGATCTTTCCGCCCTTAAATCAATTCTCTCGACGGGGTCGCCCCTCTCCGAGGATGGGTTCGAGTTTATCTACCGGGAGATCAAGGAGGATCTTCAGCTCGCCTCCATCTCCGGCGGCTCGGACATCAACGGCTGCTTTGCGCTGGGAAACCCGATGGGAGCGGTCTATTCCGGAGAACTCCAGTGCCGGGGCCTTGCGATGAAGGTCGAAGCCTTCGACGAGAACGGCAAGCCTGTGATCAACCAGCAGGGCGAGCTCGTCTGCACGGCGCCTTCCCCCTCGATGCCCATCTACTTCTGGGACGATCCGGGACACAAGAAATACCGAGCCGCCTATTTTGAGGTCTATCCGAATGTATGGCGGCACGGGGATTACATCCTGATCAACGACCGGGGCGGCGTCGTGATCTTCGGTCGCTCCGACGCCACGCTGAACCCGGGCGGCGTCCGGATCGGGACGGCGGAGATCTACCGCCAGGTCGAGAACATCGAGGGGATTGCCGACAGCATCGTCGTCGGGCAGAACTGGAAGAACGACGTCCGGATCATTCTCTTCGTCAAGATGGCTACGGGGAAGGAGCTCACCGACGAGCTCCGGGACCGGATCCGAAAGATGATCCGCGTGAACGCGTCCCCGCGCCACGTTCCGGCCAAGATCATCGCCGTGCCGGACATTCCCTACACGCTGAACATGAAGAAGGTCGAGCTTTCGGTGAAGAAGGTGATCGAAGGGCAGGCCGTTCAGAACAAGGACGCCCTGAAGAATCCGGAGGCCCTCGACCACTATGCGGGGATCAAGGAATTGCAGCAGGAATGAAGACTTTGTAATCAGTCCATTCCCCGGTCATTGCGAGCGAAGCGAATCAATCTCAGCGCTGCAACTTGTTTGATATCATGGGATTGCTTTGTCACTGCATCCCTCGCGACGACAAAAGCGAACGAGAGGGGCGGCCATGGGCCGCCCCTCTTCATTTCAGCAGGACGCGGAGGTTGTCCCGTTCCGTCACCATCTTGTCGCCCACGGAGGTTCCGCAGAAGGTGCAGGTGTAGTCGTATTTGTTTCCGTTCGAAAGAACGAGGAGGAGGCGCTTCCGCACCGGGACGGCACGCCTGCACTTGGAGCAGAAGAGTTCCGTGGCGTCGAAATCCTTGTATTGTTCCCGTCTCATTCCTCATCCCTTTCCGGGATTCTCTTCGCATCCTCCAGCCAGACTGCGGCCTCGCTGTCGCTCGGCGCCCGGTAATCACCCCGCGGCGAGAGGGATCCGCCCGAACCGACCTTGGGGCCGTTGGGAACGCAGGAGCGCTTGAACTGGCTGATCTGGAAGAACCGGTAGAGATAGACCTCCAGCCAGTGGCGGATCTCGCCGATCGTGTAGGCGTTTCTCTTCGACTCGGGAACGTCGGGCCAGTCTCCCCGCGTTCGGTCCCGCCAGGCACAATAGGCCATGAAGGCGATCTTGGTTGGGAGATAACCGAAGCGCGTTGTGTAGAAAATGTTGAAATCCTGGAGTTCGTAGGGGCCGACGATCTCTTCCGTCCTCTGGGAGGGCTGGGCCTCCCCGTCGCCCGGGATCAGCTCGGGGCTGATCTCCGTCTCGAGGATATCAAGGAGGATCGCGGAGACCTCGGGAGAGAATTGCACGGAGCACGCGACCCAGCGGATCAGATGCTGAATCAGGGTCTTGGGAACGCTTGCGTTCACATTGTAGTGAGAGATGTGGTCGCCGACGCCGTAGGTACACCAGCCGAGGGCGAGTTCGCTCAGGTCGCCCGTGCCGAGCACGAGGCCGTTTCTCCAATTGGCGATGCGGAAGAGGTGCGAGGTCCTCTCCCCGGCCTGGATGTTTTCAAAAGTGATATCATAAACTGTTTTCCCCTCTGCATAGGGGTGTCCGATATCCTTGAGCATCTGCATGCAGCTTGGCCGAATGTCGATCTCGTTCACCTCCACCCCGAACGCCTTCATCAGGCAGAGCGCGTTGTGGTGGGTCTTGTCGGATGTCGCGAAACCAGGCATCGTATAGGCCAGCACGTTGGAGCGGGGCAGCTTCAGCATGTCCATTGTCCGGGCGGCGACGATCAGTGCATGGGTCGAGTCGAGTCCCCCGGAGACGCCGATCACGATCTTGTCGATTCCGGACGACTTCAGACGCTGGGAGAGCCCCTGAACCTGGATGTTGTAGGCCTCATAGCAGCGCTGTTCCCTCTTGGCGGGGTCCGTCGGGATGTAGGGGAAACGGGCGTATTCGCGGTCGAGGAGCAGGCGTCCGCCGCCGGGATCCAAATTCATTTCGACCCGGCGGAATTTCAACAGGGCCTCGCGGTGGGTGAAGGCGTTCCGGCCGAAACTTGTCTGTCGCATCCGATCCTGTGCAAGACGGTCCAGATCGAGGTCGGCGAGGATCATCCGGGAACCATCCGCGAATCTCTCAGATTCCGCGATAAGATTACCGTTTTCATAGATCATGGCGTGGCCGTCCCAGGCCAGGTCCGTCGTCGATTCCCCGGGGCCGGCCGCGGCGTAAAGATAGGCGGCGACGCACCGGGCGGACTGGTTCGCGGTCAGGCTCCGCCGGTATTCCGCTTTCCCGATCGTCGCGTTGGAGGCGGAGAGGTTTCCGATCACGGTCGCTCCGGCCAGCGCGGCAAAGGAGGAGGGAGGGATGGGGACCCAGACGTCCTCGCACATTTCCAGGAAAAAGCGGAAATGGCGGATGTTGGAAACATCGAAAAGAAGGTCGGCGCCGAACGGGATCTCACGCTGGTCGCAGAGGCGGATGGTTTTCGCAAGCGTCTCTTCGGCGGGGCTGAACTGACGCCCCTCGTAAAATTCCCGGTAGTTGGGGAGGTAGGACTTCACCGCCACCCCCATAATGCGGCCCCGGCAGAGAACGATTCCGCAATTGAAGAGGCGGGAGTCGATCTGCAGCGGCGCGCCGAGGATGAGGATCAGGTTGAGGGCTTCCGTCTCGCGGGCGATCCGCTCGATCGCGCGGAGGGTCCCCTGGAGGAGGGCCTCCTGCTGGAAGAGGTCATCGTTGGAATAGGCGGAGAGGCCGAGTTCGGGAAAGAGGGCGAAAACGGCTTTCCGGTCCGCGGCCTCGCGTGCGAGGCGAATGGTCTCTCCGGCGTTGAATACGGTATCCGCCACCTTGACCTCCGGGGTGCAGACGGCGACCCGGATGAAGCCGTGACGGTACAGATTGAAAAACTCGCTATTATTTCCCATGGTTATTCCTTCTCCACGCAGGCGTAGGCGCTGTGGTTGTGGATGCTTTCAAAATTTTCCGCCTCCACGCTATACCAGGTGAAATTGGGATCCTGGTTCAGTCGGCCGGCAACGTTTCTGACGACATCCTCGACAAACATCGGGTTTTCATAACCATTTTCCGTGACGAATTTCTCATCGATCCGTTTCAGAAGGGAGTAAACTTCGCCGCTGGCCGACTTTTCGATCAGTTTGATCACGTCCTCGATCCAGAAGAATTTACGGAACCTTACCCGGACGGTGACGATGCTCCTCTGGTTGTGGGCGCCGGAGCGGCTGATCTCCTTGGAGCAGGGGCAGACGGTTGTCACCGGGACGACCATCCCCACCAGGAAATCCATACCGCTGTCGTTGCAGGTCCCTTCAAACTGACAGCGGTATTCCATCAGACTTTTCGCGCCGGACCTTGGGGCGGTCTTCTCGATGAAGTAGGGGAAGTCGATTTCGATATGGGCCGATTCGGCGCGCAGTTTGGCCCGGATCTTTTCCAGGATGCTGTGAAACGTCCGGATGTTGACCTGTTCCCGGATCTCATTGAGGACCTCGACGACGCGGCTCATGTGCGTCCCCTTGAAGCGGCGGAGGAGGTTCACATACATGTTGATCGTGGCGTTTACCGGCTGCGTCCCGTGGGCGCGGTCCAGGACAACGATGGGGTATTTGAGCCCCTTGACCCCGACCTTCTTGATGTCGATATTCCGTTCGTCTTTCAGGTTCTGGATGTCGATCATAGGCTGTAGGAGACGCGGGCGTTCTCCGATTCCCAGACGGTCACGCGGGAGAGAGGGGTCTTCGCCGGCTTTGCTTTTTCTCCGATCCTTTCGTAGAGGAAACGGGCGATCTGTTCGGACGAGGGGTTCATATCTTTGAAAAAAGGAAGTTCATTCAGATATTTGTGATCGAGCTCCTCAAGAACCTCATCGGTCCAGCGCTTCAGGAGACGGAAATCGATCAGGAGACCCTCTTCATTGAGCTCGGCGGCGGCGGCCGAGATCTCAACGATAAAGTTGTGTCCGTGGAGCTCTTCGCACTTGCCGCCGATCTCCCGGAGCAGATGCGCGGCGGCAAAGGATTTTCTTATGGTCACTTCGTACATGGGTGTTTCCTCCGCATTGATGGTCTTACCATATCACAAAACGATTCCGATGCCTATCCTGGAAAATAAACAGGCCTTGGCCAGGATGATCCTCTGGAGAGAGTCCGTCTCAGGGAGAACCTGAGGTGAAAATGGAATGGATAGGCTATGGAAAAAATCCGGAGATTCCCGTGAAAATGACGGGAAATACCGGCGGTCAAAGAAAAGCGAAAGATTATTCCGCCGGATTCGTTTTGATAACCATTCGGAATTGTGAGGAAATGAAATAATATCATGAAAGACGCATGAAGCGAGTGGCTAATGGCACGACCATTGCGTATGAGTCTAACAGAGTTTCAAAGGGCAGCAAAACCTTAAGGATTGAAAAGGGGGTGATGGCGGAAAGAGTCCAAGTTTATATCGTTCAGGAATCATCCGATATCGTAAATTCAAACCACTAAAAAGAAAAGGAGAAAGATTATGATTAGTTCATTTCACAAAAGAGGGCAGAAGGGGTTTACGCTGATCGAACTCATGATCGTCATCGCCATCATCGGCATCCTGGCGGCCATCGCCATCCCGCAGTTCACCGCATACAAGTCGAGAGGTTACAAGGCAAGCGTCTTGGCGGATGCAAAAAATGCCTACACTGGTGTAGTGGCGTATCTGGGCGATAACCCAGGGGTGTCCGCGCCTACCGAAACCATTGCCGGAGGCGCTGCGGGAGTCATCTATACCGCTGTCAGAGTGACTACGGGGAATCAAGTCGTGGTCGCAGCCGGTGGAGGGATAACTGCAACTCATACCGATGCAACCCAACTGGGTGGAACCTATACCATCGACACCGCCGGTGTTGCCGCCGATAATCTGATCGTACCGTAAGCAGAGTTGCTGTTGCGGGGACAATATCCCGATACTGTTGACAGCCGCATCACAATAATTACAGAACAAAAGGGAGAGGGGTGCGAATCCCCCCTCCCTTTTTTGTCGAGTCGTTCAGACCTTAAGCCTTCGTCTGCCAATGTTTGACCCTATATTTGCCGGCTTAAATTCCTTTCAGGAGAAACACACGTGATTCGTCAGTGGATCCGTTCTCATCCCGTTCATATCTTCATTTGCCTTGGACTGGCGCTGATCGTCATCGTGCCTTTCTATCAGACGAGTCAATTCAAATTCGTCATTTACGACGATAGCAGGTACATCCTAAGCAATAAGAATATCCAGGCCGGGTTTGACCGGAGCAGTGTTTCCTGGGCTTTTACAACATTGTTTGCCTCTAACTGGCAGCCGCTGACGTGGCTTTCGCTGATGCTGGATTACAAAATGTACGGCACGGGCGCCGGAGGCTATCATGTGACGAATGTGCTGATTCATCTGGTCAATACGCTGCTGTTGTTTTTCATATTCGCCAGGATGACGGGAGGATTGTGGAAGAGCGGCTTTGTGGCCGCGTTATTTGCAGTACATCCCCTCCACGTGGAGTCCGTGGCGTGGGTAATGGCGCGCAAGGATGTGCTGAGCACGATGTTCTGGCTGCTGACGATGGGCGCGTATGCGTATTATGCCGACAATCCATCCCTTAGACGTTATGTATTGGTTTTTATCGCGTTTGGCTTGGGACTGATGTCGAAGCCGATGCTTGTGACACTTCCATTCGTTTTACTTCTTTTGGATTATTGGCCGTTGCGACGTTTCCAGGGTGGTGCGGTTATCGCCCACCGGCGTCTGGTCCTGGAAAAGATCCCGCTTATTGCCCTCAGCGCCGTTATCAGCGTCATAACAATTCATGGCCAAGGCAGTTCGGGGTCATTGAAGTCGTTTGGAGATATTGGCTTATCAGAAAGGATGGTTAATGCGGTAGTTTCTTATGGGGGATACGTGGCCAAGATGTTGTGGCCGGTGAATCTTGCCTGTTTCTATCCTTATCCGACTTCTTTCCCCATATCCGTCGTGCTGCTATCCGTGACATTCCTGGGTGCGGTATGTTTCTTCTCCTTCCGGTACATCCGTACAGCGCCCTATCTGGCAATGGGATGGCTCTGGTATCTTATTACGCTGCTGCCTGTCTGCGGCATCATCCAGGTCGGTTCTCAGGCCATGGCCGACCGGTACACCTATATCCCCCTGATCGGCCTTTTTATCGTTATCGCCTGGGGGATCCCCGACCTTCTGAAAGGAAACCCTTTTTACAGGTACTTCATTCCGGTCGCGGCAGGGACGACCATCCTGCTCCTTGTAATTCTGACATTTAATCAGACAGGTATCTGGAAAGACAGCCGTGTCCTGTTTGAACATGCGATTGCCGTGACGGAGGGAAACTATGTGGCTCATAACAACCTGGGCAGTTATCTCATGAGGCACAATCGTTTCGATGAAGCGGCAAGTCACTTTGAAAAGGTGGTTCAAATCAAGCCTGGTGATGAAAAGTACCTGAATAATCTTGGGATTGCTCTCTTCAGGCAGAATAGATATGATGAGGCAATGACCTATTATTTGCGGGCTATCGCCATTAATCCCCGCTTTGCCGATACGTATTATAACGCCGCGGATGTTTGTTTATTCAGCGGCAGGGAAAATGAGGCCCTGGAATATTACAAAAAGGCCATTCATCTTCGACCGGGGAATGCCGCCGCCGAGAATAATGTGGCCGAAATCCTCATACGTCAGGAGAAGCTTGATGAAGCCATCATTTATTTGAGGGCTGCGATCAAACATCATCCGGACTACGCGGTGGCCCGCAATACTCTGGCCGTTGTCCTGACCCGGAAGAATCAAATAAGCGAGGCCATCAATGAGTTGAATGAGGCGTTGCGAATCAATCCGCGATATACGGAAGCAATAAATAATCTTTCAAAATTACGAGGATCATCTCAGACTAATAAGATCATTGATTTGAATACCAGGTAACTTTCATTCAAGAGGTCCCCTGATAAAACACAAACCACCAGGATCTCCAACGTCGAGTTTTGTCAACACCAGATCCGTTGTATACGGCGGACGCAAACGGCAATATTACTCCATAATTGAAATCAGGCGGACTTCAAGATTACATAGGGGGGATCAGCCGATAAACCGCATACCCGTCTGCATGATAGATCATTTCCGTTTCCCTGCCCAAAAGCCGCAATAATCGATCGATCGTTTCCGGGGTATAATTATCCCCCAGAAACTTGTTGAATAAATCCATGCGCACCAGCAGATGGGTGCAGCCCAGAGAGTCACGGTATTTGCGAAAAGATCCGGCATCGCCGGCAGTTGCCGCGAGCCCTCGCATAACATCCATCCCATAAGTTGCATCGTCCTCATAGATCCGATCCAGATAATAACCGCGTCTCGCCAGAAACAGCAGCCTGATTCTGGCATTGGGGGGAGTATGGCTGTTGATGTAACCGATGGCCGCATAACTTCTGATGTGGCGTTTCAGATAAGCATCTCTCGTCTCCAGGTTGAGAACGTAATTCGCCGGCTGAAGACTCAGAAAATATTTATTCAGATAAATAACATTCCCGGCCCCGAGCATAAGCAGGAACAACAGGATGATACACACATAAACAGACTTGGACGGCCCTCTCTTTTCCGATGTCCAGGCAAAGATATTCATGATGCCCATGACGGTCAGAATGGAGAGAAAGGGGATCGCCGGCAGGATATAGCGTATGTGCAGTTGATCGAGAAAAAAGGCCGCAAGGATAAAAAAAACGGAAAAGAGCACAAAAAAAAGCTTGTCGCCATGGAGAGATCTTTTCATGAATGCGAAGGGAACCAGGACGATCAGAATCGGGTTCAGGACGCCATCGAAGTAGCGGCCTGAATAATCCTGTCCCTGGAAAAAAAATCGGATCGGGATCAGCAGCGTCTCCCAGAAGCTTTCACCGTAGAGCATTTCCCTGAGCCTGAACATTCCCATGTAGGCGTCCCCCGAAACCATGGAACGGGCGCTTCCGTCAGAAGCAACATTGTTTACTCCAGAGTTAAAGAAGCCCTTAAATAGGGGATACAGAGGATTGCCGGTCAGGAGCAGATTTTTTATGATCCAGGGAGAAAATACGCAGAGAGAAACGAGAAAAAAGATGACCCCGTAACGGATCGCCCGCCACTGCTCCCCCGTGTCTCTGGAATATAAGAAAACGACGGCGAACGACAGAAAAACCCAGGCAATCAGGGCATTGTACTTGGTTCCCAAAGCCAGCCCAATGGCGATGGAAGAGATCAATAGCCATTTGAATTCTTCATAAGCCCCCTTGCGCCAGTGAATAAAAGCGAGGACGCTAACCGTCGTAAAGAAGGCCAGGCCGAGATCAACGTAGGCCACGGTCGACATCCGCAAGACGATCGGCGTGCTGACAAAGACAAGAACTCCCAGCAGCCCCGCAACTCGAGTGAAGTGACGGTTGAGATAGCGGTAAATAATCCATGCCGTTCCGAT
>JAURXV010000175.1 GCA_030654195.1 Syntrophales bacterium | reverse complement strand
CATTTGATTATCTCGATGCCCCTGTTGAACGGGTGGGAGCTCTTAATGTGCCGATTCCTTATAGCGAGCCGCTCGAGAATGCCGTGATCCCGGATGAAGAGGATATTGTCAGGGCGGCCAAGAAGGTTTTGTATCGGAGCTGAGTTCTTTTTTCCCCGACTTCTGTTCATATAGGGCGCCCGTATGGGAGTGAAATGGGTCGAAAGTGGGAATCCGGGGTGAAAGGCAGCAATTCCATTAAAGGAGGTGATAGCGGAGCGTGGGGAGGGGAGTGTTTTCAATGATGATCATCCGGTAAGTTTAACACAAACAACAAGGCTGAAGGGAGGTTCAACATGATTAGAAAAAAGAGTCGTTCATTGATTATCTTGGCGGTGGCGATGGTTGCGGCATGGCTCATGACAACCGGACTCGGCACTGCTGCGGACCAACCGGTCCGATGGAAAGGAGGCAGTTGCTTCGGATTGGCCTCGCCGCTGGGCAAATATACCATTGTGCTGTGGAAGGAATATGTAGAAAAAATGAGTGGCGGAAGAATGGTCATCGAACTCCATGACGCGGGAGAGATCGTCCCGGCGACAAAAATCTATGACGCCGTCCGCGATGGTATTCTCGATTTCGGGATGAACACTCCCGCGTGGCAGAAGGGAAAATATCCGGCAGGCGACCTTTTCTACACATTGATCGGCGGCATCACGGAGTTCAACGACCTTCTCCTGTGGATGTACGCGGGGGGAGGGAAGGAATTAGAGCAGGAGATGTACAAGGAGGAACTCATCGTCTTTCCTATAGGGTTGACGCCTCCCGAAGAGGTTTGGACCAAGAAGCCCGTGAAAACCTTGGCGGATATCAAAGGGATGAAGATCAGATCCGCAGGTCTCTGCATGGACATGTGGGAAAAGTTAGGCGCGTCGGTGGTGTTGCTTGCCGGCGGCGAGGTGGTGCCCGGCCTGCAGAGAGGGTTAATCGATGGCGCCGAATTCCTGGATGCATCGATGGATTACACCCTGGGTTTGCATGAGGTCTGCAAGTATCGCTTTGGGCCGCCCGTGCACATGTCAAACAACATCTTCCAGTTGTTGATCAAGACGAAGTCCTGGAAAGAGCTGCCTGCCGATCTAAAGGCGATCGTTGAAAGTGCCGCGATGGCAGCGTCGTTACAGGGATATGCACGGTTCTGGATGGATTCGATAGAATATGACAAGAAGATCCGGGCGTATGGAACCATCACGACCAAGCTCTCGAAAGCGGACCAGGCCAAGGCCCGGCAGATGGGCATGGAGATCCTTGAAAAAAAATCGAAGGAAGACCCCTTCTTCGCCAAGGTGTGGAACTCCCAGAAGGAATTTGTCAAAAAATATAAACCTTACTATGACCTGACCAAATTCGATTAACGATTCGTTTCCATAATAAGGCACGGTCTGCCGCAATGCCCCCTGCGGGGGGCTTGCGGCAGACAAAGAAGGAGTCTCTATGAAATGGATTAAATATATCGATCGGATCAGCGAATGGACGGGGATTGCCGCCGCCTGGCTCGTCGTGCCCCTCACGCTGCTGGTATCCTACGAGGTGATGATGCGGTATTTGTTCAACCTCCCGAGCAATTGGGGGTACGACACCTGCTGGATGCTCTATGGCGCGCAGTTCATGATCGGAGGCGCTTATACCCTGCTCCATCAGGGCCACGTCCGCATCGACATTGTTTACAATGTAATGCCGCCGCGAGCGCAAAAGATCTTCGACTCGGTGGTGTATGCCGTTTTTTTTCTGTTCGTGATGATCGTATTCACCTGGGCCGGGATTAAATTTGCCGCCGACGCATGGACCGCCGGGGAATATCTCTCCACATCAACCTGGAAATTTCCTTCCGGCCCTATTAAAACCGTCATCCCGGTGGCGTTTTTCCTGCTCAGCCTTCAAAGCCTGGCGGAGCTGGTCCGCAGCCTGTCGAGTCTCAGAAAAAGGGGGATAAAGGAATGAGTCCAGAACAGATTGTTGCCATTCTCATGTTCATTATCCTTTTCGTCATCGTGATCGGCGGGGTCCATCTTGCCTTCGCCTTGATGTTCATCGGGCTCTTTTTTGGCTTGATCTTCCAGGGCGCAGCGATTCTCCCCATGGCAGTCTTGCAGACCTTCGATGTCATGGAAAGCGAGGTCCTGATCGCCGTTCCCCTGTTCGTTTTCATGGGGACCATCCTGGAAAAAAGCGGCATTTCCGAAAGGGTGTATCAAATCCTTTACGAATGGTTCGGTCCCGTGCGGGGCGGCCTCGCCATTGCCACCATTATCACCTGCACGATTTTTGCCGCCTGCACGGGCGTCATTGCCGCGACCGTCACCGCCATGACCCTGATCGCAATCCCCTCCATGCTCAAGCGGAAGTACGACAAGGCATTGGCCTGCGGCGTGGTCTGCGCCGGAGGAAGCCTGGGGATTCTGATCCCTCCGAGCGTCATGCTGGTCATGTACGGACCGATGGCGAATCTGTCCGTGGCAAAGCTTTTCGCGGCGGCCCTTTTCCCCGGCCTGCTTCTTTCTTTTCTGTACATGGCTTACATCATTATCGTTTGTTGGATGAACCCGAAGGCGGCACCGGCCATTCCACCGGAGGAGCGCCCCCCTTACGATTGGAATCTGGTCAAGAAGAGCGCCTACTATATGCTCCCCACGGTCGTTATCATTGTCGCGGTGCTGGGATCCATCATGGCCGGCGTTGCCTCTCCGACCGAGGCCTCGGGGGTTGGGGCACTCTGCGCACTGCTTTTGGCGGCGGTGTATCGTGAGTTAAACTTTAAAAATGTGAAAGAATCCGCCTATTCGGCCCTGATCGTCTCGGCGATGGTATTTTTCATAATCATAGGGGCCGGCATCTTCAACGCCGTCTTTCTCTACCTGGGGGGCGGAACCTTGGTGGCGAACCTGTTGATCGGACTCCCCTTCGGGAAATGGTTTGTCCTGTTCGTCATGATGTTCATCCTGTTCATCGGTGGATTTTTTATCTCATGGCAGGCCCTCCTATTCATCGTCGTGCCCATTTTCCTGCCGGTGGTCGCGAAATTGCAATTTGACCAACTGTGGTTCGGCATGCTGGTCTGCGTCAACCTGCAGATGTCTTTTCTGACGCCGCCGTTTGCCTATGCGATCTTTTTCTTGAAGGGGTCCGCCCCTCCGGAGATCTCGACCTGGGACATCTACCGGGGCGTTATTCCCTTCGTGATTCTTCAGGCCGTGGGGTTGTTCCTATGCGTCGTTTATCCCGAAATCATCCTCTGGCTGCCCCGGGTGACGCTCGGGGGGGGAGGGAAATGACCGGTTGGGATCTTCAATCCCGAACGAAACGGGAGGAAAGAAAATGGGGGAGCGATTAAAAAACAAGGTGGCGATTGTCACGGGAGCCGGATCCATCGGGCCGGGTTGGGGAAACGGCAAGGCCACGGCGGTGCTGTTTGCCCGTGAGGGGGGAAAGGTTTTTGCGGTGGATTTGAATCCCGCCGCGGCTGAGGAGACAAAATCGATCATCGACCAGGAAGGCGGGGTTTGCACGGTGATGAAGGTCGATGTTTCCAGGCCGGACGAGGTCAAATCGATGGTCGATCAATGCATCGGGACCTTCGGCCGGATTGATATCCTTCATAACAATGTGGGCATCGTCGTATTGGGCGGGCTTGCGGAAACCAGCGAGGAAACCTGGGACCGTGTGATGTCGATCAATCTGAAGAGCATGTTTTTAACGTGCAAATATACGCTTCCCCACATGGAAAGGGAGGGAGGAGGCGTCATCACCAATATTTCCTCTGTGGCCGCTGTTCGTTACATCGGCATCCCTTATATCACCTACTATGCGAGCAAAGCGGGGATCCTCGGATTGACGCAAGGCATAGCGCTTCAATATGCGGATAAAAATATCCGTGCCAACTCCATTCTGCCGGGCTTGATGGACACGCCGCTGATTCGTGAGCCATTAAAGGATTTTTATGCGGCCGGAGACATACAGAAAATGATCGAAATCCGAAATAAAAAATGCCCCACGGGAAAGATGGGAGATGCCTGGGACGTCGCCCACGCCGCCCTGTTTCTCGCCTCGGATGAGGCCAAATATATCACCGGAGCGCAAATCGTCGTGGATGGCGGACTGACTTGCAGGGCCATTTAACCTGCCGAACAACTTATGGTCATAAAAGGAGAAATATGAAATTGAGAGATAAAATCGCCATCGTAACCGGTGGCGCCAGGGGTATTGGCCAGGCATGCGCCATTGCTTTGGCCAAAGAAGGCGCTCATGTTTGTGTGACGGACATCATCCCGATGGAAGAAACGGTTCGTAAAATAAAATCCCTCGATAGGCAAGCCCTCGGAATAAAGACGGATGTATCCCAAAAAGGGGATGTCCTGAATATGGTTGCACAGGTCATTGAGAAATTTGGGAAGATCGATATCCTGGTGAATAATGCCGGAACCTGTCAGCGGGTTCCCCTTGAAGAGCTCACGGAAGAACAATGGGACAGGGATGTCAATACCATCATGAAAGGGACCTTCTTCTGCACCCAGGCTGTCTATCCGCATATGAAGAAGAACGGATCCGGAAAGATCGTCAACATCGCTTCAATTTCAGGAAAGATAGGCGGGGCCGTGTCCAAGAAAGGGGCGG
This sequence comes from Syntrophales bacterium, assembly GCA_030654195.1. GTDB lineage: Bacteria > Desulfobacterota > Syntrophia > Syntrophales > UBA5619 > UBA5619. Next base: position 1,127 of record JAURXV010000175.1, on the reverse strand, counting down.
GTGCTGAAGGCAAGCGCGGGCGCTCAGGTCCCGGCTATGCGGCCGCAAAGTGGGGGGTCATCGCCTTTACCAAATGGGTCGCCAAAGACGCCGGTTGTTACGGGATTTACGTCAATGCAATAGCGCCGGGCGGGATCGAAACAGACATGTCAAAGGGGTTCGTTTATCCAATCGAAGACCTCCCGATCTCAAGAATGGGAAAACCGGAAGATGTCGCCCAGATGGTTGTCTTCCTTGCTTCGGATGCATCCAACTATACCACAGGACAGGCCATCAACGTGGATGGCGGTTGGGTCATGGATTGAGACCCTTGCATCCGATAAATCAGCCTCGGAAAGTTCACGGATGCGCAAAAAAGTCCAGAATCCCCTCCCACCGGGGGAGGGGGAATTTCACTTTTTACGAAGTCGTCAAAGTTCAGATTGATATTTTTGGAGGTCACGCGAATGGTAAAAGATCCTAATGAATTGATGGCTGATCTTGTCAAGGGAATGACAACCTTAGGAAACGAAGCCCCCGAATTAAGCGCAGCATTTGTAAAGATGGACCAGGCCGCTTATATTGAAGGAGAACTTGAACGCAAATATAAAGAGCTTATCGGACTGGGAATTGCACTTTACGCCCGCTGTGAATACTGCATGAACCTTCATGTTAAACAGGCTCTTAATGAAGGGGCAACTCGGGAAGAAATCCTGGAGGCCTGCTCGGTGGCCGTTGCCTTTGGCGGATCTCCGTCAATGGCTTACCTGTCAACTTCCGTCTTGAAGGCTTTGGATACTTTCGAAGAGTAAAGCAATGAAGATGGCTTCGTAAAAAGGCCGCAGGCAAGGCGCGCGAATCCTGAGGAATGAGGCGTACTTTTCCGTACGCCGCAATGACGAGGGATGAAGCGCAACGCAGCATCCGGCCTTTTTACGAAGCCATCCATGATCAGGGGATGACGATGTGACCCAAAAAGGATACTGTTTGGAACTGGGGATTGAAGAATACGGGAAGATTTTTCAACTACAGAAGCAGGTTAATCAGGCCCGCAGAAACGGATCCCTGCCTGATACCGTCATTCTCCTGGAACATCACCCTTGCTTTACCGTCGGAAGGCGGGGGGGGTTCGACCACATCCTGGTTAG
>JAURXV010000164.1 GCA_030654195.1 Syntrophales bacterium | reverse complement strand
CAAATACTCAAACTCTGCGAACAACCGGACATCTACGACCGTTTTATGAAGGGATTGTGCCGTAAGGCCGATCAGAAATACAACTCCGGCCTGTTCCACTTCCAGAAAGAACCCGGTGTCTCTGATGCGCCGGACACGCTCACGCCGCGCCTTGCCGTGGACGATAAGACCATTAAGCCCATTCTCCAAAGCCTCTACTTCGAGCATGGCAGCCCGTACCACTTCGGCGTCATGCCGGTGGAAATCCTCGGCACGGTGTACGAACGCTTCCTCGGCAAAGTGATCCGTCTGACCGCCGGACATCAGGCCAAAGTCGAGGAAAAACCCGAAGTGCGCAAGGCCGGCGGCGTGTACTACACCCCCGCCTATATTGTAAACTACATCGTCCACAACACCATCGGCAAGCAGATAGAAGGCAAAAGCCCCGCCGATCTCGCCGGCGGCAAAACCAAACAGCCCTTCCGCGTGCTCGATATGGCGTGCGGCAGCGGCTCCTTTCTCCTCGGCGCCTATCAGGCGCTGCTGGACCATTGCCTGAAGTGGCATCAAGCCAACCCCTCCCCCAAACACGCCAAGGCCGTTTGTCAGAACGCCAAAGGCGAAACCCGTCTCGCCATCGCCGAACGCAAACGCATCCTCACCACCCACATCTACGGCGTCGATATCGACCGGCAGGCCGTCGAAACCACCAAGCTCTCTTTGCTGCTGAAAGCCCTCGAAGGCGAAAACGACACCACCCTCTCCCAGCAGATGACCCTCTTCCACGAACGCGCATTGCCGAATCTAACCCACAACATCAAATGCGGAAACTCACTTATCGCCTCCGTCTTCTCCATGATCCCCGAAGACCTCGTCCGCGTCCGCGCCTTCGACTGGCCCACGCAGTTTCCCGACGCCATGAAAGTGGGAGGCTTTGACGCGGTCATTGGGAATCCGCCTTGGGGCGCAGAATTTTTGGAAACGGAAAAGGATTACTTTCGGACGAACTACAACGAGGTACACGTCAGAACGCCAGAATCCTTCAACTACTTTGTCTACCGAATGTGGAAGCGCACGAAGTCACAAGGTGTGGTTGGCACAATTATACCGAGCAGTTTCTTGACCCAGCACGAGTTTTGGAAAACTCGCAAGTTGCTTGTGGACAAAACCGGAATAAGCCGCGTATGCAATCTTGGCGATGGCGTTTTCCAAAGAGTCACCGCGCCAGCGTGCATTCTGATTTTTGGAGTACCACACCCCAAAAACACAACTCTTTTTGTCGATCTTAGGCAAACTGTCTGCGACGACTTGCCAGCCGCCCTGAATGAAGAAAGAGGCGGCCAAGCGGCAATAGCACTCGGCAGGGATTCAGAGACTTACACACTTCAGATGCGAAGATCTCTCGAAATTATCCTTAAGTGCAACCGTTTCCCCAAACTCAAAGAAGTCGCCGAGGACGTAGCTACAGGCGTGAGTTCAGGCTTAGACATTGCGTACGTATACACAAGGGAACAGGCCAAAAGTTTGAAACTCGAGAAAGATCTGTTGCGGAAACTCGTCATAGGTGGGGAAATTCACCGCTATTTGCTCACTCCGGTGTCAGGAAAAGTTCTTATCTACACGACTTCCGAGACAAAGATTAATGAGTTTCCTAACTGCCATGCTGTTTTACTACCATATCGTGATCGACTTATGAAAAGGCGGGAGGCTGCGAATGGGAAGATTCCATGGTTCTCATTAAACTGGCCACGGTGCCGGAAACTCTTCGAGCAACAAAAAATTCTTATACGACAGACGGCCGATCACATCATGGCAGCTTTCGACGCCGACGGTTGGTTCTGTCTAAAGAGTGGTATCATTGTTCAGATAAGAGACGAAACCCAATGTACGTATTTATATTTATTGGCTTTGCTCAATTCCCGGCTCATGCGTTTTCTCTACAATGATTTGGTTGGCGAACAAGCGCGAGTGTTTCCTGAAGTTAAACCCGTGCAATTATTCAAACTCCCCATTCGCATTTTTAATTTCTCAGACGCTACCGAAAAAGCGCGACACAACAGTTTGGTGGCATTGGTGGAGAAAATGCTGGCGCTGAAACCGAAGCTGCGCGGGGCCACATCAGAATCCGAAAAAGCCGCATTGCAGAACGCCGTCACGACGACCGACGCGGAGATCGACCGTCTGGTGTACGAACTGTACGACCTGACGGAAGAGGAAATCAAAATCGTGGAAGGTGAATGCTGACGATGACGCCGCCCAACAATCGGGTGGAGGCGACGCGGAAGACCGCACGCCTCACCCGTGCCGTTAGGCATCGTGGATCCAGTGGAGGCGCAGACCATGAGAATATTGCTTGCCAGCCTGCTTGGGTTCGTTGCGTTATCTTCAGCCGGAGGTTCTATGGCGCAAGGTACGAACGTTCTTGAACTGTCCCGGACTTCCGGCGTCATGCTCGTGAGCCAGTTGGGTAACTCGAAGGGCAGCGGTGCCCTCATTGGCGACCAGTATGTGCTCACGTGCTTCCACGTCGTGGCGGTCCTGTCAGTTCAGGGTTCGACAATCAACTGGTCGCTTCATCCCGACCTTCAAGTGGTTTTTCCGTCTGGGGAGACGATCAGTGGCGCTGTTGTGTCAGTGCCGACGCAGGCCGACGCGAGTCCGCTTAGCCAGGACTTCGCCCTCGTGAAGCTCAAGAGCAAGCCGACGAAGAGCTTCTCGATGGTTCAGCTGGCATCGGACAAGGAGGCTCTGATGGTCGGCGACGATGTTGTCTTCTCCGGCTATCCGCTCGCGACACCGGGCATGGTCACTCATCGCGGCATGGTCTCGGGGTTCGACAGTTCTTCGTCCCTCATCTTTGTTCAGGCATCCATCAACAAGGGTAACTCTGGCGGCGCTCTCCTGAACAACCAAGGGCATGTGGTTGGGATCGTGAGCATGCGTGAGGGCGGCATCTCACAAGGACTGAATGAACTGCAGGTCTACATCGACAAGACGTCGTCGCAAGGCAGCGTGCAGATAATGGGAGTCGATCCCCTCCAGGCAACGAGGGCTATCATACAAACCCTCGACAAGTACATCAGCACCGGAATTGGTTATGCGCGTTCGATCAAGTTCGCCCGCGAGTATCTTGGAAAGAACCCGGAGCTGCTCAAGTGAAGGCGCGACGCCTAACCCTGTGCTGCACCAGAGCCGCTGAAGCGGCCCGGTGAGCACCACGTTCGGCCAGAAAGAAGAAAGTCATGCTAACACGCAGTCAACTCGACCTTATTTGGAACATTGAGATATCGTGCCGTCGCTGCGTGCAGGGTGCCCGGTATTTTAATGCTTTACCGAAGGCGAAAGACAGACGGTGGGCCTACACGCAAAACTGCTTCGGTGGCATATCCATCGTATTTTGGTGTCAGGTCTTCGGCAGTGATTCCGAACCGACGCACTACTCTAGACTATTCGACGGAAGCGCAGCCTTGCCCATCAGCAGAGACGAGATTGCCGACAGACTGCGTCAGGCGATACGTATGACAGAACCTGAGTACAGGGCGTTTTGGCAGGGCGTCAAAGATGCCCGTGACAAATTCTTTGTCCATAACGAGTTCGATGCGGAAGACAGACCTCGTTTCCCTGACCTGGACGTCATGGGGCAAGTTTGTCTCGAGATGAGAATTGTGCTTCGTGAGATTCTTGATGTATGTACATCGGAAGACATATGCTTTCAGAAACGCATTGTACATTGGATTTCCTATTTCACAAATGACGTATTCTTGCGGGATGTGGAAGGCGACCTTCCACAACTCAAGAAGGAGGCGTCGGCGAATTAAGAGGCCGAACCACACCATGCAGCGAATCGGCCATAAAGCGGCCTCTCGCTGATGGCCGCGTTGGCAGGAAACAAGGAGGAAGGTTGACATGTCAGTTTTTAGCTTGACCTTGCATCCCACATACTACAAGAAAGGGTTCTTCAACGTTACGGTCGATTTTGATAGGTTTGTCAGATCTCAAGAGGGAAATGTATTTCTAAGGCTCGGCTCGGGAGGACCACAAATCCAAGGCAGGATTGACCGGCGGGCGAATCGTAATGGTACCGCCCGGATCATCGGTGGTGCCAAGCTCCGCGACTGGTTTCAGAAGCATTACCGACCTATGGATGTTGTTGCTGTTGATTTGAGTTCCCCGGAAATCATCATTCTCCATACGCAAACCGATCAGTAGAACAGCTATGGGGGTAAAGAAGACATGCCTAAATATGGGCGAGGCCTAAACAGAGAAGTAGTAGCGGCTGTCAACGCAGGACTCATCGCAGAACCGTTTGCCGTGAGAGAGGTTAGGGGTCTAATTGTACGCAAGGGGTGGAAACCAGAACCGCCGGAGGAGTACGTCGTCGTTGCCTTGGCAAATGGGGCAAGCAACAATCACAGCCCCACATACAAGAAGTACTTCCTTTCTGCTGGTGGGGGCCTTTATGAACTTCGTAGGCAGTACAAGGGATCAGATTGGCTATAAGCTGCCAATCGGGTAGCCGGGGGTTTTTCTCCCCCGGCCCCCACACCACCCGGCATGCGGGTCCGCACCGGGCGGTTCACAGAGATTACCGGGCCGTAGCCGGGTAGTGAATGTGAACCCACTGCTCTTTGACAGATAGAAGCCCTTGATCCTTGAGCCAATCGTTGGTCATGCCCGTTTGCGTCGCCAGCGTCCGGGATAGTCGCCACGGTCCTTTGCGGCTTATTGCCACAGAGATGGCCGCATGGAGCGACGTTCCCAGTTTGCGAAGCTCCCGCACTTTGGTTCTTGCCCTGCGCCACTGTTTGAAGTAACACATGCGCAAGCGCCGTCTCAGCCACTGGTCTATTTCGGGGATCGGTCTGTAATATTCCGATATCCCGAAATAGTTCATCCAGCCGCGGAGGTATTTGGCAAGCTTCTTGTACCGATAGTCCATGGAGACGAACCAGGACCTGCCGGTCAGTTTCTTGACCCTTCGCTTGAATTCACGAAAGGCTTTCTCCAACCAGCATATCTTGGTCCCACGAAAAGTGAAGCCAAGGAAGGCAACCTGATTTGTATGGACTACCCGGCTTTTCTCCTGGTTGATCTTGAGTTTGAGAGAGCTCTCCAGGAAGCGTTTCAGGCTTTCCATGACTCGTTCTCCCGCCCGGCGGCTCTTCACCAGAACGATGAAGTCGTCAGCATAGCGGACGAAACGATGAGAGCGTTTCTCAAGCTCTTTATCCAGATCATCAAGGATGACGTTGGCAAGTAATGGTGACAGGGGACCGCCTTGGGGAACTCCCAAACGGGTTTCCTGAAGGCGGCCTTGAACCATCACCCCGGCGCGCAGGTATTTTCCGATGAGGCGAAGAACCCCTTTGTCGCGAACCTTTCGCGCCACACGGCGCATCAACACGTCATGGTTGACCGTGTCGAAGAACTTTGACAGGTCCATATCGACGGCGATGCGATAGCCTTCTCGGATATACTCGCGGGCCTTGTAAACCGCATGATGGGCTGACCGTCCAGGTCGGAAACCGAAGCTTGAATCCGAAAATGCCGGATCAAAGATCGGAGACAGCACCTGGGCGATGGCCTGTTGGATCAGCCGGTCGAGAACGGTCGGGATACCCAGGGGACGAGTTCCCCCTGTTGGTTTTGGAATCTCTACCCATCTTACCGGCGAGGGTTGATACGTACCTGCCAGGAGAGATTCGCGGATTCCGGCCCAAAGAGGTCTGGTATGGTCGGGAAACTGTTCGATGGCGATGCCATCGACGCCGGGTGCGCCGTGATTGGCCTTCACCCGTTTCCAGGCCGTTTCCAGGTTCTCTTTGGAAAGAATTCGCTCCAGCAGGCGCTCATTTGGGTCGAACGGTTCCACGATGCGCCCCATGTGCACTCCTCCGTACGGATTCATTATGTCATGGGAGCTCATAGAGGTTCTTCCCTTCTCTGTGTTCGGCCCTTGGGCGGGGTAAGTCCTTCCCGGTTTTTCTCTTTTCGCCGGGCTTGTTTCCTCGCGCCTACTATGGCCTCTGCTGACTCCTGTCCGGTCCCGCGGCATGTTGCCATGACGGGCGCCCCTCCCAAAGGAGGTGCAAACCGGGCAGGTCTCCCCGGATAAGAACGTGAACTTTGACTATGCAACCGCAGCATTTACCGTATCTCCCGAATCCAGGGCTTTGTCATGTTGTGCTGACTTACCCGGAGACTCAGCCTTATATGCTGTTTCTGTTCGTCGGCTCATAGCTTTGCACTCCGGCTTCCTTCGGACGGTCCCTCGCGGTTCCGCCCTTGCCTTCGGCTAGTATTTGTGTCAATGTTTTTGGCATTGACAGGATTCAGATACAGGGGACTTTCACCCCATAAGTTCACGCCCGTGCCGGGCGTACACAATCGGGTCCACGCGACGGCGTACCCGCCGCGCGTGACCAGTAACGTTAGGTCCATTTATGCGTGTCTATCACTTTGTCAACAAAGAATACGGGGGTTATTCCGGGGACATAATACCAATAATGGCGTTGGCCTGCTGGGAATCTGTATTATGTCTCCCGAATATCAAATTGCCCACTCCAAATGAGTATCTGAGTCAGTCTGATTGGTGCTTGAGTAGGTTGGGAAACCGCTTTATAGAAGGGAGATGCTTATGAGTTTAACAGCCAAAAAAATCGGGCGGAAATTCACCTTTGCCGATTATCGCAGTTGGACGGATGAGGAGCGGTGGGAGATTATTAACGGTGAAGCCTACGCCATGACCCCGGCGCCGTCATTGAAACATCAGGATATTGTTAGCAATTTTCATATTCGTTTGAAAACCGATCCTCAAAACAGATGCTATACGGCAATTTCTCAGACGGATGTTGTTCTTGATGATTTCAACCGAGGGCGGACAGAAGTATAATGTTTCTCAAACGCAAGATGGATCAAAGGACAGGTTGAATGGCCCTTCCCGTAAACATCCAGGATCTGATCAACGGTCGGACCGTCGAATGGGAGCGGATCGAATTTAAAGCCGGCTGGAACCCGGAAGATCTTGTCCATTCGATTTGCGCTTTCGCTAATGATATCAATAATTGGGGTGGCGGCTATATCATCCTCGGCATCGAGGAGAAAAAGGGACGGCCTCTCCTGCCGCCTGTCGGTTTGGAGCACGAACAGGCGGACGCCATGCAGAAGAAACTCGTCCATCTCTGCCACCGGATTACCCCTCCCTATTTTCCGGTTGCGGTACCGGTTGAGTTTCAAGGGAAGACGATTCTTGTGCTTTGGGTTCCAGGCGGAGAAACGCGTCCTTACAACGCGCCGGTATCATTGGCAAGGAATTCTCCATCCGTCTATTATGTCCGCCATTTTTCCTCGACGATCAAGGTTAGGGATGGATCTGCGGAAGAGCGACAACTCTACCAGCTTGCGGCTAAAATTCCGTTCGACGACCGGATCAACCACCAGGCCGAACTGGAAAACCTCAACCTGACGCTGATCCGGGCTTTTCTGAAAGAGATCGGCAGTGAATTGCATGCGGCGGCGGAGAACATTCCCTTCCGCGAATTGTGCCGTCAGATGCAGATCGCCCGAGGGCCGGACGAGTACCTCAAACCGGTCAATGTGGGATTGTTGCTCTTCAACGAGCAGCCCGACCGGTTTTTCCGCGGCGCCCGGATCGAGGTGATCGAATACCAGGACGAGGTGGGAGATCGCTTTACGGAAAAGATATTTACCGGTCCGCTTCATGTTCAGCTCCGGAGCGCCCTTCAGTATCTGAAAAATAACGTCGTCAAGGAACAGGTGTTGAAAGTTCCGGATCGGCCGGAGGCCGTCCGCTTTTTCAATTATCCGTCGGTTGCCCTTGAAGAGGCTCTGGCCAATGCCATTTATCACCGGAGTTATGAGCATCAGAGCACGATTGAAGTCAACGTGAGAAACGATTGCATTGAAATTCTTTCGTTTCCGGGCCCGTTTCCGCCCATCGACAACAAGGCGCTTAAAAAATCCCGTGTTGTCTCAAGAGATTACAGGAACCGTCGCATCGGCGATTTTCTGAAGGAGATGCACCTGACCGAAGGCCGTAGCACCGGCATCCCGAAGATCCGTCAGGCCATGAAACGAAACGGCTCACCATTGCCGATTTTCGAGACGGACAAAGACCGGACCTGTTTTCTGACGATCCTGAGAATTCATCCCTTATTTCCAACAAACAAGCAGGAAGATGTCTCCACCGGTGAGCAAGTCGAGGGCCCAGTCGAGGGCCCAGTCAAGGGCCCAGTCGGATTAACCCCTGTGGAAAGGGAGGTGCTGATTGTGTGTTCTCAAGGACTAAGGTCCGCTAAAGAGATCAGCGGTAAATTGGGCCTCGCCGGCAAACCGGGATATATCAAGCGGACACTGGCGAATTTAATAGGGAAAGAATGCCTTGAATTCACCCTTCCCGAGAAGCCCGGAAGCCGCCTGCAGAAATATCGGATCACCGGCGAAGGGTTGGAGGCGTTGAAACGTTAATATGATAATAAGTGGAAAATCCGTCCACCTATAGGGGGTGATATGCCGGACAATTTTCCACTTATTACACTGTTAGGGGTCAGGAAGATCGTGAAAAGCCAGCGGTACGAACGAGCGATTGAACGAAACCTTGCTGAGTTACAACGAGCTATCCTGAATCGCACCACATTGCTTGGCCTTGAAGATGCGGGCGGCATAAGTCGTCTTTTTCTGAAACTCGCATACTTCGCGCTATTCAATGATTACATTGCGCACTGCATCAAGGTATTCGAAACCGGTAAGCAGGCCGCTTCTTTCTGGTATATCTATCGCACGAATCAAAAGCCTATCGATGCTTGTGCGCGTCGCGAAAAGATCAGCATCAAGTCTCTGGAGAAAGTTAGCGAAAAACTCAAACATATTCGCGACAAGACACATTTTCACATCGACACTTCTGGTGTGCTCGATGCGAAAGCAGTGTGGCGTGAGGCAGGTCTTTCTGGCAAAGAACTTTCGGCGGCTGTCGATGCAGCGTGGCACCTACTTACAGACTTGCAGCAGTCATTGAGTCTGTCCGAAGTCACGCTTCCAGAGTACAACCGCGCTCTTGTGCGGCGTTTAGCGCTCTTGGTAGAAAAACAATGACCCATAACAACACCATCAACGCGGACAGCAAAAAGCATCGCTCCTTCGTCGCGCCGCTTTTTACTGCCGGTTATGGCGAGCGTTAGGAGTCAAATAAATTAAGGTTCATCCGGTTGATGCGTGCTTCCTGAACTCCTCAAATTGGTGCCCTTAAAGAAAATGCTTGATCAACCAGAAATAAATGATGTTGTTTTCTTGATAGTTATGCTATTTATTTGTGAGGCATTTGTTGATGGATTGACCCCATACACATAATCTCAGATTTGATTTCTAAATAGAGGGGGGTTTTATGATTCAGAATCACAAGCGCTTATCATTTTTATGGATTATAGTGATGATATTTGCTTTAGGGTCGTTATGTGGTTGCGAAGATAAGGAAGAGATTAGCAGACAAGCTGATATTGCAAAAATGAATGAGCAAGCATACTTTGATTGTTGGCGGACAGGAGGTATACCAATCGTCTCAAAGGATGGAATGCGATTAGAGAATTGCATATATAAACCCGCATCCGTCAAAGATAGATTTTAGAAAATGAATGGGGATAATCGGGGGACATAATACAGATTCCCAGCAGGTCAATGCCATTATTGGGTATTATGTCCCCAAATTTTCCCCCTCCCGCCGGTCAACCTGGGGATCCAGGCGGGCAGGTATGTCTACCCGGCGGAAGGGCTCTTTGACGGCAAACCCGGAGCCATGGCTCAGTTCCTGGTCAACGGAGCGTCCGGAAATGCCTATGGATTAACCCGGTTGAAACCGGGCGACGTGGTGACCATCGATGCCCCCGGCGGAGGCGGCTACGGCAATCCGCTTGCCCGCGATCCCGAGATGGTGTTAAGCGACGTGATCGAGGGTTATGCCAGCCTGGAAAGCGCCGGCGTCGACTATGGCGTTGTGATCAACCCGGAGACGCTGGAGATTGATTGGCCGGGAACCGACAAGGCGCGGGGCCGGTGATTCTTGAAACTCCATCAGCGTCAAACCCTTTAGCCGGTAGTCATGCCATACCGCTTTTTCACGGGTGCAGGATGAGGTTTTCATGAACGCTGAAGAATTGAAGTTGATCCTCGAAGAGGGCGAGGGTTACCGGATCGAATTCAAAGAAGCTCTGAGCGGCATTGACAGAGAAATGGTGGCCTTTGCCAATGCATCCGGGGGCAGGCTTTTCATCGGCGTCACTGACCAGAAGGCCGTGCGCGGCATTTCCATCGACAATAAACTGAAATCTCAGGTTCAAGATATTGCCAACCAGTGCCAGCCTCCGGTGAAAATCCTGATCGAAGACTACAAGGGCATTCTGATCATCCACGTCCGCGAAGGCGATGATAAACCGTACAAATGCACATCCGGATTCTATCTTCGTGTCGGCCCCAATACCCAAAAGCTAAATCGGAATGAAATCCTCGATTTCATCAAATCAGAGGGAAAGGTTCGTTTTGATGAACTGATCTGCACACGATTCCATTACCCCAAGCAGTTTGACGGAAAGAAACTGAATGATTTTCTCAATCTGTCGGCGATAACCCCACCACGGGACAAGACCTTGGCGCTTGTAAATCTCGGTGCGGCGGAAAGGCAGGAAGGGAAAATAGTTTTCAACAACACGGGAGCTCTCTTTTTCTCTAAGAATCTCGATGACATCTATCATCACACCACGGTGACCTGTGCCCTCTATGCCGGCACAGAAAAGGCCGATGTTCAGGACCGGCGCGATTTCAACGAGGATATTCTCACCAGCATCGATCGCGGCATGATTTTTCTGAAGCAATATATCCCTGTGCGCTATGAAATGACCGGCATGCCGCAGCGTCGGGAGATTCCCGAAATCCCCTACGATGCCCTGCGCGAGGCATTGATCAACGCCGTTGCTCACCGGGACTATTTTGAAAAAGGCGCCAACGTCATGGTGGAAATATTTGACGACCGGATCGACATTTCCAATCCCGGCGGCCTGGTCAAAGGAATGTCACCTAAGGATCTGGGTAAAAAAAGCGTCCTGAGAAACTCCAATATCGCCTCTCTGCTGCACCGGGTCGGCTATATTGAAAAGATGGGTACCGGCGTCACCAAGATGAGAAAACTTATGCGGGAGGCAGGCCTGCTGCCGCCACTGTTCGAGTCCGGATACTTTTTTACGGCAACCTTCCGAAGACCTGGCAAAAAAAAGGCAGTCAGAGAGAAACCTCGAATCGTGGGACAAAATGAGGGAGTAAATGAGGGAGTAAATGAGGGAGTAAATCGTCTCTACGAGTTCATCTGTGATCATCCCGGGAAGAGGACTTCCGAGATCACGAAAGTGTTGAATGTACCTCAAAAAACCATAGAACGGTGGATACACAAGCTTAAATTAGAACAGAAAATCACCTTTGTCGGAAGCCCCAAGACAGGTGGATATGAAAAGAACACAAAATGATAAGTCATCTTTGGAATATTTCGGCGGCTTGAGCCTTCTGGCGGACCTGCACGTTAGTCGTCTGAATGTTGCCGGTAACCGGGAATAAGGATTGAGCACTTATGGGTAAGACATTCGACCAAGGCAAAGATGAAGTTGCAAAGCTGTGTCACTATTTCGCTACGAACCAGCAGTCATTCCTTGCCCCTGGGGTCAAGGAAGCCCATGTCCGCCAGTCGCTCATAGACCCTTTTTTCGAAGCCCTTGGTTGGGATGTGCGCAACGACTCCATGACCGCCCCCCAATATCGTTTTTTAGCTTGTAAAACTAAGTCAAAATACGTAATATACCCTTGTGTTTTTAAATTGTGCGATTAAACAGGGTGCTCAATGCGTAGATTCATTGATGAAAAACTCCGGCGGTGGAAGGACGGGACACGGCGCAAACCGCTTATTTTAAGGGGGGCAAGGCAGGTTGGCAAAACCTGGTCGCTGAAGGAGTTCGGGAACAACCGGTTTGAATCCCTCGCCCTGGTGGATCTGGAGCGCAATCCTCCCTTGCGCAGGCTGTTCGATGGCGATCTCGGCGCGGCGCGCATCTGCTCCGACCTGGAGGTGCTGCTCAGACAAAAGATCACACCGGGGAAAACCCTCCTTTTCTTCGATGAAATCCAGGCCTGTCCCCGCGCCATAACCGCCCTGCGCTATTTTTACGAGGAGATGCCCGATCTGCATGTAGTGGCCGCCGGCTCGCTACTGGAGTTTGCACTTAAGGACGTCTCCTTTCCTGTCGGTAGAATCCAGTTTCTCAATCTCTATCCCCTCTGCTTCGCCGAATATCTGGAGGCCATAGGTAACGCTTCCGCAACTGCCGCCGTTCTCGGCAATCCGGCCGATATAACCCCCGCCGTGCATGAACTTCTCCGCGACGAACTGAAGCGCTATTTTTTCATCGGCGGAATGCCGGCGGCGATCAAGGCTTACACGGAAAGCGGCTCTTTGCGGGACGCCTTCGAGGTTCAGGGGGAGATTGTGGAATCGTACCGGATGGATTTTGCCAAATACACTCCCCAGGTTGACCGCTACTGCCTCGACTCGGTCTTTACCTCGCTGGCGCAGAGTGTCGGACAACAGATTAAATATGCGCGGCTGGGCGAAGGGTATGCCAACCCGACCCTGAAGAAGGCTTTCGAGGCGCTCTGCCTGGCGCATGTGGCGCGCAGAATTCCATCCGTCGATCCTTCCGGCCTGCCGCTGGGGGCGAGCGCTTCGGCAAAGATATTCAAGGCTCTGCTGCTGGATGTGGGGTTGATGCGTTTCCTGTCCGGGCTGCCGGATGATGTGGAGTATGCCAGGGGCGATCTGCTTGCCGTCTATCGCGGCGCCATGGCGGAACAGTTTGTAGGGCAGGAGATGCTCATCTCGCAAAACGGAAACCTTTATTACTGGAATCGGCAGGCGAAAAGCAGCTCCGCCGAGGTTGATTATCTAACTGTTCTGAATGGCAGGATTCATCCGGTGGAGGTAAAAAGCGGCGCGACCGGCAGTCTGAAAAGCCTGCACCTGTTCATGGCCGCATATCCGGAGTGCGGCAAGGCGTTGGTCTTTTCCGATCGGCCCTATGCCGATCTGCCGGAACAGAAAATCGCCTTCATGCCGCTCTACAGCGCCTATGCGGCGAGCGGGGGGCGCGATATGCCGGATGATGCGGTATGCGGGGCAGTCGGGTAGTTCAGGTAGCGTTTGTTGAATCCGTCTTGGAGATGCAAGCGGTGTATTTGATGTTGCGCCGGTAGCTCTGAAAAATATTGACACTAATGGGACCGGAAGATAAACTCTCGGCCGGGGTCACCCACAGCGACATCGTGGCTAACGAGTTCATCCAAAAACGCTACTCGGCGCTTACCGATGCCGCGGGCAAAGTCGGCTCCCGGCAGATACGCCCGGTAGCGGAAACTGTAAATCAGATTCCCTATGTTTTTTTAGGAAGTTTGATCCCAAGCTTATCCGCCGCATGAATGATATTTTCCCTTTCGAATAGAACCTCGGTGAAACTTTTCCGGTACGATTTGAAAAATATCTCTTCGACAATACGACTATAACGGTTGGTTTCCCCCATCTCTGCCATCCTTTCTGTTTGATTACCCATCACCCCGGCCAGCGGAGGACTACAACTTCTTCCCTTAACTGCTCCCTGGTGGCCGTCGCAAGTCGTGTCCGGAACAGATCGATTCCAATCACCTCATATCCAAGCGAGCGTGCTATATCGCTGATGATTTCTCCAGTGCGGATCATCACCCTCAGGTAGGAAGCCTGATCTCCCACGACATAAGCCAAATGAGCGCCTGGTTTGAGCACTGCCCGCATATCCATGAGGTGGCGGAACATTCCGCCGAAATATAGCTTTGTCACCCGAGCATAAAGACGCTCAAATCCCGATGTCTTTCCCAACTCGAGCCGCCGTTTTTCGATCTTGTCGGCAATCTCCCGAATTCTCTCATTCGCGGCAATCCACTGATCGTCATCATCCTCCTTGTATACGGAACGGGTATTGGATCGGATCAAGTTTTTTTTCAGAGCCTGAAGCTCAGACTTGCTATTCACAAAACCGAGCAGAACCAGCTCCAGCCGGGTCGTGCGGGTATAATCATTTTCGTTGGGATAGGGCGGCGAGGTAATGACGGCATCGATGGATTGAGGTTCGAGGAGATTCTTTAACTGACGAGCATCGGCACTGTGCACCTCCGATGTAACCGGCGCACGATCTTTGACATGGCTCAGGACCTCGGCCATTACAGCTACCTCTTCCTGCCACAGCCTCAAGACCGGCGCATCCTCCTTGATCGTCCCGACACCCACCTCGGGACCAAAGCGGAGATTACTGATAGAATTGACCAACGCTTTCGCAAGGGCAAGCATTTCGACTTGTGACATGGTCATTCTCCTTTATGGTAACTTCTTTTTCTCCCAAGATGGCTTTACTCTTAGTATTTACATCAAATAAAAGCAAACGGTTCAATTTTATTCTTAACAGCGGGAGACTTCAGTTTGCTATGCCGTGTTTCAAACCAGGGCCGTCCTGCGCAACTATTTTTCGATAAGCCTTCTTCATCCATGTTATGATACTCACAGGCATCCAAAATAATGAACGGAATGTTCTGGGCAAAAGGAGACAGCCATGTCTGCATTCATCGCGCCCCCGACCCGTATTCCTCTGTTTCTAAAGGCAGGGATCTGGATTTCAGAGAAAATCACCGGCAAGCCCATGCTCCCTGCAAGGCTGCTGGCATGGTATCCAAAAGCGGCGCTCGGTTCCGCCGCGCTGGAAGGACTGGTCGCCCATCACGACGGCAAGATCGACAAACGAATGCTGAAGCTCGTTCGCCTGTCCGCGTCGTTTGACGCCGCCTGCCCTTTCTGCATAGACATGAATTCAGCCGTATACAGGGAAACTGGCATCTCCGACGCTGAATTTCTGGCGCTGCAAAATCATACGGAACTCGACAACGTCTCGACGCTCTCCACACGCGAAAAGCTGGCCGTGCGGTATGCGCGGTTGATCTCGTCAACACCGCTCCAATTTCCTCCCGGATTCATTGCCGGGATAACGGCCAATTTTACGGAACGTGAAATGGTTGTTCTGGCAAGCACCGCCGCGCAGGTCAATTACTGGGCGCGCCTGATCCAGGCGCTCGGCATTCCGCCGGCCGGATTTTCGGATGGGTGTTCAATAAAGCCGCATAGGCATGCCCCTGAAGGTCACTGATTTCCTAAAGCGGGATGCGCCACGGGCCGGCGCCGGCGGCAGGAGGGCCAGCCCGGTGTAGCGGGGTGCAGAGGGTTTGATCAGCATCCCCGAAACCATCCACGGGCATTTCAAGCCGGGGGCGGAGGGGGATTCAAGCGACTGAGACCGAACGGCGCCGATCATGGCCGGCCGTCGGACGGGAGTCTTCGCCCATTCCTCAGAAAAGCAGCCGGGTGGAGAGAACGTGCGGTTTCCATCACCGGTACGACAAAAAACATTGCCGGTGAACATGGATGATGACTGGTGTGCTATTCCCACCGAGGTTTGCATTTCAAGTGGGCGGGTAAATATGTTATAAGGGCCATATGGAAAAGGACATCATCCTGGATTCGATCGCCGACGGCGTCTTTACCGTCGACGATAATTGGCGCATCACCTCTTTTAACCGGGCGGCGGAGCAGATTACCGGCGTCCGCCGCGAAGATGCGGTCGGCCAGCACTGCAAGGACGTGCTCAAGGCGGATGTCTGTGAAAAAGGCTGCATCCTCCGCAAAACCATTCAATCGGGAAAATCCATCGTCAACCGGACCGTCCATATTGTGGATGCCGCGGGACGCCGGGTTCCGATCAGCATTTCCACGGCCCTTCTCAAGGATGAAAAGGGCAAGATCATCGGGGCCGTGGAGACGTTCCGGGACATCAGCGTCGAGGAGAAGCTCCGGAAGACGATCGCCGAACGGTACTCCTTCGAAGACATCATCTCGAAGAACCACCGGATGCATCAGTTGTTCGACATCCTGCCCGATGTGGCCGACAGCGCGAGTGCGGTCCTTCTGGAGGGGGAAAGCGGCACCGGCAAGGAGTTGTTCGCCCGGGCCATCCATCATTTGAGTCCGCGAAAGAAACAGCCGTTCATCGCGGTGAACTGCGGCGCCCTTCCGGATACGCTGCTGGAATCCGAGCTTTTCGGTTACAAGGCCGGGGCCTTTACGGATGCCAAAAAGGACAAACCGGGACGCTTCCGGCTGGCCGAACGGGGGACCCTCTTCCTGGATGAAATCGGGGATATTTCACCGGCCCTTCAGGTCCGACTGCTCCGGGTTCTCCAGGAAAAGACCTACGAACCGCTGGGTTCGGTGGAGAGCGTCCCGTCCGATGTCCGGATCATCACCGCGACCAACAGGCGTCTGTCGGAGCTCGTCAAGGAGGGAAAATTCCGCGAAGACCTCTATTACCGGATTCATGTCATCCGGATGGAATTGCCGCCGCTGCGGGATCGGATGGAGGACATCCCATTACTGGCGGATCATTTCATCCACCATTTCAATGTGCTGCAGAAAAAGGAGATCGCCGGATTGTCCGGTGAGGCCCTGGCCTGTCTCGTCTCCTATGACTACCCGGGTAATGTCCGGGAACTTCAGAACATCATCGAGCACGCCTTTATCCTCTGCAAATCGGGATTGATCGCGCCGCATCACCTGCCGGAAAACCTTTGCCTGCCCCGCGGCATGGAGTCGTCCGGCAGAAACGAGACCATGAACATGAAAGACCTGGAAGCGGTCTTCATCACGAACATGCTGCGTCGGCATCAATGGAACCGCATCAAAACGGCAAAGGCCCTCGGCATTCACAAGAGCACCCTCTTCCGCAAGATCAAGGCATTGCGCATCCAAATTCCGGTTTAGCCGTAGGAATAACCGGCTCTCCCTCCGAATGAAGATGAGCGAAATATTGTTGAAACGGGATGATCTGCCCGTTCCTCCCTCCCGGTCGCGAGGATCGATTCGCGGGGTCGCGTAATTGCATTCTTTCCCATGCCGATACTGTCGTTATCTGTAACCATGCCGGCCCTCCTGCCTGACCATAAACGCTTAAGATCTTATGATCACAACGTCTTGGTAGATTTCCTTCTTCATGGTTGGCAGCCTCTGCTTAAATTGGTCTACGGCGTATTGGCAGGCGTTGAAGCCTTCATTGCGATGCGCTGAGGCAACCGCGATCACCAGATTTATTTCTCCGACACTCAGTTTGCCTATCCGGTGGGATATGGCCATATGGCTTATTTGCCACTGTTGTTTGGCTTCATCGGCAATTTTTTGTAATTGATTTTTGGCGTCTTCGTTGGGGTCTCTGTATTCCACCGAAAGGACCGGCTTCCCTTCGGAGCAATCGCGAATCAGCCCGATGTATGTGACCACGCAACCGCAATCGCTGCTTAGGACTTTAGCGATCACCCTTTCCGGAGAAAGCGGGCATTCCGTAATCTCAATCATATCGTCTACTCCTTTTTTTGCTGTGGTTTTGGACAGGCATTAGAACCATACAACAGCATGAGCAGAATATCAAATGGCCTTTCGGACCTGATCGACCATGAATACCACGGATGGAACGGGATGTCGTCGAACCTTCCGTGTCGTGCGGATTCATCCGAGGGAGTCGCAAAAATGCATCCTTTTATCTGCCGCCGCTGTTGTCATTTGCGACCACGCCGCCGGTCATTTCTTCTTTTCAAAGCAGGCAAGATATTATTATGATTATTGATATATTCTTTTCGGCCTGTTCACGGACTTTTGGCACTATTTTTGATAGGAGAGCGGTAAAGGGGGGGGTCATGAAAGTCGCGGTGACAGTCTGGGAAGATTCGGTTTCAACGGTTTGCGATTTCTCCAACCGTCTGCTGGTTTTTGATGTGATGGGGGATGAGGTTAAAAACAGATTGTTCATGCCCTTTGAAACCAGAATTTTGCCGGAGAGGGTTAATCAACTCGAAGAGCTTGGAGTCGAGGTGCTGTTGTGCGGCGCCATTTCCCGGCCCCTGGAAAGGATGATCCGCGCATCCGGTGTGAAGGTGATCCCCTGTCTGCGCGGGTCCATCGAAGAGGTTATCGGGGCTTATCTGGACGGCGGCCTTTCCGATGCCCGCTTCATTCTGCCCGGTTTTGGTCCGGGGGCGAGCCGCGTGCGGGGCAGGAAAAGGCGGCGTCGAGGCGGCGTCTGCCGATTGCCCGACAAGGTGAAGGGCGACGATGGGGGAGGACGAGGGTGATTCAAGCCTTTTTAAGACTACAAACCCGAGGGAAAGGACAATAAAGATGAGAGTAGCGATTACAGCCGGTGGAGAGGATCTCAACAGTCCGGTCGACCGCGTCTTTGGCAGGGCGAGGTATTTTGTGATTACGGATCCGGAGGTGTCGAATGTCGAAGTGTTGGAAAACAGTCAGAATGTGAACGCTGCTCAGGGGGCTGGTATTCAAGCGGCTCGGCAGATAGCCAATAAATCCGTCGATGTCGTGCTGACCGGCAATGTGGGGCCCAATGCGTTTCGGGCTTTGGAGGCGGTCTCCATAAGGGTTTTCCAGTTCGGAGGCGACACCCTGACGGTTCGCGATGCGCTGACCGCGTGGAAGGAGGGGCGCTTGCAGGAAGTGAAAGCGCCTACCGCCAAAGGGCATGGGTTTTAAACGGGGAGTTGCATCCCTGAAATGGTCATCCATAAGCAGGTTCAGAATGTTCCTGTTTGTGGGGGACGAGATAGGGAGGTGATCGAATGCCAAGAGGAGACGGAACAGGACCCAGGGGAACGGGAGCGGGGACGGGACGCGGTTTGGGCGGCTGCACGGTGAGAGGAGCCGGTGCGGCAAGGGAATCAGGCGCGTCAAAGGATCGCGGCGCCGGATTTCTGCAGAGGATCATGGATTCCGGATCAGGTTCGGAAGGCCGGTTGACAGGTCGTGGCAAAGGAAACGGCATGACGGTTCTTGATGTGCTGTTTTCATTGTTCGAGCGCGTTACCAGGAAGTGAAGGCGCCGGCAGCGAAGGGTTGCAGCGACTTCTGATGACTTGTAAAACATCGTAAAGGAGGTAAAGATTATGCCAGGTGGAGATAGAACAGGTCCCGCGGGTAGGGGACCCATGACAGGACGGGGTGCGGGTTTCTGCGCCGGATACGGGGTTTCGGGATTTACGAATCCCGGTTACGGTGCGGGCGGCGCTTTTTTCGGGGGGCGCGGCGGCCGGGGGCGGCGCAACCGCTTCTTCGCGACCGGCGTGCCGGGATGGCAGTATTTTGCCGGGAATCCGATTCCCGGTGGGATGCCCTTTTCCGCGCAGCCGGAGACGCCGCAGAATGAATTGGATGTCTTAAAGGGACAGGCCCAATATCTGGAAAACGGCCTGAAAGAACTTCAGGCGCGCATGGAAGCTTTGGCGTCGAGAAACAAAACCGAATAACCGTTTGGAGCGTCGGCAAAGGGTTATGCGCAACCCCCTTTCATCACCTTGCCGGCGCTTCTTTTTTCAGTAAAAGGAGCATGTGTTGAAGATCGCCATTGCCAGTGGAAAAGGCGGGACGGGGAAGACGACGATTGCCGTCAATCTTGCCCTGACCATCGCATCTTTGGGTCAACCGGTCACCCTGCTCGATTGCGACGTCGAGGAGCCGAACTGCCACCTTTTTCTCAAGCCGGAGATCACCGGATCTCGCCCGGTGACCATTCCCCAGCCGAAAGTGCTGGAGGAGCGGTGCAACGGTTGCGGCGTCTGCGCCGATGTCTGCGAATATCATGCCCTGACCGTGATGAAGGGTCGGGTTCTGGTCTTCAGTGAACTCTGTCACGGTTGCGGCGCCTGCTTTCTGTTATGTCCGGAAAAGGCGATTGTCGAGGAGGGGCATCCCATCGGATCGGTTGAAGAGGGTGTCAGCCACGGCATCCGTTTTGTTCAAGGAGTGTTGAATGTGGGCGAGGTGATGAGCCCGGCCGTCATCCGCCAGGTGCGGGTGCAGGGTGAAACCACTGGCGTCTGCGTCATCGATTCGCCGCCGGGAACGTCCTGCCCCGTTGTGGAGTCGGTCCGGGGGACGGGCTTTGTCCTGCTGGTGACGGAGCCGACGCCCTTCGGCCTCCATGACCTTACGCTGGCGGTCGAGATGGTGCGGGTGCTTGCGAGGCCCTTCGCCGTGGCCTTGAACCGTTGCGACGCAGGAGACGAGGGGGTCCGTTCCTATTGTGAACGCGAGAGGATCGAGATCCTGTTGTCCATTCCCGATGACCGGCGGATTGCGGAGAGCTATGCTCGGGGGGATATCGACCTCTCGAAGCTGCCGGAGTACCGGGAGGTGTTCGATCGGTGTTACCGGCGCATCGCGGTCCTGGTGAACGAAAGGCAGGACCGGGCGGATCAGGCAAAGAGGGGGCGTGCTGTATGAAAGAGGTTGTTGTGATCAGCGGCAAGGGCGGTACGGGAAAGACCAGTCTGGTCGCGGCTTTTGCTGCGCTGGCCGAGCGGAAGATCCTGATTGACTGCGACGTGGATGCGGCGGATCTGCATCTGGTGCTCAATCCGCGGATCGATCGCCGGGAGGATTTCTCCGGGGGGAAAAAGCCCGCCATTCAGGAGGATCTATGCACCGGTTGCGGTAAATGTCAGGAGGTGTGCCGCTTCGATGCGGTGTCGTCCGTTGCCGATCCCGATGGGCAAAACCGGTTTACGGTAGATCCGATTTCCTGCGAGGGTTGCGGCCTTTGTGCGCGCCTCTGTCCGGCGGAGGCGATCCGTTTCGAACCGGTCGTCAGCGGACAATGGTTCATATCGTCGACGTCCTACGGGCCCATGGTCCATGCGAGACTCGGCATCGCCCAGGCCAACAGCGGGAAACTGGTCAGCCTGCTGCGCCGCGAGGCGCGAGGTATCGCGGAAAAAGAGGGATTCAATCTGCTGATCGCCGACGGTTCACCCGGCATCGGGTGCCCCGTCATCGCCTCCATCACCGGGGCCGATCTCGTGGTCGCGGTGACGGAACCGACCTGTTCCGGTCTTCACGATGTTCAGCGCGTCGTGGACCTGACCAGCCATTTCCGAATCCCCCTGATGCTCTGTATCAACAAATGGGACATACACCCCGAAATGGCCGACCGGATCGAGCGGGGAACTGCGCAGCGTGGCGTCCGAATGGCCGGAAGGATCCGTTATGATCCGGCGGTCACGCGGGCGCAGATCATGAAAACCACGGTCGTGGAGTACACCGGCGGCGCGATTTCCGTCGACATCCGGGCCGTGTGGAGAAATGTCGTCTACGCCCTCGGCTGACATTCACCTGGCATTGTCGGGCAGAAAATCGTCCCGGTTGTTTTTCCAAAAATGGTTGTGAAGGCGGTTGTCGGAAACTGCTTTCTTCAAGAGCCTGATGGCGTGGGCAAAACGACCTTGGCAGGCTGTCTGCTGAATCGGTAAGGTCGGTTTTTGATAGATGGTTACCGTTCCCATACTGATTGCATTTCTGCGACACAATAGGGGGGTACGGGTAGCAGATATGCTGTCCGCAACCCTTTTGAGCGAAGCCTCCTTTTGCTCATCTCACGATATCCAGTGAAGATTATCTCTATTTTACAGACAAGTCGTTCCTGGCATGGATTATGATTATCCCCCTGTCGGTACGAGATTGTTCCGCCGCTGGCGCTGCATATTCAAACGACGCCGGTGATCGGCGGCGGATCACTCATCATAAGACACTGTGGAGGTTTGAAGAGAGATGAACTGTGGCGAAAAGAAGAGCGGTTCCGAAGCGGTCGGTGAACATGCAGCCGATGAAAAACTAAAGATGTTTACGGAGGACGAGGCGCTTGTCCGTCGCCTCTCCAGGATCAAACGCAAGATCCTGGTTCTGTCGGGAAAAGGCGGCGTGGGAAAAAGCACCGTTGCCGTGAATCTCGCTGTGGCCTTGGCCATGGAAGGCTGGAAGACGGGTCTTCTGGACGTCGATTTCCACGGCCCCAGCGTTCCCACGCTCCTGCATCTGAGGGGGGAGCTTTTCAAAGCGGCGGACGGAGACGGGATATTGCCTGTGGAAAGCGGCTATGGAATCCAAGTGGTTTCCCTCGGATTTCTCCTCGGCAATTCGGACGAGGCCGTCATTTGGCGGGGCCCGATGAAAATGGGCGTCATCAAGCAGCTCCTGACGGATGTGCAGTGGGGCGAACTGGACTATCTGATCGTCGATTTTCCGCCGGGAACGGGGGATGAACCCCTTTCCGTGGTGCAGCTCATCCCCGAAAGCGACGGCGCCGTGATCGTCACGACGCCCCAGGATCTCTCCCTTCAGGACGTGCGGAAGTCCATCAATTTCTGCCGTCAGCTCAAGATTCCCGTTCTGGGGGTAATCGAAAACATGAGCGGTCTGGCCTGCCCGCACTGCCAAAAATTGATCGAAGTCTTCAAAAGCGGCGGCGGGGAAGCCATGGCCAAGGAGATGGGCGTGCCCTTCCTCGGCCGAATCCCGATGGACCCGCAGATCGTCGGGGGGGGCGATGAGGGAAAGCCCTTCGTCTATCATCACAGAGAGACCGAGTCCGCCCAGGCCTTCATCCGGGCGATCCAGCCCGTTTTGCAGTTGCAGGTGCAAAGCAAACCTGAGACAGGCCGGATTTCCCGGATGCCTCAACCCATCAAGGAGAAAGAAATGAAAACACTGAAGATCGCCGTTCCCATGGCGGCCGGCTCTCTGTGCCAGCACTTCGGCCATTGTGAGCAGTTCGCCCTGTTCGACGTGGATGCGGACAACAAAACCATCCTGAAAACGACGATGGTCGTCCCACCGCCCCATGAGCCAGGGCTTTTGCCCAACTGGCTGCAGGAACAGGGGGCCGATATCATCATCGCCGGCGGCATGGGATCGCGGGCGCAGGAACTGTTCCTCGGCAAGGGCATTCAAGTGGTCACCGGCGCCTCGTCGGAGGTCCCGGAAAAGGTGGTGGCCGAGTACCTTCGCGGCGAGCTGACGACCGGAGCCAATGTCTGCGATCACTGACACGGAAGGAGGCCGGCGTTCAATGAGCTTTGTTCCCCCGGGGATGTTTTTGACCAAAGGGGTGGGCAGGCACCGGGAAGAGCTGCACTCCTTCGAACTGGCGCTCCGGGATGCCGGCATTGAAAAGTGCAACCTGGTCCAGGTGTCGAGCATCCTGCCGCCGGGTTGCCGGCTCATTGCGAAGGCCGCTGGAATCAAAGAGATCCGTCCCGGCGCCATCACCTTCTGCGTCATGAGCCGTTGTTGCAGCAACGAGCCGGGTCGGCTCCTGGCCGCAGCCGTCGGGTGCGCCGTACCGGCGGATAAAAGGATTTACGGCTATATCAGCGAACATCACGCCTTCGGCCAGACGGGAAGGCAGGCGGTTGATTACGCTGAAGATTTGGTGACAGCAATGTTGGCCTCGACCCTCGGCATCGATTTCAACGTGGACGAGAGCTGGGACGAAAAGAGGGAGATCTTCCGGATCAGCGGCAAGATCGTCGGCACGCGGAACATCACCCAATCCAGCATTGTGAAAAACAACGGATACACGACGGTCATGGCCGCGGTGGTGTTTGCATTTTGACGGATCAGAAGGGCGGCCCTGACATTCGGGGCCGCCGGTTCGATTTTTCCGGTGATCAGACAACGGGTCCGGCGGGTCGAAGCTTCCCTTGCGGCGGCCTGTCGGATCCGGAAGGTAATGATGATGGCGTTCCATCTAAAGGGGTTTACAATGAACAATTGTTTGTCCCGGTTGCGATTGCTGCCGGATACCCTTCGGGAGGCTCTGGGGTTGACGCTTCAGTTGAAAAAAACCTTCGACGAAGGGCGGCCGATATCGTAAGCGTTATCTTCCTTTGTCGCAAAGCAAAGAGGGGGAAAGACTTGAGACGGTTAAAGATGATCGTAATTCATTCCCGATTGAACTGTTGTCTCTAAAATCCGTAGCTACGCACCATGGCGGGGAAGCTCTTGCTTGTCATGCCGCTTTTGGAGATAATGTAATCCGGCAGTTTCATATCATTCTACTTTATTGGCGTTCCGAAGAATGACCCATAAACATAAGGAGGGGAAAAGGCCATGTGGGATGCGTCAAAATGTGATTTGTGCGGCGAGTGTCTGGTGCGGTGCCTGTACGTGGAGTACGACAAGGAAAAGGCGGCGGCGAATATACAGGCCCTGATGGACGAGAAGGATGCGGAGATCCTGCACCGCTGCGTCACCTGCTGCGCCTGCCGTGAATACTGCCCCACCGGCGCGGATCCCTTCGACCTGATCCTGCGAGCCATGGAAGAAAAAAAGACGTTCCCGGTGCCGCCGGACATGGCGAAGATCTTCGATCTCGCGGCAACCGTTCCCGCGTCGGTCAGCATAGGAGACAGCGACAAGCCGGCCCTGTCCATCTGCATCATGGAAGGAAGCCTTCCCCCCGGGGCGGTGGACGGGGAAATGTTCAAAGGCATGACCATCGTGAAGGGGGGCGACTACTTCTGTTATGTCGGCTACGTCC
Organism: Syntrophales bacterium; assembly: GCA_030654195.1. Lineage (GTDB taxonomy): Bacteria > Desulfobacterota > Syntrophia > Syntrophales > UBA5619 > UBA5619. The sequence goes on along the minus strand of JAURXV010000164.1, from coordinate 3,571 downwards.
ATCTCGGCCAGGAAAGTCCGGTGGAACAACATGCCCGCCAATTCATCGACAATCTGGCTGGACTGGGGAAAGATATCGTGTTTCTTCACGACGACTGTTACGCGATGGTGGATGCCAAGATCCGTGATTACGGGATCACGGCGCCGTTCCGTTACATGCATCTGTACGAATACATGCGGAATTATCTGCGGGATCACCAAAGCCGGATCAAGCCCTTGGGGAAGAAGGTCGCCTATCAGCGGCCCTGCGCCTCCCGGTATACACCAGCCAAGGACGCGTTCCTCGATGAAATCTTCCAACTCATCGGCGTCGAGCGCGTGGCTCGCCGTTACGACCGCGAGGAGGGGCTCTGCTGCACGGGGGCCTTCGTCCGGGTCTATCCGGACCTCGCCCGCGAGATCCAGGCCAAAAACATCGATGACGCCGTTGCCTCCGGCGCGGACGCGCTGGTGACGCTGTGTCCCATGTGCGACCGGGTGCTCCGGAAGCCGGCAGCGGTCAAAGGTCTGACGAAGATCTACGTGACCGATCTGTGCCGGATGGCCCTGGGAGAACTCCCCTACCCGGTGCCGTAATACATTGAAATACCTGATAATTTGCTTTGTTGTCATTCCCGCTAACGTAAATACTAAAAAATTCTCAATGAAAGATAAGGAGACAGACATTATGAAGAAGATTGAATTAAACACATTGGACCGGGTGGAGATCCTGACCCTTCAGGACAACACCATCGATATCACGATGATGGACAACAACGCCATCGTGCAGCGGGCGATGGCGATCAAGGAGGGACAGATCAAGAACTCCATCTTGGCCGAACATGGCTTTTCCGCGCTCGTCAGGACGACCTCCGGGGAGAAGACCCGGACGCTGCTATTCGACTTTGGCTACTCCGAGGAGGGTGCTGCCTTCAATGCCCGGGCCTTGGGCGTGGAGATGGGGCAGGTGGAAGCCCTGGCGCTTTCCCACGGTCACAGCGATCACATGGGCGGATTTGCCGCGCTGGTCAAGATGATCGGCAAGGAAGGGATTCCCTTCTTCGTTCACCCGGGGATCTTCAAGGCCCCCCGCTATGTGAAGTTCGGCGAGGGGCTCAAGTTCGATTTTCCCACCATCACCATGGCGGGACTCGAACAGGCGGGCGTCAAGGTCATCGAGGCGAAGGGACCCGAAACGCTCCTGGACGGCGACGTAGGTTTTCTGGGTGAAATCGAGCGGGTGACGGATTTCGAGAAGGGCTTCCCCATCGCCTTTTTCCAGGAAGACGCCGTGGAAAAATGGGACCCGATCGAGGACGACACGGCGGTGGTCATGAATCTGAAGGGCAAGGGGCTGGTGGTCCTGTCCGGCTGCGCCCATTCGGGCGTTGTCAACACGGTCCGCTACGCGAAGGCCGTGACGGGCGTCGAGAAGGTGCATGCCATCATGGGCGGGTTTCACCTCTCCGGGCCGTTTTTCGAACCCATCGTCGGCCGGACGACGGAGGAGCTCCAGAAGCTCGCCCCCGATTATATCATCCCAACGCACTGCACCGGGCGGAAGGCGATCATGCACATGGAGAATGCCATGCCCGGGCAGTTCATCCTCAACATGTCGGGGACGAAGCTGACCTTTGCTGCCTGAGGCTGTCCCGACGGGGTGAAATCTTTGTCCGTGAGCCCGATTGTTTCGCAGAAAAGCGAATACTGGACTGCATTGACTGGGCGGGAAGGCTGCCAGGCGCCATCAAATATCATGCCTTGGAGGAAAACACTTTATGCCGGACAAACAACTGGTTTTCAAGGTGGATGAAGTCAAGGGGAAAATCGCGCATGGCGGCGCTGCCACCGTCAGAATTTTAATCAACGACATCAGCTGTGGTGCAAAGAATTTTTCACTGCTCGTCAACACCATGACGGCCGGGTTGAACTACAATGTCACCGGCGCCGGACACAGTCATAAAGAGGAGCATTGTATGTTCGGCCTTTCAGGAAGCGGCGGTATATCGGTGGACGGTGTGAAATACGATGTCGGACCGAATACGGCTGTGTTTATTCCCACCGGCGCCATGCATTATGTCTGGGCCAATGAAGGGCAGGACTTCACTTACATTATCGTCTATTCCCCACCGGGCCCGGAAAAAGCATTGTAATCCCCCTGACGGGGTGAATGTGCCGGCATACCCCGCAGACCTTGGCCGGCAGCAGGGCCGGCCAAGTACAGCGGGGTGCAGATGGTTAGAGCCCCTTCTTTTCGAACCAGCGAAAGAGGGCGATAAATACCGCGACCAGGATGACGATAACGATCCAGTGGTTGATTCCCAAAGCGGCCGGCAGGGTAATCTTTCCGAAATTCCCCCAGGTCAGGACCGTTTCCTTCATCAGAGGATACGCCTCGGCGTAGAGCCCCGCCCCGAGGAGCATCCCCAGCAGACCGAAGGCGCTGTCGTAGCGTCCCTCCCCCAAGGCTCCCATGGCCGTGGCGGGGCAATATCCCACGATGCCCCAGCCGAGCCCGAAGATCAGGCCGCCCAGCACGTTGCCCCCCAGGATCAGCGGTTTGACGGAAAGCTTGATGAGACCCAGATCGAACAGCAGATAGATGCCCACCATAGCCACCAGGATGGTGGAGAGCATGAATTTGACGATGGTCATGTCCTGGAGGCGCAGGGCGGCCAGTTGCCGGTCGTACCGGATCACCTGTGCCTTCTGCATGAAGAATCCGAAGAGGATTCCCGTGACGGCGCCGGTCAGCAGTTCATTCATGGCCATTCCCTCCTCCGTACAGGATCCTGGCCATGACGATGCCGGCCAGGAAAAAGCAGATCAAGGATACGTAACCGCTGACGGCTACCTGAGCCAGACCGCTCAGGCCGTGACCGCTCGGTCACCCATCGGCAAGACGCGCCCCGAACATCAGGACCACTCCTCCCAGAAAGGCCGCCGTCCAACGCCGGACGCGCGACGCCCCGAAGCGGCCCTCCCACATCGGCGGCACGGCGACCGCCCGTTTTTCCTTCGAGAGCCAGGCCGACGCCAGGGAACCGAAGAGCACCCCGACGACGAACAGGAACTGCCAATCGACGATCACTTTCTCCTTGAGGAAATAGGCCATGCCGGCCACTTTATCCGGCGCGACGGCCTGTTCTACAAAACCCGCCGCGCGGACGAAGGTGGTCGAGGCGCCGAAGTATTTCCCCGTGAAGAAGACGGACAGGACCAGCAGAAGGCCGGCCAGTGCGCCTGCAGTGTAGGGAGACCATGTTTTTTTCCGTAGGATATCCATGATTTGTCACCTCCTTGATCAACGAGTTGAAAAACGACCGACCGGAATTCGAAGGGCATCCCGGCCGCCCGAACGGCTCCGACAAGGATGATATCGCTTTATTTCGCTGATATTATAAGAAACACATCTGCTGCCTGTCAATGAACAATTTGCCTTATGTTCAGCCTTGACATATTATGAGCATATGCTTATAATCCAGGAAACGGAGAGGGATCATGCCGAGACCGAAATGTTGCAGACATGTCGCCGCCCGGCCGGACAAGACCTGTTTCAGGCCGCAGGGGATGACCGCTTCATCCCTTGAGGA